>NZ_JBFTPT010000007.1:0-379943 GCF_056398625.1 Paenibacillus sp. 01T431
TTTTTAAGCTGATCATCCATCCGCTTGTTTGCTGTTCCCTTTTTTCATACTTGCATAAAAAAAGAAACGGCACAGGACTTTTTCCCAAGCCGTTTCTGATTCTATTTTTATTCCCGGTCCTGACTCTTATGTTAACTTAATGACATTGCCCCAACGGTGTCTTTTCCTTCTTCTATTCGTATGCAAAGCCAACACTTGAAAGGCGATGCATATTCGCTGTATTAAGAATTAGTTCGTGGTTGAGGTTAGTTCCTTGTTCGACGTCCGGCCAAGCAGATTTAGAAATTCCCGCATAAATCCAGGGAGATCAGGCCATGCATGACCCGATACTAAATTTCCGTCTACATGCAGTGTCTCGCTTGCATATTCTGCGCCGAGTGATTCGACTTCTAGCTTGCACGCATTGTATGCCGTTAACGTTCTGCCTTTGAAGTAGGAACGATCTGGCAGTGCCAGGAATACCTGAGCACCGTGACAAATCGCGCCTACAGGCTTGTCCGCATCCAGAAAGTGCTGGACAATTCGCGGAAGATCTTGATCGTTGCGGATGAACTCAGGAGCTCGTCCGCCTGGGATGATCAAGGCATCGTAGTCAGCAGGCTCCACGTCCGCAAAGGCTATATCAGACGGCAGCAGATGAGCTGGCTTCTCCGAATAAGTATCCCATCCCTCGATGAAGTCGTGGCATACCGTATTCAATGTCTTCTTTCTCGGCGAAGCGATCACCGCCTCGTAGCCCTCTTCCTTCAACCGATAGAATGGATAATAAACCTCCAGAACCTCTGCACCGTCGCCCGTTAGAATAAGCACGCGTTTGGACATTTTACCCTCTCCCAACTGTAAATTTATGTAACACCTTTTTCTATTATGGGGATAATCTGCAAGCGCCGTCAATGGTCCTTAAGAACGGGAGGAAGATGTCAAATTACGCAAAAACACGTCGTACCAGCAGGTAAGCTGCAGATACGACGTGTTTTTAATAGCTGAAACCTAATAGGATGAGTTAAGGCTTCACTACAGATACGAGAAACTCGTTTTTACCGGAAATAAGTGTAACTTCTGACGACAAATCCAAATCCTTAACATAGACGGATTCACCGATATTCATACCGCTGATATCATATTCTATCACCGACGGCAAATGCCTTGGCAATGCTTCTACCTCAATAAACTCGGACTGAAGTTGTACAATCCCGCCCTGCTTCAATCCGATTGGCTTGCCTATGAATTTTACTGGAATCTTTGTGCATACGATTTCGTTATTCTGCACTTGCTGGAAATCAACATGAATCAAGTCACGCGTTACCGGATCTCGCTGGAGATCCTCAAGCAATACGGACACCGAATCTTTCCCGTCAAGCTGTATATCGATAAAACCAGATGCACCTTGCTTCAACCACTTATGAAATTCTATCGTTGAAATATGAACCATCTTATTTTCTACATTCCTACCAAACACAATACCAGGCAGACGACCTGATTTACGTAGATTACGAAGCCCTGATGTATTCAAATGTGTACGTTTCTCTGCTTGCATAAATGTTGTCATGCTTAACTCTCTCCTCTTTATTAAAAGATCTTTGCGCTCGTTCCTTAGTCGCTGAATCTTCCCCGATTGGGGATAAAGAGCGAAACATAGCATCACCACCTCCATGTTCTGCCGATTACGGCACAATACATTTAATGTAAAACCTCCGTAAATATACAGGAAGGCACCCCACTTCGAAAAGTGGAATGCCTATCTGTAAACCACACCATATCATACAAACGTCACGTTGTCTAATCAGGACGCTAGGCAATTACGGGCAAAGGTTCCGGTATCTTTGTGTATTTAGAATGAATAAGAGCGTACACTAGGCTTCTGAAAATAATTCATTTCACCATTCGAAATCCATTGGTTGACCTCGTGTTGAGTTCACGATATAAAAATACATCGCCGCAGCTTACAAGCTGCATGGCGATGGGGTTGTTAGAGAAACTAATCCAATCACTCCAGCTGTCGTATAACATTCGGGAGATACATCGAGGTTATTTAGCCTTCATGAAATTATACACAGTGCCTCGTTCAAGGGATGCTAGACGGACCTCACCGTATCTCTTCCAATGATAGCTGCTGTGAAAATGATCAAAATGCACGCCACCAAATGGTATTTCACTCTTCATCGTAAACCCGGAGGCTTCTATATCTTGGATTACTTCCTTTAACACTCTTTCAAACAAGGACGGCTTATAATCACTGAGATCTTTAAACGCGAGGAATGAAAGAATACCACCCTGCTTCAAACATCGAACTACAGTTTCGAGCATTTCACTCCTTGGCGAATGGTGAATGACGTCGTACATCATTAGGAAGTCAATCTGGTTTTGCACTTCATCTGGTAAGCCTTGATGATTCGTATTCATCAATTCAACATTCTTTACACCCGCTTCGTCTAGTCGTCTCTCGGCATGCTTAATGATCTTCTTCAACTTCTCTATAGCGATTACGCTTCCATTTGTTCCAGCGGCAATCGCTGCCGGTATCGTATAGTGTACATACCCACACCCAATATCCATAACGGTCATTCCTGCCTCAAGCCCAGATTGACTTAAGAGCTTAACGGCTTCCGTCCTTTCCCACTGGCAAACTTCTTCGTAAGCGTTCAGATCAAGCACACCCTTCTAGTTACTTATTACATACACTCGGAATTGATCGCAAAAGCGCAATGGCTTCTCTTCTTTCCCAAATGTGTTCATCATGCTCATCCACTCTACCGATCACTATAACTCGCCTTCTTTTTTACAGGTATGTAGATGTCTATTTGACTATCGATATGCGCTTGGCAACGCTCATCATACAGCTCAAATTGCGGACCTTCGGTGATTTCATATTCGGATTGATGCAACCACACCTTAAATATATAATCCCAAGACTTGCTGATTGATGAGACAAAAACATCACGCGGAACTTGTGGCGTTGTAAAAATGGCGTATGTGGCGGAAGAAAATGTTTTGTAAACACTTCCGATCGGAGCATTATCGAAACTTGTGACCTCCATTCCCAAAAGATACTTGAAGCTCCCGTCCTCCTTCCAATTATGACATATCCCCAAATCGATCCATCTTGCAGGATCAATCCAGTTAGGAATTGTACTGGGCCAGTCATTACTAAGATACTTGTTCCAAAACTCAGGGATGGTTGTATTACTTTTTGATGTATCCAACTCATAACCAATAACTCTGAACTCGGGTTTTAATTTCATAGTAGGCTGCATCACTATATCTCCTTTGAATTCCATTGCCGTCATTTGATGCTCCCCCAATCTTTCCAGTATTTTTAAATGATCATACGTCTTTTTTACTCTGCATTCGCTGGGACTTAATCCAAAATTTCTCTTAAACGCTCTTGTGTACGCCTCGGGAGATTGATACTGAAGCTTAAAAGCAATATCAATAATGCTCTCATCCGTGTTCGCCAGCCAATTCACCGATAGGGACAACCGCCTCTTTCTGACATACTCCATGACGGCAATACCAGTAAGATAATGGAAAACTCTATGAAAGTGATAAGGAGAAAAGGAGAGTCTGGAAGAAATGAGTTCTAAGGAAATCTGTTCACACAGATTTTCTTCAATGAAATCGATGGTATCCCGAATATAAGTGTAATATCCCATAAATCACCTCTTGTTAAGAGTAATAGACTACTGTGGAGTTGTCCTGATTTTTCTTGCTAAATTCCTACTATTCACGATAATACCGAATCCACAAGAAAGCATCCCTAGTAGAGACGGTCTTAATGCTTTTGTTATTCACTTCGACTATGATAACAACCAACGTAAGTAGTGAAATTAAAAATAAACGTCACTCACGATAATATTGTTGATTTTTTGTTGAATTCATATTTTATATCTTTATTGAGTTGATTGGGTTAATGCGTCAAAATTAACTTATCAAAATAATGTTAGAAGTGATGTATAGGAGAGCATATGAGCGACACGCCCGGGTAATGGATTCCTGTAAGTATTTTCAAGGGGTACTCGTTGACTTCGTGTTGACTTCTGAGATCCCGAGCACAACACAAAGAAGTACATCGCCACATGAACGATGTACTTCGAATCTCACACTATTATTTCGATTAAGCCTTCTCTTCGTCACCCGTCGCTACCGGATTCTCCTCATAGCTAATCCAATCACTCCAACTTCCCGCATACAAGCGCACTTTCGTGAAGCCTGCTTCCTGCAGCGCAATGACGTTTGGCGTGGCTGTGACGCCTGATCCGCAATACACGATCAGCTCGCCGTTCTTGTCCAGATCATGGAACCGATCGGATTGAGCGGCGACATCCTTCCAACCGCCGGATTCCGTTAGACCCTCTTGCCAGAAACGATTAATCGCGCCTGGAATGTGGCCTGCGACGCGGTCGATCGGCTCGACCTCTCCGCGGTAGCGTGGAGCTTCGCGCGAGTCGATAAGCGTTACTCCCTCGCTGCCAAGCAGCTCCCTAACCTCATCCATTTCAACTAGCATATTGTGCTGCACCGTTGCAAGGTATGTCGCAGGTTGCACGACTTTGTTTTCGGTTGATACAGGCAACCCTTCATTGGCCCAAGCCGAGAAGCCGTTGTCCAGTACATAAACCTGCTCATGCCCCATATACTTCAGCAGCCACCACAGTCGGGAAGCCATCGCTCCGCCTTGATCGTCATAAGCAACCACAATTGAATCGTTGCTTATGCCCGTCCTGCCGAACGTCACTGTCATTGCAAAAATATCGGGAAGCGGATGGCGTCCGCCATATTCCTCGACCTCACCGGATAGATCCTTCTCCAGATCCATATAAACAGCCCCCGGAATATGGGACTCCTCGTACGCTCTGAGCCCCGCATCGGGATCGTCCAAACGAAAACGGCAATCCGCGATGACGAGTTTCGGCTCACCGAGTTTCTCTTTTAGCCATTCCAACGACACGATGTTATTCATTTTGACTCGCCTCTTTCGTTCATTTATGTAATCCATTATGGAACCTTTAGCCTTAGATCGCTCTATTAGCCTTCATATCTATAGTATATGGTGTGATTCCAATCTTCAATGGAGCTCTTCTGCCAATTATATAACAAAGACCGGGAGTCTCTCCACTTAGGAGGCTCCCGGTCTGCTATTCCAAATTCTAGATCACATCGTTATAATCGTGATTGTTTTCATCGTACCGCACCCGATCTTGCATGGATGCAGCCGACAGTTGTTATTATTTAATCATCTGAAATACTTGCTCGACATCTTTGTCTCCGCGTCCGGAAAGGTTAATGATCAAGATCTGTTCTTGATCCATCGTTGGCGCCAGCTTCTTGGCATAGGCAACCGCGTGCGCGCTCTCCAAGGCAGGGATAATTCCTTCCGTACGAGAAAGTTCTTGGAATGCTTCCAGCACTTCCTCATTGGTAACCGTCGCATATTCGGCGCGTCCAGTCACCTTCAAATGGCTATGCTCCGGCCCGATACCCGGATAATCGAGCCCCGCGGCGATTGAATACGTCTTCCGCGGCTCTCCTTCCTCGTCCAGCAGTACCAAGCATTTGAAGCCGTGAATCATACCCGGAACGCCTTCCGTTAAAGTCGGTGCTTGATCGGGTTCAACGCCGATTAAGCGAACGCTCGGCTCGTCGATGTAATGAGCGAATGCGCCAATCGCATTGCTGCCGCCGCCCGCACAGGCTACTACCGCATCAGGCAAACGACCTTCCTTCTCCAAAATCTGCTGCTTCGACTCTTCACTGATGACCGCTTGAAAATGCTTGACCATCGTCGGAAACGGATGTGGACCAACCGCAGAACCGAGCAAGTAAAACGTATTTTTATAATTGCGAACCAGATCGCCCAATGCTTCGTCCACAGCGTCCTTCAGTCGACCCTGACCCTTATCAACCGGCACAACAGTAGCACCGAGCAGTTCCATCCGGAACACGTTGAGCGCCTGGCGGCGCATATCTTCAGCTCCCATATAGATGACGCATTCCATATTAAACATTGCGCAAGCCGTAGCTGTCGCAACTCCATGTTGACCAGCACCAGTCTCGGCGATAATCCGCTTGGCACCCATTCGCTTGGCGAGCAGAATCTGGCCAATGGCGTTGTTGATCTTATGCGCACCAGTATGGTTCAGATCTTCGCGCTTTAAGTAGATCTTGGGTCCTCCCCACGATTTGGACAGCCTCTCCGCATACGTGAGCGGGCTCTTGCGGCCAACATATTCACGCAGGTAATAGCTGAGCTCTTCCTGAAAGTCCGGATCTTCACTGAACTTGTAAAATTGCTCGCTCAAATAGTTTAGCACTTCCTGCAATTCCGGTGGAACGAAGCTTCCTCCGAATTCCCCGAAGTACCCCTCTTGCTGCAACTGTTGGTCCATAAGTAAGCGCCTCCATAAATTAAAATGGTAATCTATCAGAACTATATTACCATAATTTTCTGTAATATTTTATATACGTGTATTGTCAGCCGGTAGAATAATAACACTCTAGCTTGCAGTCATGCTCTGAAAATGACATCCAATCGTAAACTTGTCCTTAACCTATTACAGCCCTCTTCGCTAAAGCACGATACTGAGCTTATCCCTAATCAAAGCAACAAGCTTTTCCGCTTGTACGTCTGATAAGGCACCCGATGCGAGCTGACGAGCGGCGACTGGAACGTACCAAGGGAATATTTCATCTTCTGTCACGCCAGACAGCTTGCAATATTCATCGACGAATATACGGTATGCAGTCTCCCGCGAGGATTCAAAGAATGCGTTAACGTCAGGCGGCGTTTCTGGGGGCAACACAGCATACAGGATCGTCACGCATACTTCCGCGATATCCGCCGCCGGGTTGCCGATTACGGTATGCATCCAATCGATCATAACTGGTATACCTTCTCGCAAAATGAGATTATTGACGTTCGTGTCGCCGTGGCATAGCATTCGTTTATTAGGCAACTGATCCACATAAGCATGGAGGGCAGTTATTTCGTCTTCCGTCAGCAAGGAGGGTCTACCGATGATTACCTTCAAATGCTCCTTTTGCTCAGTAACAATCCCGCTGATGTCTCCATTATGAATGTTATACAGGACGCGAGCAAATTTCCTTAAATCGCTGTCTACATCGTCAAAATCAATTTCATGAAAAGCATGCAGTTGTTCAAAAAAACGATTCACGAATGTCGATCCGACTACTTTCTCGAAGACGATACCAAGGCGGTTATCCCACACGATTTGCTCGAACGGGCGCGCTGCCGGTAGTCCGCTGGACCAAGCAGCAGAACTGTTCCGATATTCGAGTTGAACAGCTTCCAATGGCGTGCCAGCATGAAACAACTTTACTACTTTTCCCTCTTCGCCCCACTCATGCACCTCACAACTGGAGCCAATGCCTATGCATTTGCCTAGCATAATAAATCGTTGCCCCCTTTATCTAATCTAATTTTGTAAAATAATTGAAACTAAACCTATTATTCGTTATAATACCACGCTTCCATTAACCTGAAAATATAAAAATAGAGACGATAGTATTCCATTCATTGCTGAGCATATTGACTACTTAAAAAGGGAATCTGCCTACCAAAATGCCATAGAGTTTTGCAGCTAGTTGAAAGCGAACAAATTTAGGAGGATAAAATATGTACTATATTCGTACTCAACACGAAGCTTAATCAAAGTATTTTCAGATACTCTCCGCCACTGGAATGCAATATATTATTTACATTTTGCAATGGACAAATTACAATATTTTCTAACCAATAACTAGAGACGGTCCCTCGTATGCTTGTTAACAACGATCGTGGACTGAGGGCGCGCTTCAGACGGTTGCAGCAAGACTTAACAAATGTCATTGGAGCGACTCGCCAGACAGAAGGGTTATCGAGAAAGGAGACTACTCCCCTTCGATTACGTTCGCTCTCAAATTTGCCGTAACTTACAAGGTTCCCGTTTAGGAAGTGTTTTATTTAAAGGAGGAGGAGAAGTAAGCTGTTGTCATGGATTATGCATTAGCCATTTATTTCGATTATATTGCTTCTCGAAGTGTCTGGTCTGAGTGGCAGCAATGGGTCACGCTCAAAGCTTATCCAGACTCATCCTCTGCTGGATGGCGGTCAGCTTTGCTTTATAGAGTACGGTGATGACGGTAAGTGCAGTATATGGTTTTGCTTATATGAAATGGATTTAAACCTATTAGGTGACAGATCAGCACAAATATTATCCAAAACTAATCGAATTTCTACCGAGGGGAGATCAAATTCCTATGAATATAGCCGCCAAGCTGATGCAAAAATTCAAAGACCGCGATACCCAGCATAAACTGCAAGTCTATCAGGACAAAGTGGAGCTCATTAGGAAACGGAATTTGGAAGCATGGGACGATGGGCAGCTTCAAGCGGAATCCCTCCGGCTAAGAGAGAAAGCAAAATCGGGTACGCCTTTGGATGAACTGCTTATCGATGCTTATGCGTTAGTCTGTGAGACAGCGAAAAGAACACTCGGATTACAGCCTTACGATGTTCAGATCATCGCTGCCATCGCTCTTCACGAGAGATTTTTGATCGAGCAGCATACCGGTGAAGGAAAAACACTCTCTGCTGTTATGCCTGCTTATCTAAATGCGCTGACAGGCGAAGGCGTTCATGTGCTGACTTTTAACGATTATTTGGCAAATCGAGATGCGGAGTGGATGGGCCCAATCTATCGTTTCCTAGGGTTAACTATAAGCTCGGTTCAAGCGGGAATGGACCTTTCCGAGAAACGTGAAGCGTACGCCGCAGATATAACCTATGTTACAGCCAAGGAGGCTGGATTCGATTATTTGCGAGACACGATCGCACTGGGCGAAGCCGAGACCGTACATCGTCCTTTCCACTACGTCATCGTCGACGAAGCGGATTCACTGCTTCTTGACGAAGCGCGGGTGCCGCTAGTCATCGCCGGCGAGTCGGGCTCTTCCAGCAACGACGGCATTCGTTTCGCAGAAGTGGCTCGGCACCTCGAGCAAGTAGAGCATTTCGACTTCGACGAGTTCGAACGGAACGTATATTTAAATGAAGCAGGCTCTGCGAAAGTGGAATCGCTGCTCGGATGCGGCAATTTGTACGATAGCCATAATAGTCATTTGTTAACGTCATTAAATTGCGCGCTGCATGTTGAATTGTTATTGAAAAAAGACGTCGATTATATCGTTCGGAATGGTAAAATTGAGCTGATCGACGAATATACCGGCCGCGTGGCGGAGAACAGGCATTTGCCGGACGGGCTGCAAGCTGCACTTGCGGCCAAAGAAGGGCTGCAGTCGATATCCGGCGGGGAAATTCTCGGGACGATCACCCTTCAACACTTCCTTAGCCTATATCCGAAGATTTGCGGAATGACGGCTACCGCTTACGCCTCCGCAATGGAATTCGAAGATATTTATGCGCTGCAGGTCGTACAAATAATGCCGAACCGGCCAAACATACGGATCGACCATCCCTACCGGATTTATACTCATAAAGAAGCCAAACTCAAGGCACTTGTAAAAGAAATCATATCCGTCCATGCGACGAGTCGTCCGATTCTCATTGGTACATCAAGCGTCGAGGAGTCTGACATGCTGGCGGAGGCGCTAGCGGTTGCCGGTGTACCTTGCCATGTTCTGAATGCGAAAAACGACGCCAAAGAAGCCGAGATCATAGCCAAAGCAGGAGAAATCGGGGCCGTGACGGTGTCTACGAATATGGCAGGGCGGGGCGTCGACATTCGGCTCGGCGGAGGCAACCCCATGCAAGCAGAAGCTGTCGCCAAGCTAGGTGGGTTGTACGTGATTGGCACACATGTGAACGAAAGCGTGCGGATCGACGACCAACTGCGCGGGCGTTCTGGCCGCCAAGGCGACCCGGGAGCTTCCGTAATTTTCGTAAGCTTGGAGGACGAGTTGCTGCTTCAGTTCGGCATCGATAAAGCGTTTCGCAATCTGAGGCAGGATGAGGCTCTCGAAAAGCCGGGGCTCCGCAGCAAAATCGCGCATATTCAGCGCGTTGCTATGGGGCAAAACTTTCATATCCGCCAGGAACTGAACTGTTATTCGGATATGGTGGAGGATCAGAGGCGGATTCTATACGAGGAGAGGCTCGAAATTTTGAAAGGCGAGAAGCCGATGAGCCCTTCGGAGCAGCGGGTACGACTTTTTTATATCGACGAGTTCTGGGCTGACCATCTGGCATACGTTTCTTACATTCGCGAAGGCATCCACTTGGAGAGCCTTGCTAGCCGCAATCCGATCGACGAATTTCATGTGCAAATCGCCCAAGCCTACGAGCAAATTCCGGCTAAAATAAATAGTGAGTCGGAGAATATGCTTGTAAGACTCGAAGGTTCGAATGATCCGGCGAAGTGGGAAATGTTTGGTCTGAAGAGCCCTACTTCCACTCGGACTTATATTATCAACGATCAATACATCCAGAACAAGCGCAGCTCTTGGACCCCAATGACGATAATGGCTTATTATATTCGCAAGATTTTGCAGCCGGTATTCGGGTGGTCAAAAATTTAATATAGCGTAGCTTATTTAAGGATAATTTCATTTCCGCCCACTCGTGATTACAACACTTGCTTAATTTTATTGAAGCTATTTATTTGCCACCTTGCCTGCTTGGTTTTCTTAATAATAAATCAGAATAGTAGACCGATCATCGACGCCATCGCTTTGGCGTCAATGGTGGTCGAACTATTGCTCCGCATGAAAGCTTGCGCCTGTTCGTGAATGGACGGAAGCAAAAGCGACAAGCGTTCAACAACCACCTGACCCGACTGCTAAACTTTGACTGACTCCGAACCTTCTGCGACTACTCACTTCTCGCTTTGTTTGCAACCTGTTGAAAGGAAAGCCCAAAGAGGGCCGCAACCGGTCACCAACCAGTAACCTGTCACAGCCCCCATCCTGCTTATTGATTAAGCAATTATTTTGTTATTTTAACGGACTCCTGTTTACGGAATCGACGAGACGATGACTCGGCTCACGTTAGCTCCGCCCATGCCGCCGCTCACCCGAATAACGTTGCTGTTGCCTGTATTCAAATCGATGATGCGGCTGGCCCGACCGGTGTAGGCACTCCAGCCTCCCGTGCCAGGCAAAGTAAGCGAATAGCCGTTCCCCGACGGGTCGCCGCTGGCGTTCACTTTAAAGGTTGTTTGAGCGTCCGCTGAAGCATAAACCACGGTCAAAAGCTTCTGGCCGCCCATACCACCGCCAACCCCAGTCAGCTCGAAGTAGGAGCCCGGGATATGCATATTTTCAATGCTTCCACCCGACTTCGTCGCCCCTCCCCCTACGGACACGTTAGTTCCGCTCATTGGATATTCCGCTTCCTGCGTCGTTTGCGGGATCAAGGATACGATGACGCGCGATACGTTGACTCCTCCCATACCGCCGCTTAGCCGGATCTGATTGTTCGTGCCCGAATTCAAATCAATTAGACGGTTCGTTCGGCCGGTGTAATTGCCCCACCCTCCCGTGCCAGGCAGAGAAAGAAAATAACCGTCTCCGGCCGTGTCGCCGCTCGCATCTACCTTAAAGGCTGACCCGCTGTCCCCGGAAGAATAGAGTACGGTTAGAAGCGCCTTTCCGCCTGCGCCGCCATTGATTCCATTCAACTGAATGTAGGAGCCTTGAGTATGCATATTTTCAACATTTGCACCGGATCGGGTCGCCCCTCCTCCTATGGATACGTTGCTCATATTCATGGCATACTCCGTTTTCTGTGTATATGCGTCAAAGCTTTCGTTAATCAAATCGTAGTACTTGACCTCGGTAGCGGTGGAGCGCGGTCCAACAGCTGGTACACCTTCGGACGTCTGTATGACCTTTTGGATTGTCCCGTCGGAATTGAAATACAACCGATCCACGGCGACGGAACGAAGCGTACCGTTCGAGGAAATTTTCGCATTATGATAAAACATATACCAGTTCCCCTTGTATTCCACAACGGACCCATGCGAAGTTTCACTGCCGAATACCGGATCCAGTATGACGCCGCGGTTGGTCCATGGTCCAAGAGGATTGCTGCTGGTTGCATACCGCATCCGGTTCGCGCCAGGATTATTATCGGAGTACATTAAATAATAAACGCTTCCCCGCTTAAACACCCAAGTAGCCTCGTGGAAATCCTCCAGCTCGGTGAACTGCTTGACGGGACCATCTATCGACACCATGTCGCCACCAAGCTTCATCCCGTAGCTGGTACCTCCTCCCCCGGCATACAGGTAATAAGTTCCGTTGTCGTCGCGGAATACGTTAGGATCAATCAAATTGCTGCCAGGAAGCCCCTGTATATACCCTTGAACCTCGAAGTCCTCGGCAGGCTTGTCGCTTGTTGCCACGCCAATCTTCCAAGAGCTATTCCAATTCGTGTCGCTAGGATGCGGAAAATAGAAGTAGTAGGTTCCGTTCTTGTATGCGGCATCCGGAGCCCACATAAAGCCCCCTTCCGGCCGTCCCCACGGCACATCGTCCGCGCTCAGGATCTCTCCTTCGTCCACCCAGTCGACCATATTGTCCGACGAGAAGACGTGATATTTATCCATCAAATCGCTTCCTCTGGAAGGAAAGATATCGTGTGACGCGTACACGTAAATACGTCCGTCATTCCACACTCGAGCAGAAGGATCGGCGGTGAAAATACTAGTAAAAATGGGATTTCCAGAACTGATGATTGGATCCGCGGCTGATGTAGAGGAATTGAATCCAATAAGGACGAACAGCAGCATCGTTACTGACAAGAACAAACTTATAAACCTTTTACGCATAATTGTTACCTCCCATTTCTTAGGTTCGGCTTATACCATTAGCTTGCTTGGCAACCAGACAGCGAAGAGGATTCCAACATCACCCCTAAGTATTCATAATGGAAGAACTGTAAATATAAGGACTACTACTAGCTTACCGTATGAGTAACCTAGTATGTAGTGAGACATTTTTAAACTTTTCCAGTCATTCTTAGCCTTTTGGAACCGTTTTCATGAAAATCGATGAGTGCTGTATCCCCCAAACAAACAGATTCCCCTCTACAGAACTCCAATCACCCCAGCTTCCTGAATATGTAATAACGTCTGATTATCATGACGCCTATGTTACACTAGGGTGATAGAGGGGGAGTCATAATTGAATAAACAAAAAATCGTGATTATTGGCGCAGGAATTGTCGGGGCGTCCATGGCTTATCATCTGGCTAAAAGAAATCAAGATGTAACCGTAATAGAACGACACCCCGCCGCGGCGGGCGAAGTCACTGAAAAATCTTTTGCCTGGATACATACGACGCATAGGGTGGCTCCCGAATACTGGCATTTGTACGATGCAGCTTTAGAAGAATATCATACGCTTCAGCAAGAGGTGCCCGAACTGAACATTCATTGGAATGGAGCGCTGACTTGGGGAACTCCACCCCTAAGGGAGCAACTCCACTTTCAAAAATTAAACCGAGAGCAGCTTGAGGCATTGGAGCCAAATCTGAAAGAATATCCGGATGAAGCGATCTTTGTCAGCGAAGAAGGTGCGTTGGACCCTATAGGGGTAACGAAGCTGCTACTCAGCAAAGCGCGGGAGTACGGAGCAAAGATTCAGTTCGGAACCAACGTTACACAGCTGCATCAAGAAGATTCCCGCTTAGTCGGCATCCATACGTCCAATGGTTTTTTGAAGTCGGATGTCGTGGTAATGGCCGCAGGTACAGGCATACCCGAACTTTGCGACCCCTTAGGTTGTCACGTGCCGGTAACGTCGTCGCCTTCCATTCTAATTCAGATGAAAACTACGAATAAACTGATACGCACATTAATCTCAAATGCGCAATTTGAAGCGCGTCAACTGACAGATCATATACTGTTGGCTGCGGAAGATTATATCGACGAGTCGGAGGAAAACGGACCCGAGGCGGTCGGTAAGCGAGCGTTCGACACGCTGCGTCGCAGTCTGAAGGACGGAAATCAACTGGAACTGGAAAGCATAAAGGTCGGGATGAGACCCATGCCTGAAGACGGCTATCCGATCGTGGGCTTCCACGATCACATAATGGGACTTTATCTGACGGTGATGCATTCTGCGATTACACTGGCGCCGTTGATTGCGCATCTGGCCGCAAGTGAAATAATCGATAAGGAATCAAGGAGTGAATTAGACCCTTGTCGACTCTCCCGATTTTCGGACCACTCGAGGGATATTCCCGTTGCTTCTCGCGCGTGAGGTGAGGGCCAGAACGTAGTATACAGAGCTTTCCAAATTCAACAATACCGTTTTGTAATCATTCACCCCATTCGTTGACTTCACGTTGAATTTTGATACTCCTGAGCACAACGCAAAAGAGTACATCGCCACATGAGCGATGTACTCCAAATTACATACTGTATATCTGCTTAAGCCTTCTACTCTTCCCCAGTCGCAATAGAATTCTCACTGTAAGAAATCTATCTGCCTAGCTCATCTGCCAGCTGTTGGCCGGCCTGATTTTGATGTCTAAGACGACAACCTTTGCATCCTCTTCGACAAATTCATGCGCATGCATAGCGCCCGTGCCTTGAACCGCTCATGTAATAATGGCTACTCTTTCTACTAATTTTCCCATTTTGGAGCTTGCCACTTTGGTCATGCTAATCACTGCATGTTTAGAGCTGTTATTGAGCTGTATATCCACCATCAACGGTTAAGCTATTTCCAGTCATAAATGATGAGTCATCGCATGCCATGAAAAGTACGGCTTTTGCCATTTCTTCCGCTTTACCGAGGCGCTTCATCGGAGTGAGTCCGGCTAATACTTGTTTACTTTCTTCGGGAATAATGGGTGTGTCAATGAAACCTGGGCATAATGAGTTAATGCGGATATTTTGTTCTGCATATTCAAGAGCAAGAGAGCGAGTCAAATTAATCACGCCGCCTTTTGCCGCATTATAGGCTGCCGAGCCGGGCGAACCAACCCAGCCGTACATAGACGCCGTATTTACTATCGTACCTCCGCCCATTTTTAACATTTCGCGGATGGCTTCACGTGCTACCAGGAAGACGCCATCCAAGTCGACATTTACTGTGTTGCGCCACTCGGAGTACTCCAAATCATGCGAAGGATGAACGCGCCCAATCCCTGCATTGTTGAATACAACATCCACTTTGCCGAAGGCTTCAACGGTTTGTTTGAAGATATTGGCGACTTCTTCTTCACTTGTAATATTTGCTTTAACAAATAGTGCTTCAGCATTAAGCGCCTTTAACTCGTTCTCGAACGCCTTTCCTTTTTCTTCATTTAAATCAACAAGAACCACTTTGGCTCCTTCTAAAACGAATAAACGTGCTGTAGCTGCACCGATTCCGGATGCTCCCCCAGTAATCACAGCTACCTTGTTTTGTAGTTTGCCCATCGATGAATCCTCCAGTACAATATTTTTAATAGTACTATTTGCGTTTTTATTAATTAACATTCATTAATAAATATTTGTACTATTTTGTTCGCATCTTAATTGTACTTTTTTGTTCACATTTAACAATCATTAAAGTATTAATATATGTCTAACTAGTAGACACTTACATCAAAATCGTCTTTTTGCGAGGAGATATTTTCATGAGTGATGAACAAAACGTGACATCTGAGCGAAGAAATCGAACAGAAGAACATCTAAAATCAGCCTTTATAAAACTAATAAAAGAGAAGGGTTACCATCTCGTTTCTGTAAAGGACATTGTAGATACAGCCTCCTATAACCGTAGTACTTTCTATGTACATTACCAAGATAAAATTAAATTAGCTGAAGATTTACTTACTTCTATGTTTCAGGGGTTGGAAGATTCCGTAGGAAAACCATATGTTCCTGGACACAAAGTATACACGGAAAGACTCAACGCACCGTCCTTTAATATCGTTTCCTACATTTATCAACACCGGGATTTTTTTGAGTTGATAAAATACGATGATACTTTACCAGGATTGCACACGGGATTCCCTCAAACCATTCTAAAGATCTATAAGGAACAATTTATTTTTGAAACGATTAATAGCATCCCCGTCAACATGGATTATTTTAAGCGTTATACAGCCTATGGCTTTTACGGACTCATTCTGAATTGGATCAAGACTGATTTCAAGGAATCTCGGGAGGGTTTTATCCAGGAAGTGATTGATTTAACGAAAACGCATATTTATTCGGTTAAGTATGTAGGAAAATAATAAAAAGCCACCCGACTAGGTGCCTTTGATACGGTTCACTGCACTATCTGTAACGGCAAGTTTTAAGGCCATCCTTTTGCGGGATGGCCCTTTCTTTGATCTCGATATGTTTTATCGTGATCTGTTAGCGTAATATTTAGTTCTTTATCCAATCATTGAAATGATCTGCTACAAATCGAATCTCGCTCTCATAGTGAGCCAAGTGTCCCTCATCAACCATTTTTTTAAAGGCAAGATTTCCTTCGGCAGCGCCATTTCTCAACGTATCGCACATTGTAGTCAATCGTTGAATAATCCACTGACACAGTTCATTGGGGACGGGAGTTCCATACGATTCAAAAAACAAATGAATTCGTTTACGGCGCTCCGTAGCGTGTATATCCGATTGGTACTTCACCGTTTTTCCCGAAGAATGGTCCGGCTCGAAGCTCGCAAGTGGAACCGATGTATAGAGTGAATAAGCAATGTCCCACATACGTGGACCTGGACCAGCCATATCAAAATCAATGAGTCCCACAGGAATCCCCTTTTGAAAGACCACATTGTACAATGCAGCATCATTATGGCATATCACTTCGTGCTCACGTTCGTTGACATAACTAAGCTGCCATTTGCTCTTCATCATGAGAGTTGATCCTGCAGTCGCATCATGAAACTGGCGTAAAAGACGTGCTAAACCTACAAGCGTTTCATCCGACCACATGTAAGGCTCAAGTTCAGGGTACTCATTCCCTGGAACTTCCCCTGAAATGAATGTTAGTATTTCACGATCAGAATCGTCGATTCCGAGAAAACTTGGTGCTCCCTCAAAGCCTTGCTTCTCTAGATGTTTAAGAAGCTCATGAACACACGGGCTCCAATAACCTGTGGGACGGAGAACAGTATTTTCCCTACGGACAATGTGATTAACATTTCCGCCTTTTAACACTTCTTCCTGAGTCACTATGCCTCACCTACTTATTTCTATGATATTTCTCTCTAATCCTAGTTCACCAAACCAGCTATAGAAATTTTTGGAACATATATCATATTCGTGACTTAAAACCCTGAACCCTTTTCGTGAACGTGAGTTGTGGTAAGGATGGTTGCTCCATGGTGGTCACTACGAAATAAGATAGTTTGCGTTTAAAAGGAGTATGAACGAGCAAAAGTGGAACAAACCAGTCAGGGGAGAAACCTCGCTTGGCATCGAATTTGGAGCCACACGAATTAAGGCTGTACTGATTGATTACAATTTTGAAACAATTGCTTCCAGCAGCTATGAATGGGAAAATCAATTGATTGACGGTTATTGGACCTGCCATCTCAATGAAATGATTAATGGGTTGCAAGAAACCTATCACCAATTACAGCAAGAGGTTGAGAATACTTATGACGTAACACTGCAAAAAATCATATTTTGGCGCATGGCGGATTGTTCAAAACGCCGCTA
The DNA here is from genome assembly GCF_056398625.1 of Paenibacillus sp. 01T431. Lineage (NCBI taxonomy): Bacteria > Bacillati > Bacillota > Bacilli > Caryophanales > Paenibacillaceae > Paenibacillus > Paenibacillus sp. 01T431. Next base: position 17,622 of record NZ_JBFTPT010000007.1, read on the forward strand.
GTCGGTCAAAAAATATGTGCCGCAGCACTGAATGTTCCTGTTTCGGTTATGTCTACGGCTGGTGAGGGCGGCCCATGGGGGATGGCAATTTTGGCATCCTATATGGTTAATAAGGAGCAGCACGAGTGCTTGGCTGATTTCCTTGCCAATAAAGTGTTCCATCATGCAGAAGGACAAGAGGTTTATCCTGACAGCGCAGATGTGAATGGCTTTGCCTTGTTTATGGAGCGTTACACGGAAGGGCTGGCAATTGAGCAGGCAGCGATAAATCATTTGGTGGAAAATTGGAAAAAATGAGAAATGAGAAGCGTGTACCGATTTCACACGTATTGCGTATTATGCGCCGATCTGCAGGTTTAGCATGGATTCTTCAACCTATTCACTCATTGGGTACCTGAACGGCGAATCGCCGTATAGCCAAGCATATATAAGAGGTTGCCCACGATGGGCAACCTCCTTTTAATAGAAAAAAATCCGATAGAAATAGACATACAATTCAAAATTCTAAATATAGTTACTTCTGTTAATTGATGATATATTCATTGCGAGAGCTCTCTGCAAAGGTACATACCCATTTCGGCCGGAACGGGTAAGACGAACCTTAATAGGAGGAATGAATAATGAAGAAGTTATTTTCACTTGTTATGGTCATCGGTTTGCTGCTCGGGATCGCTTCCCAAGCGAGTGCGGCCAATGGGGTCTATGTGTTTAACCCGTATCCGAATAGCTACGGCGCGGTTCCGGATTATATCGGTATTACGAAGCCGACTGGAGGTTACCAGTACGAGTTCCGAATACAGGAGATAAACAACGGATCAAGGACCTACTATTCGGGTTTGCTCAACGTGCCGACCAGCGGATACGACATTCATCATACGTTAACAAATAGTACAAAGCTCATGCTGGCAGGCGGAACTTACAATATTGATGCATCGGTTTATGACCGTTGGGGGACTCTCATCGGCAGGGATATCGTCAAGGTTAATTTTCTATAATTACGTAAGGGATGTAATCCCCCCGCAATCGCGATTTCTCGCAGACTGGCCCTTATTCGTTCGGGGCCAGTCTTTTCCCTTCCCTCACATCTCTGCTCCCCTGTCATTCCTACATGACAATTACCATGTTCGAAACCCATGCAATCCCGAATTGATATTTTTCCATCAAGATCATGTTTCATCGTTGAATTCGGACTCATTCACTTTAGCCATATTCTTGTAATCATTTCAATCAGAGGGTTGTAATTTAAAGCAACTTAATCAGCTCTTCTAGCTCATCAACCAATACTTTTGCAAGTTCAAAATTAGTATCTTTTAAAGCCAATTCTATTTTCATTTCAACTGATTTTTTATTTTGTTCAGCTTCTAGATAGCCTTTATCAAAATGACTAGCATAAATCATCTGTCTAAATTCTGGCATACTCATTTTTCTAATCGACATATCGTCAATGATTAAAACATAATCCATACCATTTACAACAGTATAGAAATCGTGAGAAATCATGAGAATCGCGCCTTTATAGTCTTCAATGGCTTTCTCCAGTGCGATTTGTGTATAGGTGTCTAAATGGCTTGTCGGTTCATCAAGAAGCAATACGTTTGCTTTACTGGCTGAAACTTTAGCTAATTGAAGCAAGTTTTTTTCTCCACCAGATAAAGCTTCTATCTTTTGATTAACGATTTCTCCTTCAAAACCATAGTTTGAAAGATACGATCTAACCTCATCATACGTTTTAAACCCAGCATCGATGAATTCTTCTAGTATGGTATTAGAATCCTTTAGCATTTCGCCTTGAATCTGACTTAAATAAGCCACTTTAACATCAGCATTTATTTCAATTGATTCATCATTATTTTTAAAGATATCTCGGAGTAAAGTCGTTTTCCCGGTACCGTTCGCACCAATAATGGCTACTTTATCTGTCGATTTTATCTCAAAGTTAACATTGTCTAAAAGCAACTCATCAAAGGCAACACTATAATTATTAACATTTACAACAATGGTGTCTTCCATTTCATTATCAATACCAAAACTAATATTCGGTTGCTTAATATCAACAAATGGCATTTTAATTCTACGCGTTTCCAATCTTTCTTGAAACCTAACTCTAGCTTTTAACGCTTTCCCTCTAGATGCATGTGAATTATACGTTGCGATAACTCTAAGATTAACGATTGTTTTATCGTTTCTCTTAATTTCTTCATCATCAGCGATTGCGAGTTCTTGCAACTCAACTTTAGTCTGAAGTAATGAGAAGTTATAATCAATATATCGCCCATCAAACTCTTGGATTTCCGTGTTTTCAAGGTGTATAATTTTGTTGAAACAATGATTCAATAGATATCGGTTGTGCGTAACAACTAGCAGTATTCCCTTGTGAGAATTAATAAGATTTTTAAGCGCATTTAGGTTTTCAAAGTCTAAAAATACATCTGGTTCGTCCATAATCATTAAGTCTGGACTATTAAGCATTTCCTTCATCACTTGAATAAGTTTGAATTCTCCGCCACTCAGGTCAGATACCCTAATATCTTTTAGCTTCATGAGGTTTGCTTGATTTAGTTTCTTATTAATGTTGCTTTCAAAATCATCCCCACCGATTGCATCAAATGCGTCTAAAGCTAATTGATACTGTTCTAATAACGAATCAATATCCGATGATGTTTCCATTTCAGTACAAATAGATGTTATTTCATTTTGTATCTTAATAAATTTTTCCCCTATATATTCAAAAACTGTTGTTTCTTTCGTTTTGTCTAGTTGTGAGAATTGACTTACATGACCAATTTTACAAGTCGGGTCTATTTCTAACTTGCCCTCGAAAATATATCTTTCTGGATCCATCAGTATATCTATCAATGTACTTTTCCCACTGCCACTTGTTCCTATAAAAGCGCAATGTTGTGCCTCTTCTAACGTAAATGAAATGTTATTATATAGTTCTTTTTGCGGAAATGAGAAGGATAAGTTATCAACTTTTATCATAGTATTACCTTTCTTATAACTAAAATAGTGACTATTATTAGATTTATTGCAAAACATAGATTTTGAGTTTACCTTTGTTAGAGTAACACTGTTTACAATCAACTACAATTGATTTGTATTCCCATCCCTTGAGGGTCAAAGTTCCATGTTGTACAATCAAAACTTGCCGTTACTTATGATACGGTTCAGCTTAACGGACCTATCGGCGAACATTACTAAAGAAGCAGCCAAGGATGCTCCTCTTTAAATCACTTATTTATCACTTAGACTAGCTTTATCCCCGCTATTCAACCTGTTATATACATGAAAAGTTACCTTTGTCCCTATACCTAACGTACTTTTGATATGAAGTCCTGTTCCGAAGTGCCGTTTTAATCGCTGATCCGTATTTATCAATCCGACACCTGAACAACTATTTACTTTTCTTTCTAATATTCGTTGCAATTGAACTTCGTCCATTCCAACCCCATCGTCTTCAACGGTTATCTCTACATGCGTCTCATAGACAGAAGTCCGAATAAAAACCTTTCCCCCACGAATGCGCTTCATAACACCATGTATTATCGCATTTTCAACGAGAGGCTGGATCGTAATAAATGGGACTTTTATTTCCTCGCAGCCATCTATCTCCCAAATAACCTGTAACCTTTCTTCAAACCGAACCTTTTCAATATATAGATAAGAACGCACCAGACTTAGCTCCTCTTCGATCGGAACAAGCCCATCCATATTTTGAAATTTAAATTTATTCCTCAGATAATTGCTGAACTCATTGAGCAAATTGCGCATCTTATCCAAATTAATATCGCTTAGAGCTGTTACAGCATTCAACGCATTAAATAAAAAATGAGGCTGGATTTGCGCTTGCAGCCATGCAGCTTCTAATCGCAGTTGTTCCCGAACAGAATGTTTAATCGTAGTTAGCGCCTCGATTCGCGATTTTATTTCTATTGCTTCCACTGGCTTCGTCACATAATCGTTAGCCCCCGCAATAAAACCGCTCTGAATGTCTTTCGGTTGGCTTCTTGCGGTAAGGAGCAATACAGGGAGCTCCGTGAGTGTAAACCGCTCGCGGATCAAACGCGTCAGCTCATAACCGGACATCTGTGGCATCATGATATCGGAGATGACCAGATCCCATTCCTTTGTATCCAGTAAAGCCAACGCTTCTTTACCGCTCGTTGCCATCGTTACCTCATATTCGTCTGGCGGTAGTATGGATTCAAGCACTTGAAGATTGATAGGATCATCATCAACAATTAATAGGTGCGGACGATCGTGATCCATTTTTAATAAAGTTGGTTGTTTCGCAGCTTCCGGAATTCCCACTTTGTCCAAATCGACCGAGGAGGCAATTTCTTGAATCGCCATAGATTGTAATGTATACGGTTTGAATGAGTTGGATACATCATTTTCTTCTTCCGCTTTCAAGTCTGCTAGCTTTAATGAAAACGTAAATGTTGAGCCTTCTCCTAAAGCAGAGGACACATCTAACGCACCTCCATGAAGCTCAACCAGTTGCTTGCTTATACTTAAACCTAACCCAAAGCCACCTTCAATCATGGTCTCACTCGCGCTCGCTTGCTCGTATGGGCGGAATAGGCGCTTAAGCATGTCCTCGTCCATTCCGATTCCCGTATCGGTAATAACGATATAAGCTCGTCCATCCTTTGCAAAAGCTTGAATCGAAACAACCCCATCATTCGTATATTTCACAGCATTATGAAGTAAATTGAACACGATTTGGATCACCCTATTCTCATCCGCAATTACTGGAGGGAAATCTTCCGAAATTTGATTTGCAATTTGGACAGACTTTACTTCTGTATTAAATTGCAGCATATTCATTACTCCGGTCACGATTGACTGGATAAATACGGCTCTTTTCTGAAGACGCGGATTGCCTTCCCGTAAACTCATCACATCAATCAAATCGTTCAATATCAATGTCAACCGACGTCCTACGGATAATACCGTTTCAAGCTCCTTAATGCTCCGTTCCTGCAATAAATGCTGTTCCCTTTTTAAAACGGATTGTGACATGTTAAGCATGCTATGCAGCGGATTTTTAAATTCATGCGATGTGTTTGCCAGAAATTGATCCTTATGGTCATTCATTCTTTGCAAGGTTGCAGCAAGCTCTTTGGTGTTCGAATGCATGATAAAGTATCCCTTAAACCATTCAGAGGCTAAACAACCCATCGCAATAATCATATCGAACGGATAGTAGACAAGACTCAAACTGCTATCTATCAAGATAAACGACCAAAGAGAATGGTTCATCAACGCAAGTAAAGAGAAAAGCAGTAAAAGATTGCTCTTTAAACCTGTGATTACTTTTTTAAACATTGTAATCAACGTGATAACTGCAGCAATACCAATTAATAGATAATAAACCGGAAAGAGCATAATCACTTGAGATGGATCTAAAAACAAAGTGATGCCGACAGTCCCTAGATTCATTACTTTATAGACAGGGTACATCCTACGCCAATAAGGAAGCTCGCGATGATTCGTACACTGGAGCAAAGCATAGGCTGCCATAATGAGAGCAATGTTCGTTATCCGAAAATCCCAAACACTTCCAATATAAAATAACTGGTGGAACAACTTCTCATCAACACTAAATACACTCGTGATCGTTACACATATTGCAAGCAAACTGAAATAAAGCAGCTTCATTTCCTTATTTCCTAGTAAATACAAAATAAGTGCATAGACTGCATGCATAATGAATATAATCGCTGCCAAAAGCTGCATAGAAACGGAAGCTTTCATCTCTTTGGCAATGGCTTCTTCTGAACCAAATTTAATGGATCGGACAATGCCCCCGCTTCGACCATCCACATAATTTGCCGCCTGAATGACGAGTTCGATTACACCGTTTTCGTCTGCTGTAAAGGTTGTAGAATAAGGTAGGTCCTTCGAAATATAATCATCCTTTGTTGTCGCCACCTGTCCGGATTTAGTAAGCAATCGACCGTTTACATATAATTCTGATGCAGTGCGTACGCTGGGTACACGAATACTATAATTAAGGTTCTTTGCCGGGTCTACATAAAGACGCAAACGATAAGAACCATACCCGTATGGAGATGGCTTGTCAGCATGCAAAGCTTTACTCCATCCTCCCGGTACCTGAATATGCATTGGCGCATTATCACCTAACAATTGTTGCCGACTACCCTCTATTAACCATTGCGAGGGATAAAACTCCCATTCCCCATCAAGTAAGAGAATACTACCATCTTCTGCATTCCAATTGCGCAAATCGAATTGCCCATTATGAATTGACGCCTGTTTGGGATCATGAAACGTTCCCATCCATAAAATGCGCAAACCGGTTAAAACAACTAATATCAACACTAGCAATAATATAATATAGCTCTTTTTCATTTGATATTTGGACGAGTGAGTTTCCAAGAAGTATTTCTCCCCTAGTCATTTTCTTCTAAGACATTTAGTAAAGAACTTTCCATAACTTACCACAGTTAACATAGCAGAGAAGCGGACGAGAGAGATGTTTTTATGTCTATTATATAGCAATACCAACTTGGAGAATTTTAGTTATTCAATTCGTATAAAAAAACAATGAACAAGGCATGTCATTCGACGATATTGATATTTCGCAGGTTGTTTTCGCCCTATTTGTGATACGGTTCACCGTATCATCTATAGAGCGAAATCGAATAGCACTCCGTCTTTTCCGTAACGTTGCACTCCCACACATCCAACACATACCCACTTAACGCAATCGGCCAGTCTTCAACTTTATTTTATGGTCTACTACTTTATTCTCAGTCTAGCACTTTATACTTCATTGAACATTAACCATTGCCAATCAACCCGAATAACAACAGACGGTTCATCTCAGCCATCTTTTCTTTATAGTTTCCTGATTTTGCCCAAGATAATTGAATGGTTCCAATCGCGTTTAACAATTCAAGAACAGTCTCCAGAGAAACGGAAGAGTGAATACCTCCTTCCTTTTTCGCAAGTTCAATAAGCTCTTGAATCATTTGAATTCTAATTTCATTAGTATTTTCACTATATAGACTCGATAACACATGGTCCTCTATGGCACCAGGTGAACCAAGCAATTGATAGTCCTGATCGGCGCAAATATCCATGATTTGAATGATTTTATCCTTGAAATCGATGTCATGGTTCATGATCTCTTCGGCCATATGAAGGGTGTTTTGCATCAAAACGTTTGCACATTCCTTGACAATCCCTTCTTTGCTTTCGAAATAGTTATATAGCGATACAGATGATACGCCGGACTCAGCGGCAATATCCTTTATGCTGACATGAACGAATCCTTTTTCTTTAAAAAGCCTTAATGCCGCATGAACAACTGCCGCCTTCTTTTTCTGAGTCCTTATTTCGAATTTATTCATTAAACATTCCTCCATCCCGCATCACTCCCTAAAATCAATGTAGCACATTTCGATAGGTTTTTAAATTTAATGGTTCTAAATTAAAAAACATCGACGAAACATTCTGATCGGAGATAAAATCAATTTGAAAGTTTTTTAATACCTATGTAACATATTTAAAAACTTTTTTTGCGAAACAACCAAAATGGAGGAATACTATGAGAATACTGGTCTACGGAGCAGGTGTATTGGGAAGTTATTTAGCTCACGAATTAGTTCACGGTGGAAACGAAGTCACAATGTTAGCCAGAGGGCGCCGCGCGGATGAGTTCCAGCAGAACGGTAATGTAATCCGCCATTATTTACAGCTCCGAACAACGGTCGATAAAGTAAACGTGATTCGTGAATTACAGCCGGAGGATGTTTATGATCTTATCTTCGTAGTGATGAAATATCCGGATTTCGAGGCAGTCCTTCCTGCCCTTGCAGCGAATCGAAGCAAACACATTGTTATTATGGGTAATAATGCAAGTCCCATTGAAATGCGGCATTATTTGCAATCCAATAGCCCTGTAGAGAAAAAGGTTGCCTTTGCTTTTCAGACGCTTGCCGGATGGAGAGAGAACGGTCGGGTAAACTGCTTGCGCGGCCCAAAGGTGACCTTGGCTTTCGGTGGCTTGGGGGAGCAATTAAATTGGCGATCGGTCATTGACCAAGCTTTAAAGAACACAAGGTATAATACGATCACCTTTACAAATATGGATGAATGGCTGAAAAGTCACTTCGTTATGATCTTGCCTTTGAATCGCATTGCCGTCTCGTATAATGGGAACCTGCGCAAAGCTGCCAAGGACAAAAGGCTGCTTAACTACGTCATTGACGCAATAGATGAAGGCCATCAAGTGTTGAGAAAAAATGGTTACACAATTACGCCTGCGAATCAACATCAATTAGTCCGAAAATATCGCAAGCTGTTTTTTACCGTGTTGAAGATTATACTAGCAACCCCCATCGGCAGAACCACGCTAAGCGATAAGGCAGTATCTGCCAACGAAATGACTGCGTTGTACCAGGCTTTTTCTGACTTAAAGAAAAGAGCGAATATGGCCACACCAAATTGGGACAGGCTTTACAATTACAACCCTTTGCAATAATGGAAATAATCTTGTCTCTAATCGATAATTAGAGCTAAGACCCCTTTTCGAGGGGTCATTTTCATTTTCAGGAGGGATGTAAGAATGAGAATTATCAAGACACAGCAGGACTTTGTAGCCCTGCACCGCACCGGAGCACTTCCGGCGACACTACTCGATCAGATCGAGTACTACTTCAACCAACTAAGGATTGAGTGTAGAGGACGAAGCGGAGGGTGAATTCCGCCTAAGCAGGCACGGCTACATCGTCTTTCTCGAAGCTGGCAGTCGGCCCCTTCCGCAAAAACTGCGGAGGGGGCTTTTGCTTCTCGCAAGCAAAAGTTCCCCGTGAAGTACACCCTCGTCATCTGACCCCAAAAAAGCCCGTAAAAGCGCTTCTACAGCGACGTTTCGGGGACGAGTGACCTACCCCAAACCCATGCCGCTCAACAAGCTTTTACAGGCTCCTACATGTTTCACCCCTAAAAACTTGCCGTTACTTATGGTACGGTTCCCCGCGTTTGATCTTCAACTGCTGTTAGTCAAATTACTGCTGACAACCTTTTGTAAGTAAGTAGACAAGTCCCTATCGAACGTTGGAACACCTGCGTTAATAGCGGATGCAATTTCAATGACTCTCTACGGTTGCTACAAAAACTTGTTGGCTCTATGTTGATTCCACTCAAGTACAATGGCGTGTTGACTTCAATGTGATAGGGCTGAATCCCCGTATTGACCACAGCCCTTCAAGAAGACCAGACATTATAGTGTTTATTGTGAGTTTACGAGCATGCGCTCGGTTAAGAGCATTTTGTAAACGTTTATTCAATTTTTGTGTTGACTCAAAACAAAAAAATACACCACCAAGGCAAGCGGCCTATATGGTGATGTATTCATCAGACGCAAACTACTATACTCTTCTGAAATTTCACTCCTCGCCAGTGGCGACAGGATTCTCAGGACTGGCACTCCAATCACTCCAACTCCCCGCATACAGCTTCACATTGTGGAAGCCTGCGTCTTGCAAAGCGAATACGTTCGGCGTAGCCGTCACGCCTGAGCCGCAGTACACGATAATCTCATCGTCCTGCGACAATCCATTGAAGCGAAGCTTCTGCTCTTCCGGCGATTTCCAGCTGCCGTCGGCGCGTTTGCCTTCGTTCCAGAAGCGATTGATCGCACCTGGAATATGTCCAGCCTTAGGATCAAGCGGTTCTACTTCGCCACGATAGCGAGGGGCTTCACGGGAATCGATGACCACTGTTCCCGCTTTGCCAACTCGAGCCTTTACATCGGCTTGGCTAACCAGCATCTCATCACGAACGTTTACATTAAAATTAATTCCTTCTATTAAAGAAGGGACATCCGTGCTAACCGGATATCCCGCCGCTTGCCAGCCAGCGAATCCGCCTTCTATTATATAGACTTGTCCATCGTGTCCAAGCCATTGCAGCAGCCAGCGCAGACGGGATGCCATTGCGCCGCCTTGATCGTCATAAGCGATAACTGTCGTATGATTGCCAATGCCAATCCGTTCAATAATATCTGCTAGCACCCGCGGCTCCGGCAATGGATGACGACCGCCTTCTCCATTCGGACGCTTTGGACTGGAGAGATCCTCGCTTAGATTCAAGTAATAAGCACCTGGAATATGAGCTTCTGCATAAGCATGCTTACCCGCTTCGGAATCGTTAAGCGCGTAGCGCGCATCCACAATAACCGTCCCATTCACATCAAGCTGCTCCAGCACCCCATCCGCTTTTTTAAAATAGGTCATCTCATCCATCTCCTCTACTATTTCTAAAATAGTGCTGCCGCTCGCATATCAATCATTTCTTTATCATCATATAACGCTCTCTTCATCAAAACACACCGCTCGATCACTCCGACGGTCGCTGCAGCAGCAGCGCAAAAAACGCTCCCGTTATTTCAATCGCCTTCTCCAAATCATCCGTCGTCCCTGCAAAAGGATGCACCGCTCCAAAAGTATGGTTCGCTCCTTCCAGCGGTGAAAAACGATGCTGCGGAGCAGCAGCTTGAAGCAGATAGTATCCTGTAAGCAATCGCCCAGCATCACCCGTTCCTTGAATGAATAACACAGGCGTTCGAAGTGACGCCGCTTTAGCTGTGATAGCGAAGCGCATTCGATTCCGATCTAAATCCTCAAAAAACGCAGCGTTAATCGGCATTTCCTGCTTTGTCCTTGCATTCGTCACATAGCCTACCCCATCCCGCAATACCTGCTCGCGGAATTCTTCTCCAAACAGATTGGCCTTCGCTATTCCGTTCCATGTTACTACGCCGCGAATTTCCGGATGCTCGGCTGCGAATATTACGCTATTCCCTCCGCCGCGGCTATGCCCTACTATGAAAATTTGCTGCTTATCCATCTGTTCATCAAGCGGAAGTCTACCCTCGAGCAAGGCTGCAAGCACAGCTGACAAATCCTTTTGCTCCTGCGAGTAGGTGTTCATCCCGAACTTTTCCAGCTCGTCAAAATCATGTTCATTAACGCCGTTAAACGAAAAGTTGAACGTAATAACCGCAAAGTCCTGACCCGCGAATTGTCCGGCTGCATAAGGGAAGAACGCCCAATCCTTGAACCCTTTAAAACCATGCACAAAGAGGAGGACCGGCTTTCGTCCCCCATCTTCCTTCACTCTTATATCGCCTCTTACATACACTCCCGGGTCCAGCTCCAACGTAAATGTCTGATGCAAAATACTCCCATTACTCAATAACAGCACCTTCCCCGTCACCATATTTCACTCTATAGCAGCTATTCACTCCGTTTATACCATATCTATCTACCCTGATCATATCACCAACGTGCATTATAGAGGTGGGATTACCTGTAAAATAGTACAAAAAAACTACACCCACGCATCGTTTGCATATCCACGCGCTTCCCAGTACCCCACATGCTCGCCTTTAATCAGCTCAATTCGGTTTAACCATTTTACGGATTTATAAGCATACATTTTCGGTACAATGAGACGAACCGGTCCGCCGAGATCACTCGGGATCGGCTTCCCATCATGCATGACCGCCACCATTACATCATCCATGTCGGCCTGCTCAAGTGTAAGGGTATCTGTATATACGCCATCACCCGAGTAAAGCTTCACCGTTTCCGCACCGGGCTGCACACCCGCCATTTTCAGCAGTTCTTTAAGTGGAATACCCTCCCACGTGTTTTTGTAAACGGACCAACCGGTCACACAGTGAAAATCACTGACCTGCACCGTTCGCTTCAGCGCCACAAACTGTTTCCAATCCCACTTAAATGACTTATCGACCAACCCATCTATCGTAAAATTCCAATCCGCATTTGTAAAAGAGGGAATCGGCGTTACCGTGTATACACGGAACTGTCCAACAGCTCCTCCACCCGTTGGCGGGGCTGAAGCAGGCAGCGGCTGCGGGGCTGGCAGAAGCATATTTGCATCATTTTCGATCAGCTTATCGATGCTCTGGCTTCCTCCTACACTTCCAAGCGAGTTCCCGAGCCATTTCAGAAAAGAAGGCCCGATCGTGACAGCCAAGCCTATGCCAATTGCACCGCGAATGAACGCTTTGCGCGTATACACCGGCTGAGGCGCTCCCGCTGGATGGATGACGCCCTCTTCCTTTTGCTCGTTTTTGACGGTACGGCGATTCGGCTCCTTCAGCCATTTGACCCGCGTGATGGAATGATAAATGATATAAGGAAGACCAACCCATGTAAGGAGATCATGGATGACTAATGCCACATTAGACACACTTGGTCCGACGGCTCTAAACTGCCACAGCAGCACGCCCGATCCGAACCAGCCCAGCAATAAGCCTAACACGACAAGTACGTTAAATCTTTGCCATGGTTTTTGCTTCAGCTGCTTCCAATGATTTCCAGCCAGCGCCAGATAATAGACAACAGGCAGGATGGATGCTATACCGACAACGACATGCGCCCACTTTATCCAAACGCGAACCTCCCCAAGAACGCCGCGCCAGAAGCCGCCCACCAGTATAAGCCCAGTTAATGCCAAAATAACGACAATCCAGCCGTTCCAAGCATGCAGCGAAACAAGCTTTTTACCATAACCCTTGCGAAGACGCTCCAACAGTCCACTCATCGGCTAAGCCTCCTCTTCTCCTCTAAGTTTTTTTCCGAGAAAAAACTTATCCGTACCTTCTGGTGCCTCATGCAACGTGAACCAAAATAAGCTCCCATGAAGACCAGACTTTTGCACGCCTATTTCCCCTCCATATTGCTCTACTAATAACTTAGCGATGGAAAGTCCAAGTCCCGCACCTCCGCTATCCCGGCTTCGTGAACGGTCTGATCGGTAGAACCGCTCGAAGATCCGCTCTCTATCGGCTTCCGGCACACCTTCCCCTTCGTCAATAACGGAAAAGCGGATAAGCTTCTCCTGCAGCCCGTACCATTCTTCTGCTTTTATTAAAATTATGCCGCCTTGCGGCGAATGCCTCACCGCATTTTCGAGCAGGTTCTGTAGTATGCGTTGCAAGTGGCGCGACTGCATCATTAAACGAAGTGAACGCTCCGGCAGCTTAACTCTAAGCTGCAACGATTTCTCATCCAAAGGCTTCGTAAACCGCGGCAACAGCTCGACTAGCACATCCTCCACATTCGCTGGTTCAAATACCGCCGGCTCATGCTTCTTCTCATCCAGCGTCGACAATTCGAACAAATCCTGAATTAGTTCGCCAAGTCTTACCGTCTCGCTCCGTATCGTCCCCAAATAATACTTGAAGGATTCTTCATCCGAAATGACGCCATCCTCTAACGCTTCTACATAGGACTGTACCGAAGCGAGCGGCGTACGCAGATCATGCGCCATGTTCGCAACGAGCTCACGCTGCGCCGCCTCGACTGCTTTTATTTGCCGGAAGCTTTCCTCCAAGTTGATCCCCATATGATTGAATTGTTCCGCTAGCTGCTTAAACTCCCTCAGACCTGCATGCTTTACCCTCGCCTTCAAGTTGCCTGCCGCAATTAGCCCGGCCCCTTCACCGATCCTTCTAACGGAATCCTCAAGCGGCCTCACGAACAGAAAGTAAAGCATACACGAAACTAAACCCGCTCCCACGGTCGCAAGCGTCAACCAAATGAACTGCTGCTTGGATAGTAACATATACCGGTAGAACACCAGTTGCAAAATAATAATAAATACGATACTGATTGTATTGGCCAGCATAAGGTAAGAGCGAAGCTTCATACAGATGCTCCATTGCCGTCCAGCTTATAGCCAATTCCCCATACGGTCTTAATCCAACTTGGATCGGAAGGATTCTCCTCTATTTTCTCCCTTAAACGACGAATAAGCACCGTAACGGTCGTCGTATCGCCATCATAAGCGAAATCCCATATCTGGTTAAGCAACTGGCTACGGGAGAATACCTTTCCTGGATAAAGTGCAAGCAGATGCAGCAAGTCAAATTCTTTGGCCGTGAGATCTGCCTCCGCTCCATTAACAACAACCCTTCTCTCCTGAGGAAAGATTGATAATCCGTCAAAAAAAAGCGACTGCCCTGCCCCCCCGTCGCCGCTGCCATTCGTCTCCGTCCCCTGCTTCTTTGCCACGCTGCCGGCCAAAGACCTTCTCAATATATTTTTAATGCGCAGGACGAGCTCCCTCGGACTGAACGGCTTCGTTATATAATCGTCCGCGCCCATCGTTAAGCCTAGCAACCGATCGGCCTCTTCTCCCCGCGCCGTAAGCATGATGATCGGAGTTTCCTCTTCCTGACGAACCCGATCGCATACCTCCAGACCTCCGAACTTTGGCATCATCAAATCGAGAACGAGCAGGTCCGGCCGATGCTCTCGCCATAGCCGCAAAGCCTCCTCGCCGTCTGCCGCTACCCAAACCGTCCATCCCTCACGTTCCAAATAACGCCTACACACATCTCTTATATTCCGTTCATCATCGGCTACTATTATTTTCGCGCTCAATGCGGGTTCACTCCTCTTTCCTAAAACTTATATCCTCTTCTTAAATTATAACGCCGATAGGACACGGATACGAGTATAGCTGTCTTTTATAGCAATAATTCCCCCGCCATGAGGCGGAGGAATTTTTAAAAAAAGCACAACACACCTTAAAGACCATCCAATAATGCTTGATAGTTCTTATATAGTTTCATCCGTTGCAGTTTGTGCAACCGAATCACCACTCCTATAGCCGCCAAAATCGTACTAACCATTATTTTCATTGCATTTCTGCTATCTAACTTCCAAGTTCGGGTTTTATGTGAGCTTTGCCAAACAGATACTTTGCTGAATCATCTCCCTAGTTATTTCACCAATCCCCATTACATCTTTTCTTCAGTCTTCATCTCATCCGTTTTCATTTCATCTTTCTTCATATCGTCAGTTTTCATTTCATCCGATTTCATCTTGTCTGTCATCATTTCGTCGGACTTCATCTCATCTTTCTTCATATTGTCAGTCTTCATCTCATCAGTCATCATTTCTTCGGACTTCATTTCGTCGGATTTCATCTCATCAGACTTCATCTCGTCTTTCATTTCCGTTTGAGAGTTTTCTTTGCCCATGTTATCATTATTCGCGTTGCACGCGCTTAACACCAACATGCCCCCTAGTATTAGTGAAGCCAACATACTTTTTTTCAAAATAATCTCCTCCTTGGAATATCCCATTGTTCTTCTACGGACCAATCGTATCGAACATTGCTAACCATCCAAGAACAATACACTTTCGAAATCATTAGTAAACTATTACAAAAGTATTACATCTCCTCTATCCTGAGGGAAGATAAGTCATTTTCGATCTTTTCATTAAAATCTTGGAACCACATCCATATGCTTCGCCCCATTGTCCTTTTTTAGATGCTCTACGTAGGCTTCCGGATAATAGCTGTCAGCTTCTATGGAATTAGGAATTTCTTCTAACCTTGAAAGCTCCAAAAATCATGCCAATCCACTGCATCCTTCAACTCCCTGTTGATTCAGAGCATAAAAAAATACACCGCTCAAGGCCTATTGCCTACTTAGCGATGTATTTAAATCCTACATATCATATCTCCAATGTTTCCACAATTCCATCTTAAATCGATCCCAAAATAAAATAAAGCAAGAAGAAAAATGCGATGACGTACATCGTTATCGATACTTCTTTTCTTCGGCCTGTGACCAGCTTCAGAATTGGGTAGGCAATAAAGCCAAACGCAATCCCGTTTGCGATACTAAAGGATAGCGGCATAATTGCCATCATCAGATAAGCAGGAAAAGCTTCTGTAAAATCATTGAACGGAATCTCCTTAATGCTCTGAAACATTAGGCAGCCAACAATGATGAGTACAGGTGCAATCGCGCTGTTTGGAATTATTTTGAAAAGAGGGATCATAAACAAAGCAGGAATAAACAAAATTCCCGTTGTAAAAGAGGTTAGCCCCGTTCTCCCGCCTGATGCAATGCCTGTTGCAGACTCAGCTGCTGTCGTCATCGGACTACAACCCAGAAGTCCTGCACTAATTACCGATACAGAGTTAGCCTGAAAGGATCTGCGGAACTTCGCCTTGTCTGGAAGCATGCCAAGCTGGGCGCCCATATTTTGAAAAATAATGACCATCGATAACGAAAAAACAGCTGTCCAAAAATTAAGCGTGCCGATTCCACTAAAGTCCAAGGCAAAAAACAACTCTCCGTACCCATTAAAGGAAATACTAAAATCACGTAGAGTTGAAAAATCGACGATACCAAGCAGCGCGCCAATGCCTGTACCAGCGATAATGGCAATTAAGAAGCTGCCTTTTACATTTCGCATGAAAAGCGGTATCGCAATCAATAAAGTCAATATAGTCGTTAGGGCATAAGGATCACTCAGCTTAGCCAAAGTAACGAAAGTTCCTTCGCTCGCAACGATGATCCCCCCATTTTTCAAGCCTAGAAAAGCAATAAAAAGGCCAATACCGGCGGTCATGGCGTTAATCATCGACGTCGGGATCGAGCGCGATAGATAGTCGGCCCCTTTCGTTACCGCAGTTAACATAAATACAATACCCGCCAAAAATACAGCTGCAAGTGCTTGCTGCCACGTAAGTCCTAACGAGAATACTAAAGTAAAAACAAAAAATGCATTGTCTCCCATCCCAGGGACGAGAATTAACGGTGATTTCGCCCAAAGTGCCATCAGCATGCAACCGATAAAAGAGCAGATTACTGTAACAATCGTAGCTGCTTCATAAGGCATGCCGGCTAGCTGCAAGATGGCGCCATTGACCGCGATGATATAGGCAACCGTCATAAATGAAGTTGTTCCTGCAACTAACTCCGTACGTACCGTCGTGTTTTCTTTTTCAATATGGAACATTTTCTGCAATCGACTTCCCAAGTGTATAACCACCTTTTATCGTTTCCCAACATCATAGGGTTCCCCTAATGCTTTGGGTGAACGAGCTGTCCCTACTGCTCCAATTAATACGAGTAATGTTAAGACGTATGGAAACATATAGAAGAACTCATTTGGAATGCTAGCAGCAAAATCAAAGATTTGCAATTGGTCCTTTGCTGCTTGGGCTAAACCAAAAAATAGTGAAGCAAGCATCACGCCTATCGGATTCCATTTTCCAAAAATAACAGCCGCAAGTGCAATATAGCCTTGTCCAGAAATGGTATTAAAAGCAAAGTTGCCATTTGAGGTAAGTACAATCGTTGCTCCGCCAAGAGCTGCAAGTGATCCGCTTAAAATAACAGCGATGTAGCGGGTGCGATTTACTTTTATTCCAACCGTATCTGCCGCGCTTGGATGTTCACCAACAGAACGAAGCCTTAGTCCACCTGAGGTCTTAAACAAATAAGTAAATAGGGCGATGACTAATGCAATGGCAATATACGTAGTCGGATAGGCATTGAAGAACACATTGCCAATGAACGGAATGTCGCTTAAATAAGGAATCGTCACCTTATGAAATACAGTCGTTAGAAGCGGTGTTTCTGCTGAGCCGTCAAAAAGTAATTTTACGAAAAAGAACGTTGAGCTTGCAGCGAGAATATTGATAACAACCCCGCTTACAACCTGATTCGCTTTAAATGTAATCGAGGCGACCGCATGAATGCTAGAAAAGATAATGGTAAATAGGAAGGCTCCAAGCAAGCCTAACCAAGGGGAGAAACCGCCAAAGCCCGCTATTTCCGCATAATGAGTCGTTATTGCAGAGAAGAAGGCTCCCGATACCATAAACCCTTCCAGTCCAATATTAATGACTCCCGAGCGTTCGGAAATGAGTCCACCGAGTGCAGCAAAGATAAGGGCAGTTGAGAATACGAGCGTCCCATTTAGTAAATTGCCAATTACCTCCATCTGTCACACCTTCTTCTTTGATTTTAGTTTAATCGTCCGGAAAAGCAACTTAACGATGCCTGGTGCAGCAACAAAAAAGATAATAAATGCAATAATCATCCGAATAATTTCGCCTGGCACCTCTGCACCAAAGCTCATGCCTTGCGAACCATAGGTAAGGCCCCCAATCAGGGACGCGGAGAGGAATACGCCAAGTGCGCTATTGCCGCCAAGCAAAGCTACAGCTATACCATCAAAACCTAGACCAGATGAAACCGAGTTGATAGCCACATAGTTGAACACGCCTAACACTTCAAAGGTACCAATCAAACCGCCAAATACGCCTGAAATAAACATGGTACGAACCATAACATTCGAAACCTTCATTCCTGCATATTTTGCAGCATCAGAATTAAGCCCAACTGCCCGCAGCTCATAACCCCATGTGGTCTTGGTTAAATAGATGTGGTAAAAAATAACCGCAACAATCGCAATCAAAAATCCCCAGTGGATACGTGCGCCATCCATCAGCTCAGAGAGCCAGCTAATCTGAATACTGGCAGAATCATGGATCAAGGCGGATCGTTGTGTACCTGCTTGCGGGATGAACGTCCGAATAATATAATTCGCCAAATAAAGCGCAATAAAATTAAGCATGATGCTGGTAATCACTTCGTTAATACCACGTTTTGCCTTAATATAACCCACTAGCGCTCCCCACATCCCGCCAAGCAAGGCGCCAACTAGGACAGCCAGCAGCGCATGCAGCACAGGTGGCAGACTAAACTGTGTGCCTACTATTAAGGCGCCGAGCGATCCCATAATAATCTGACCGTCTACGCCAATATTAAACATGCCAGAACGAAAAGCGATCGCTACGGCCAAGCCGCTCATCATAAGCGGTACAATCGTACGCATAGCTTCTCCAAAATCGTAACGGCTGCCGAATATTTTATCGATTAGAGATTTATAGGCCAGCACTGGGTCGTAGCCGCCAATCCACATAATAATGGCGCCTAACAGCAAACCCATAACAATGGCAACAAGAGGGATAAGTGCAGATTCCCGTTTGAAAATACTCATTATTTTATTCATGGATGCCTTCTCCTTCATGCTTGCCTGCCATCATCATTCCTAATTGCTGATCATTTGTTGTTTCTGGCGTGGTTTCTCCAACCATTTGTCCGCCGAATAGGACCAAAATACGGTCTGCTACATTGAGTATTTCATCCAATTCAAACGAAATCAGCAAAACAGCCTTGCCTTGATCACGTTCTGCGATTAACTGCTGATGCACAAATTCAATCGCGCCTACGTCCAGCCCTCTCGTAGGCTGAGCCGCAATTAAGACCTGCGGATTTTTATCGATTTCGCGTGCGATAATGATTTTTTGCTGGTTTCCTCCTGACATCGAACGAACGAATGTATCAATGCCTGGTGTGCGTATATCAAACTCGTTCACTAACCGCGTTGCCATGTCATCCATCGTTTTCTTATTAATAAAACCATGCTTGCTTATTTCTGGTTGATAATACGTTTGCAAAATTGTATTTTCACTGACAGAAAAGTCCAGAACGAGTCCATGTTTATGCCGATCCTGCGGAATATGTGACATTCCCGCTTCAGAAATCGTACGCGGAGCAAGATTGGCGATGCTTTTGCCTTGCAGCCAAATTTCACCTGAACGTATGCTTTGCATACCTGTTAAAGCTTCGATTAGCTCTGACTGTCCATTGCCGTCTACACCAGCAATACCGACAATCTCGCCCGCCCGTACGGAGAAGCTGAGATTATTAACAGCGGCCTTGCCGTTACTGCCTGTAACCACCAAATTTTTTACTTCTAATAACGCTTTTTTCGGGTTAGCTGCTCTTTTGGCAGTTTTAAAATTAACTTCTTTGCCTACCATTTTTTCCGCTAATTGCTGCGCATCGCTCGATGCTACTTCCACACTTTCAATCCGCTTACCGCGCCGAATAATGGTGCAAGTATCTGCTATTTCCATAATTTCCTTAAGCTTATGAGTAATGAGGATAATAGATTTTCCCTCAGCGACAAGACGCTTCATAATTGCCAGTAATTCTGTGATCTCTTGTGGAGTTAACACAGCAGTAGGCTCATCAAAGATTAGAATATCTGCTCCACGGTATAGTGTTTTTAAAATTTCTACGCGCTGCTGCATCCCTACACTGATCGATTCGATGGTTGCCATTGGATCAACATCAAGCTTATAACGTTCAGATAGTTCTTTAACCTTTTTACTTGCTCCTTTAATATCAATCTTCATCCCTTTTTTGGGTTCCATCCCGAGAATGATATTTTCCGTTACCGTAAAAGGCTCTACCAATTTAAAATGCTGATGCACCATCCCAATTCCAAGCTCAATTGCCTTGTTTGGACTATCCATCAGCTCATGCTTCCCATTTACATGAATCTCGCCTTCGTCTGGCTGATATAATCCGAATACGATACTCATTAGGGTGGATTTCCCTGATCCATTTTCCCCGAGCAAAGCATGAATTTCTCCACGCTTTAGCTGCAAGCTAATCGAATCGTTAGCGACTACGCCGGGGAATCTTTTGGTTATCCCTTTCAGCTCTAACACGACATCTGTCTTAGTCATATAAGACCCTCCCCAAAATATTCGTCCCCTCACCCTATCTAAAACAATGATAGAAGAGGGGACGAAATCGCATTATTTTTCCGGTACGACGATCTCACCATTAATGATTTTCGTGCGATATTCCTCGACCTTGGCAAGAACTTCCGGCGCTACATTAGTTTTCGAATTTGGAGCGATATCGACTCCATTTTCTTTGAGGCCCATTAATGTCACTTTACCCGCCGGGAAATCGCCTTCAGCTAATTTTTTTGAAGCTTGGTAAACAGCCTCATCTACTTTTTTGATCATCGAAGTTAATGTAACATCATCTCCGAAGGTTAAAGATTGATCTTTATCCACGCCAATGACCCATACTTTTCCGCCCTTGCTGTTGCGTTCCTTCGCTTCATTAAATACACCATTGCCTGTTAGTCCTGCTGCATGGAATATGATATCTGCACCATCGTTATAGATGGTAGAAGCTGCAGATTTCCCCATATCTACCCGGTTGAATAGCCCTGTATAGTTAACGATTAATTTCGCATCTGGATTTACAGCTTTTATCCCTTCGCGGAAGCCCGCTTCAAACCGTTTAATAACGGGAATATCCATGCCGCCTATAAAGCCGATTTTATTTGTTTTTGTCGTTAAACCTGCGATAACCCCAACAAGGAACGAACCTTCTTGCTCTTTAAAAGAAATAGCGGCTACATTCGGCAGCACAAGGTCAGAATCGACAATTCCAAACATCTTATCTGGATTTTCTTTGGATAGCTGTGTTACTGCATCAGCTAAAGTAAAGGCAGTTGCCCATGTTAAATCATAGTTTGCTTTAACAAATTGATTTAAGTTAGGAACAACATCGCCATCTGTTTTTGGTTCCAGGTACTTCACTTCAAAACCAAAGTCCTTCTTTAATTTCTGCAACGCTTCCCAAGCACTTTGGTTAAAGGATTTATCATTTACACTGCCAAGGTCAGTAACCATTCCGACTTTCAGCTTTTTAAGCTCTTGTTTATTATCTGTACCTGCAGCCCCTGCGTTACCCGTATCGCTTTTATGACCGCATGCTGTTATGACTAACGTAAAAATCAATATTAAAGGCAATAATGCTTTCATTGTTTTTTTCATTGTAAATTCCCCCTAATGTTTTATTCCTCGTTATTGGTTACATTTACTAACAATTCCAAGAAGCTTTCCCCGATAGCTGGTTTAGTGACCATGAAATTTTCTGCAATCGTTGCAGCTAAATCAGCAAATGTGTTTCTTATGCCTATAGAAATGCTATCCTTTGCTAACGATGGGCTGTAAATCAAGATAGGTACGTATTCACGGGTATGATCCGTTCCTGGCGCAGTTGGGTCGTTGCCGTGATCAGCCGTAATGATAAGTAAATCGTTGTCGCCCATTTGCTGCATAAGCTCTGGTACATACAGATCGAACTCTTCAAGGCAGGCAGCGTATCCTTTAGGATCGCGACGATGGCCGTATAAAGAATCAAAATCAACTAAGTTTGTGAATAACAATCCGTGGAAAGGCCGATTCAGCAGCTTAATCGTTGCCTTGATGCCATCCAAATTGCTCTTTGTTGGATAGGATTCACTAATTCCTTGCCCTGTGAAAATATCGTTGATCTTCCCCACCGAAATAACATCGAGGCCTTCATTTTTCAGATGATCAAGCACGGTTTCTCCAAAAGGCTTGAGTGCATAATCATGCCGATTAGGTGTACGTTTATAAGCTCCCGGCTCACCGATGTAAGGCCTCGCTATGACTCGGCCAACTACATAAGGAACATTCAAAGTTAGCTCACGCGCAATTTCACATGCATGATATAGCTCATTTAATGGAATAACATCCTCATGAGCTGCGATTTGGAATACGCTGTCTCCGGAAGTATAAACAATCCATGCGCCCGTTCGGAGCTGCTCTTCTCCATACTCGTCCAAAATTTCAGTTCCAGAAGCCGGCTTGTTTCCAATCACCTTGCGACCGGTCAAGGCTTCGAACTTCTCAATCAATTCCGCTGGAAATCCATCGGAATAAACTTGAAAGGGCACCTTTACTTCGAGTCCCATGAGTTCCCAATGACCCGTCATCGTATCTTTGCCTACCGATACCTCTGCCATCTTGCCATAACATGCTAGAGGTTTATCCGCTTTCAAGATGGTAGCGAGTGGTGCAATATTACCAAGACCCATAGCTGTAAGATTTGGTAATTTCATGTCTGGTTCTTGCTCGCAAATATGTCCTAAGGTATGGCTGCCTTCATCTCCGAAAGCTRCAGCATCCGGTAATGCACCGATACCAACACTATCCAGCACAATCACGCTTATCCGCTCGAATTTCATAAATACACCTCATTTCTCAAAAAAAAGCTAAGCCCATGCATTGCTATTTTCCACCCAATCCATGCTACAATACGTTTCTAGCCGTTTCGCAATCTCTTACCTAAGAGTTGCTTAAATATTGAAATGCGAAAGGAAAATTCTTATGATCGACAACATCTCAGACATCTCGATTTTCTCGGACATTCCTAAGGATGAATTGCAAAAATTAACCCCATTGCTCAAAGAACGACGGTTCAAGAAGAATCATGTTCTAATGTTTGAAAACGACCAAAGTGACGAGGTTTATCTTATTCGCTCAGGTATGATCAAGATTTATCGCATGTACGAAGGAAAAGAAGTCGTTCTGAGTATTACTAGTGCCGGCGATATCATTGGAGAAGTAGAAGCCCTCTCCAGCGACAATCATCGAATCTCATCCATAGAAGCCTTAGAAGACGTCAACGTTTGGCTGCTGTCAAAACGGGATTTCCTGCAGCTCGTGGATCAATATCCTTCCATCCTGCGAAACGCTTACAAAATTCTTGTAGAGCGAACTCGGATGCTCAATCGCATGATTCGTTATTTGACCTTCCATGACGTACGTGGAAAAGTAGTTAATCTCATTATGGATCTCTATTACAATTATGGAGTCGCCAGTGATAACGCATACAAAATCGATTTAAAAATTAATCAATCCTTGTTCGCCAGCATGCTCGGAGTCACGCGAGAATCCATCTCCAAAACGCTGGGTGAGTTTCAAGCCGAAGGACTGATCGACATTCGTGATAAGTACTTATACCTCCTTGATAAGGAAATGATAGAATCGATCTGTAATGAAACAGAAGAGCTTCCTGCAATGCGTAAGTGGAATAACATTTAACGTTGCCGTGCACCTAATAATACAAATGACAGCGCTTTATTTCCGTTACTGCGCTAACAGTTATTTTGTGAACCAGTTCACAAAAGTATAGTAATCCCTTTAACATAATGTGGATATCGAATCATGCTATGATTCTCGTGCATTCTTTTTTGTGATGCACGATAAGAAACATTGGAGGGAATTCACATGAGTTTTCATATTGAAGCAAAGATTGGCGAAATTGCAGAATCCGTCTTATTACCTGGAGATCCGCTGCGTGCAAAGTATATTGCGGAGACCTTCCTCGAAAATGTCGTCTGTTACAACAATGTACGTGGCATGTTAGGCTTTACAGGCACATATAAGGGCAACCGAGTATCGATTCAAGGTACAGGAATGGGTATGCCTTCTGCGTCCATATATATTCAAGAATTGATCAACGATTATGGTGCCAAAAATCTCGTTCGTATCGGAACATGCGGCGCTATTCAAAATGATGTGAATCTCCGCGATGTTCTTATTGCGCAAGCAGCGGCTACCGATTCGGCTATCATTCGCAACCAATTCCCTGGGTTTGACTTCCCTCAGATTGGAAACTTTGATCTAATTAAGACCGCTTATGAAATTGGAGAAGCCAAAGGCCTTAACCTGCGCGTAGGTAACGTGCTATCTTCTGATGTTTTCTACACAGAAGACAAAGATGCCGTAACCAAGCTAGGCCGCCATGGCGTATTGGCAGTAGAAATGGAAACAGCCGCACTTTATTATTTAACAGTTAAATTCGGCGTAAAAGGTCTCAGCCTCCTAACGGTAAGTGATCATATTCTTACTGGAGAACAAACGACTGCACAAGAGAGACAAACGACCTTCAACGATATGATTGAAGTCGCACTAGAAACTGTAGCTAAATAGATCTTTCACTAACAATCAGAAACCTGTCACAGCTCATCAACCTATACATTGGATTAAAAAAAAAGAGCTCGATTCCACTTCGGAATCGAGCTCTTTCTCTGTATAAAGCCTACATGGCGATGAGTTCGATTTTTCCATATTACATTACGTCTCTTAGCTCTTACAGTCAGCTGACCAGACCAAAGACGGGGCATCCCCTTTACTAAAGTCCGTTTTAAATTCTTTTAAATCTCTATATATTAGATAAATATGGAAATT
Source organism: Paenibacillus sp. 01T431 (assembly GCF_056398625.1). Classification (NCBI taxonomy): domain Bacteria; kingdom Bacillati; phylum Bacillota; class Bacilli; order Caryophanales; family Paenibacillaceae; genus Paenibacillus; species Paenibacillus sp. 01T431. The sequence continues at coordinate 42,384 of NZ_JBFTPT010000007.1, forward strand.
TTATATAGAGGGAGAAGCTAAACATGTGGAGGTTTGTTCGCAAAATTTTGTTTTTCCTGCTCGTCATTCTTGTGGTGCTGGCAGGTCTCGGAGCCGCTTATCAATGGTACGGTTCCAAGCAGGACCGAAAAACATATAGACCTACCGGGAAACTGTATAATGTAGCAGGCAGCAAAATGCATCTCTATTCGGAAGGTATAGGCGATACAACAATCGTCTTTGCTTCAGGGTGGGGAACGCCGAATCCCTACGCCGATTTTTATCCTTTGTATGAAGGACTGAAGCAGCATGTGAAGATTGCGGTCTATGACCGTTTCGGTTACGGATACAGTGATAAGACAGACAAAAAGCGGGACATCAATATGATAACCGACGAGATTCATGAGCTGCTACAGGTCTCTGGGCAGAAACCACCTTATATTTTTGCCGCCCATTCAATGGGCTCTCTGGAAACCATCCGGTATTCGCAACGTTTTCCAGAAGAAGTGAAGGGTATTCTGCTTATAGAGGGCGGAAGCCCTGAATATTACAATTCCAGCCCGGAGCTTACTCTTATTCCTTGGATGCAAAAAGGACTCCGGACATTTGGCATACTGCGGGCTTTGTATCATGTGGATGGATTCGCCAAATGGCTATCCGATGAAAGCAACGGGGAGAAGCTATTGCCGGAGGAGCTGAAGGAATTAAACCGCAAATCCTTGCTGCTAAGGACTGGAAACCGAAATATGACGGATGAAATGCGCCAAAGCCGAGAGAATGCCAAAATGGTGCTTGAGGGAGGAAAACCGCTGAAAATTCCCATTACTGTATTGACTGCGGACTATTTTGGCAAGCTGGACGATGATCCGTCATGGGCAGACAGTGAAGCAGCGCTTCCTTCATGGTCTGTTTCTGGCAAGCAAACCATCGTGAAAGGCAGCTCCCACTCCCTTCATAGCTATCAGCCAGGCATTGTTGTTGATGAGCTGCTTCAATTGGCGGGTCATGCTGAAGCATTAGAATAGATTTGCTATAACAAAAAAAACAGATCATCCTCCTAAGAGGAATGATCTGTTTTCTTAAACGGTCTTATTTAATGCCTTGCTCCGTAACATACGCTTGCCATTGCTTCGTGTATTCCGCTTGAATTTTCTCAAGGCCTGCTTGTTTTGCTTTTTCCATGAACGTTTTTACGCCATCTTCTACGTTTTTCACGAGACCTGCATTCAGCGGGAACAAGTATTGTTTCTCTACCTGCTCAAGTGCTGCTCTCTCAGCTTGGTAAGGTGTGTAATCTTCTGCGAAACCTGTGAATTTATCAGGTACTTGAATTTTATCAAGCTCATCGAAGATCGCTTTTACGCCATCATAGTTTTTGTCGAACAGCATGAACTCAGGGTTTCTCCATGCCCAACCATTCATGCCCTCACGAGGGAAGCCGTTGGAATTGGAATCGCCGATCATCGAGTAATAGCCGTCTTTTACTTCATAGTTTTTGCCTTCTACACCGTATTGCGTAAGCATGTTGTAGCGTTTGTCCGTAACCAGCTTCTCGTAGAACGCAAGCGCGCGCTCAGCGTTTTTGCTGCTAGCTGGAATAGCGAAACCGTTGTGGATTGGGTGAACTGGCGTTGCAATTCCATTTGTTTTTGGGAATGGGTGGTAGCCCAGCTTCCAATCCGGGTGAGTTGCTTGAATTTTGATAACCATATCATTATAGCGAGTCGGGTTGTCCCCAATAATTGCTGCAGCTTTGCCGCTTGTGATTTGATCCTGCAGCGTATCTTTAACAGCCAGCACGTTTTTCACCATGTAGCCGTTATCCTGCCAACGCTTCATTACCGTCAAATCTTGAACTTGCTCATCTGAACCCCAGTAGGAATGTACTTCATTAGGTGTTGCATAGTCGATGCCGATACCGTATGGCAGCGCACCAACTGGAGAGTGGGAAATACCTATGAAACGGTCCATTAGGTTTGTTTTCACATCCGAGTTCATCGAAAGCGGTGTAACCGTCGGTTCATTTTTCTTGATTCCATCTAGGTATTGCTCAAACGTTGCAATATCTACTGGTGTAGGCAGATTGTATTTCTCGCGAAGATCTTCGCGCCATACAAAGCCATCCGTTACATACTCCTTGTACGTAGCTGGAACCGTGTAGATTTGACCGTCGATTTTTACAGCTTCCCACATATCTGCTGGCACATAAGAGTTAAGCGTAGGCGCTGCTACGGGAAGAATCTTGTCGAGCGCTTGGAAAGCGCCTTTCTTCGCGTACGATTGGTATTGCGTCCAATCCGCTGTGAAGATCAAGTCAACCTGTTGGCCTGATCCAAGCAATAGCTTGTACTTTTGATCCCAATCTGTCCAAGACGTATAGTTGAATTTAACGGTAGCATTCAAATCTTCCAATGCCATTTTGTTGACTTGCTCTTGAATAGAAGCGATATCTTTAGGAGCATCGCCTAACATATAAAATTGCAATTCCACTTTTTTCGACGTATCGATACCTGATTTTTCGCCGCCTTCATTCGTTGCGCCTTCGTTAGTTGTACCCTCTGTGTCTTTTGGAGCATCTGTGGCGCTACTGCCGCTGTTTCCATTGTTATTCGATCCGCAAGCTGCTAGTACTGTAATAAGCACGATGATGGATAGAAACATGGAGACCGCTTTTGCTGCTTTCTTAGTCATGTGAATCCTCCCTTTAATAAGTTCTTATCTATGTTAGCTAAACGTGGAATGATTGATCCCTTGTCTAGTTCTAACCTTTAACCGCACCAATCGTCAATCCTTTTACAAAATAACGCTGCACGAACGGATACAGGAACAGGATTGGTCCTGTAACGATAATGGACATCGCCATCTTCGTTGATTCTGTCGGCATGTCGGAGCCTAGCGAGACGCCAGTTCCCGAGCCCATTTGCGCAACGAAGCTCATCGCATTAATCACGTTGTACAAGTAATATTGCAGCTGGTACTTCGTCGTGTCGTTAATAAACAACGAGGAAGTGAACCAGTCATTCCAATAATGAAGCGCCAGGAACAAACCTACGGTTGCGATGCCCGGCATCGACAGCTGAAGCACAATCCGGCTATAAATGGTGAAGTCGTTTGCGCCATCGATTTTAGCGGATTCAATAACCTCATCCGGTACTGCCGAGCGGATAAAGTTTTTCATCAGAATAATAAGGAAAGGCGTCATAAGACCCGGCAATATCAACACTTCAAGCTTGTCAGTCAGCTTCAAATACTTGGTCATTAGGATGTACCAAGGCACCAGTCCGCCGCCAAACAGCGTCGTGAAATAAATCATAAAAGCGAAGAAATTGCGATATTTGAAATCCTTGCGCTGCAGGACGTATCCAGCCATCGTCATCAGGAACAATCCAAGCGTCGTCCCGATAACCGTGGTTAGCGTGGTCACGCCATAGGCTTGCAATACCTGCTTCGGAAAACGGAACACCGTCGCATAACCCTCAAATGAAAACACGGTTGGAATGAGATGGTAGCCATCTCTTATAATGGCTTCATTTTGCGTAAAAGAAGCAGATATAATGAGCAGGAACGGAAACAAGCAGGCTACAGTTGAAATGAGGATGACTATAAAAGCGATGAGTCTAAACCATTTCATATAATTGTCGTCTTTGATTTTCATGGGTACCTCCTACAGTTAACTGATAGCGATTGCTTCAAATCGTTTAGAACAATGCGTACTCGTCGTTGATTTTCTTGATGATATAGTTGACGGTCATGATAAGAACGAAGCCGAATAGCGATTGGTAAAGACCAGCGGCTGTCGACATGCCGATATCGAACGTCACTTTCAGTGAGCGGTACACATACGTATCGAGAATATCTGTCGTATTGTAAAGCACGCCGTTGTTGCCGATCAGCTGGTAGAACAAGTCGAACTGGCCTTTCATGATACTTCCGAGTGCGAACAGCAGGAGCATAACGAATGTTGTCTTCAGCATCGGAACGGTAATGTACCAGATACGCTGGAAAATGTTCGCGCCGTCGATTTTGGCAGCCTCATAATACTCTTCGCTAATTCCAGTAATCGATGCCAGGTAGATAACCATGCTGTACCCGATATTTTTCCATAGGTAGAAGATGATAATGAGGAACACCCACACCCATGGCGTATTGTATACGTCCAATGATTCGTATCCGAATGACTTCAGCGTCGAATTCAGAAATCCGCTCTCATAGTTGAACACGTTGTAAACAATGACACTAAGAATAACGAAGGACACGAAATACGGTAGAAACATGATCGATTGCGTCAGCTTCTTAAACCATTGCAAGCGCAGCTCGCTTAATAGAATGGCAAGCGCGATGGCGAGCACGTTTCCGAGTAGAATAAATACGATGTTATAGCCGACCGTATTTAAGGTTAGTCTTGCGAGAACCCCCGATTTCCATAAAAACTTGAAGTTGTCGAGTCCAACGAATTGGCTATTGAATAAGCTTGTGTTGAAGTCGAACCTTGTGAAAGCGTAGTAGATACCCACCATTGGAACATACGAGTTAATTAGGAAGAAGATAAGCGCCGGCAATAACATAAGGAAGAGTATACGATTCGTTACAAGCTCCCTAAGCACTCCATTTTTTTTCAACATGCAGATGATGTCTCCTCTCAAAGCGTTCTTTTCTATTTCGTGTTGTCTGCTGTTCTCACTGTACGCCGCCCCTGTTTTGGGAGAAAGAGTAAGATTGCAAAGTCAGTGAACGAATTAGCGAAATGAACAGTGAACGATTTAAACTTTTATGTATTAACAAGCCATTTCACACGGAATAGGCGTCAAAAAAACCACAAGATCGTCTGCTCGAAGTATCATTCGAGACGAACGAAATCGTGGTTTTTAGAATCATTGCTTATGCTTTTTGCAAAATCATAACGCCATGCGGCTCTATTTCTACCGTTCCACTCACCTGTCGATTAGTTAATAGGTCGAAATAGCTCACATTTTCGAGAGAAATCGTCGATTGATGGCTGTTATGGTTCAAAACAAACGTATATACCTGATCCCCTTTGACTCTCTGCGCGAGTTCTACACCTGCTGCCGCTGTGAACGGAGCAACAATTTGATGTTTTGCGCACAACGTTTGGATCAGATCCGCTAACAGCTTTTGTTCCGGCGCTGTAGCTACGTAATAGGCTTCACCTGAACCAAATGCGTTTACCGTCAGCGCTGGCATGCCCGCGTAAAAATCTTTGCCATATGTCCCGATTGCTCTCGCTCCCTCAAGATGAAGAAGATCACATAACAAACCACACTCATATGTTCCTGCTACATGGCCAAATGCCTCGCCAATTTCAACACTATTGCGCATCTCAGGCAGTAGGCTGTCAATCTCCTCCACCCATAGTCCCAGCAAATTGCGGAGCTTGCCCGGGTATCCGCCAAGCGTAACCAGGTCGTTCTCGTTGACGATGCCGCTGAAGAAGGTAGTGATGAAGGTGCCTCCATTTTGTACAAACGCTTCAATTCGCTCAGCAACACCTGGCTTTAACATATATAGCACGGGAGCTACAAGTATTTTGTATTTGGAGAAATCGCTCAGCGGACTGAGCACATCGATCGCCACATTCTGATCGTAAAATGCTTTGTAATACTTTTGCGCTTGATCCAAATAATTCAGGTCAACACTCGGTCCGCTCGTAATTTCTACTGCGTTCCACGTATCAATATCGAACAATAACGCGACCTCGGCATGAACCTCCGAATCAAGCAAACGATCGCCAAGCTCATCAAGCTCACGCCCGAGCGCAGCACATTCACGAAATACTCGCGTATCCTCGTGACCGACATGCTCGATAACTGCACCATGATATTTCTCGCATGCCCCGAATGAGCGGCGAAGCTGGAAGAACATAACCGTGTCAGCGCCATGCGCAACGGCTTGATAGCTCCAAAGCCGCATCACGCCGGGACGCTTCAAGCTATTATAAGGCTGCCAGTTTTGCTGGCTCGGTGTTTGCTCCATCAGCATAAAGGGCTTGCCGTCCTTTAAGCCGCGCATATAGTCATGGCGCATTGCCACATTGCCCATAGGCTCATTCATTTGCGGATAGCTGTCCCAAGAGACAACATCCATCGCTTCGCCCCATTTTTTCAGATCAAGACCGTTAAATAAGCCCCAAATATTCGTCGTAATCGGAATATCCGGCGTAACCGCCTTCAGCTCCGCATATTCAATTTGGTAGCAGCCGAGAATAGAATCGGACATAAATCGCTTGTAATCAATCGCCATGGGCTGGAAATTACGGTTATCTCCGTTTAAATTGGATGGCGGTACGATTTCCTCCCATTCATAGACGGTGTGTCCCCAAAAGCTCATATTCCACTCAGCGTTCAGCCGCTCAATCGTCTCGTATTTCACCTTCAACCATTCGCGGAATTCCGCCGCACAGCTGCTGCAATAACAATGCGTGCCGTATTCGTTGTTAATATGCCAAATGAGCAGTGCCGGATGATCTTTGTATCGCTCGGCTAGTTTACGCGCCAGCTGACCCGATAATCTGCGATAGGTCTTGCTGTTTGGACAAAAGTTCGTACGTGCGCCATGCGTGCGCTTCCTTCCGTCCACATCAACAGGCAGCACATCCTCATATTTGCGCGACATCCATGCCGGCTGTGCAGCGGTTGATGTGGCGAGACAAGCATAAATCCCATTTTCCGCGATGAGGTTCAGCAGCTTGTCCAGCCAGCCAAAATCATACGTATCCTCCGATGGCTGCAGCTTCGCCCAGCTGAATACAGGAAGCGTTACTACATTAATTCCCGCTTCTTTAAACAGACGCATATCCTCATGCCATATCTCCTCCGGCCACTGATCCGGATTATAATCTCCTCCATACCAAATCTGCTTCAGCTTCGTATTAATCATATCTTCACGGTCCCTTCTGCCATTAGCGTCGAATTCCGTGACATTCTAACGGATAAAGCACCCCGTTGTCATCCAACTTCCAGCGTTTCGCCGATAAGTTCACTGTGGTTTATATTGTTCACTCCATAAAATCAAGTTCATTCACCTTCATTTATTTGGTTCATTGCACCAAGCTGCAAGTGAAGATTATAATGTTCCTTGTATCAGCGAGCTGACTAGTGAAATATTCAAACTAATTCCTAAAAGGCACACGATCAACGTTTGGCTATATAGGGAAGCGCTTACGCTAATACAGTTAACCATGTTAATTCCAAAATGTTCTACATATATAAAGGGGGAGCCAACATGCCAGCTGTTCAATTGAAAAACAACGGAAAACTATACAGTAAGCTGCTGTTCACGATCACTTTGTGCATCGTGCTTACTCTAATGGTATCCTCCTTGTTTAATTTCTTCACTTACATGCAGATTGACTTGAAGAAAGCCTACCAGTCAGACGTCAGCAATCTAACCCAAACGAGTAAAGAAGTCATCAGCATGACCGAGAGCGCACAGTCCCTCTCCTTCCAAATCTATCGAACCTTCAGTGTCTCTAAGCTAATGTTCTACAATGACCCTAACATCTATGATGTTACAGCAGCGATGAACGAATTGAACAACTATTTGAACTCTATGCCGTTCATTGAATCCATTTATGTGTACAATTCGGCCAATGGCTTGTTTTACACTGCCAGCCGTCAAGCCGAAGGGGGCACGTTCAATAAAGAGGAGCTTGCGGATAAAGGGATACTTGATATTCTCGATAACTACCAGGAGTATCGTCCGTTCACGCCTATTCCGAGAACGTATAAAACGGTTAACCTCACCGGTGAGCAGTTAACGAAGGCTTATACCTATTTAGGTTATGATGCTATCGGTCGAACGCAGACGATTAATTCTGCTGTTATTATTAATATTTCTTCCGCTTGGATCAACAAAGACATTGGCGTCAATAAGAGCGACAGCGAGGGTAAATCCTATATTCTCGACAATCAGAACCTTCTGTTGTCCGGCGATACCCTTTTACCTAAAAAACTAAGCAACGAGGATAACCGCATCATTAATGAAAAGATTAAAAACAAAGAGTCCGGTTATGTTGTTGCCGACTTTGACGGAAAGAAGTCTCTTATCTCGTATACTTCTCCCGATTCCTTGGACTGGCAATACGTACGTGTGACACCATACAAGCATGTAACTAAAGCTATTTATTCCATCCGGAATACAACGATCATGATTGCTGTCATTATTTTGGTCATCGGCTTATTCATTTCATGGCTGCTCTCTCGTATGCTGTATCGTCCTATTCATCAAATTATGAATAAGATGAACATTCTCGAAACAGAAAAACGCAACAGTTCCTATACCATTAGGCAAAATATGCTGCGCAGCCTTATCCAAGGCTCGCAATCGCTGCAAACGAACGCACAGCTGCAGAAGCTGATGGTCAGCGGAATTACTTTCGACTTCCATGCGCGTTACCGCGTCGTCCTCTTAAAAATTGACGAGCTCGCGGCTCTGAAGCAAAATCGCGGCGACGATCTGCATGTCTATAAGTTTGCCATTATGAATATCGCTTCCGAGATTGCTCATAACGATTATCGCGTAGAAACCGTCGACATGGATGCCGATTATGTCATCATGCTTCTAGGCCGGCCCGACGAATCCGATGAGCTTGATGACGAGATGCTTCGAAACATGCTTGCCAAAATTCAGCGTTCCTCGTTGGACTTTTTGAAAATTGGTCTCTCGATTACGTATAGCCCTGAGGCCTTTCAGGCACAGCAGCTCTCTACCCATTACAAGCTGGTGAAGGAAGCATCGCAGCATCGCTTGTTCTATGGTCTTGGCTCTTTAATTAACGGACAGGATATCATATCTCTGAAATCGAAGGAGTATATCTTCCCCGCTGACAAAGAGCGGAAATTGACCGATGCCTTAATGACCTCAAAGACCGAGGAAGCCAAAAAACTGTTTGCAGAAATCGTGCAGGAAACGGCGCAGTATCCAATCCATGTCGTTCAGCTCGCCATCTCGCATCTAACGATGACCGTCAACAATATTTTGTTCACGATTCAAAAAAACAACAGCTTGGACGTTGAAGCAAGCCTAAGCATCCATATTCCAACGCCAGATCATTTTGAAACGATTAATGAGCTTAATGAAGTTTTCTTCTCCTTGTTCGATGACATTCAAATGAAGCTTTCCATGAAGCGCTCCACCAAACAAGGTGATTTGATTCGCAAGATTAACGATCTTATCCAAAAGGAATACGCGAATCCGAATTTGAGCCTGAACTGGATTGCTGATGAATTAGACATGTCATCCATCTATTTGAGCCGGGTATATAAGCAGCAGACGCTTGCTACTATTGTTGATGTCATTAATAATGTACGTATGGAACGTGCGAAGGAGCATTTGGAGAATACCGATTTGTCGATCGTAGATATCGCGGTAAAGAGCGGCTATACGAGCAGCTCCTACTTCCACCGAATGTTTAAGAAAAGCTTTGGCGTAACGCCTTCCGATTATCGTAAAACGAAGCTGGGTTAACACTTTCTGCTCTCTGCGAATAATCGCAGCACAGTTAGATTACTTATATTGTACCCCTTTCCTTTGCTTTATGTAGAGCAGAAAGGGGTATTTTATTATATTAGGCTAGTAATGCGTGATCTCAACAAAGAGCAGTAGTGTAAAGCCAGGTTTATTGATAAATGAGTAAAGTTCAGTTAGCATGTTGGTGAAGGCTATTTTAGTATATGGGGGTACAATGGAATGAAACAAAATAAATATGATGATTCAACTTTCTTCTCACAATATAAGGAAATGGCTCGTTCCACCCATGGACTTGAAGCTGCGGGAGAGTGGCATGTATTCAAATCCTTACTGCCAGACTTAAGTGGTAAAAGCGTGCTTGATTTAGGCTGCGGCTTCGGATGGCATTGCCTCTATGCTCGTGAACAGCAAGCAAGCTCAGTCGTAGGTGTTGATATATCCGAGAACATGCTGCAAAAAGCTCGGGAGCAAACGAATGACACCGCCATTACCTACATACAAATGCCGATTGAAGATATCGCATTCTCAGATTCTCAATTTGATATCGTTATCAGCTCATTAGCTTTTCACTATATCGAATCCTTCGAGACCCTGTGCAAAAAGATACATGCTTGTCTAAAGCCGGGAGGCTCCTTCATTTTTTCAGTAGAGCACCCTATATTCACTTCCCGTGATGAACAAGATTGGCATTATGATGACCATGGAAACCGTCTGCACTGGCCAGTTGATCAATATCAGTCAGAAGGCTTACGCAAAACCTCCTTCCTAACCGATAATGTGATTAAATATCATCGCACCGTTTCAACCTATATGAACGACGTGATTAGCGCTGGCTTTGAGTTAAAAGCCATTAAGGAACCTATGCCTTCGGAGGAAATGATGAATAATCCGCTGATGTTTGATGAGAATCGCAGACCAATGTTCCTGATTATCTCAGCGCAAAAGGCTTCCAACTAACATAGAAACATTGCATTTATGATGCGACTCAATCGCCGATTGTTTCAATTCTTCGGTGTATTCGGCGCTTGAGTCGCGTTGGCTTCACCCTATCGAGCTCAGATGGTGTTATATACACAAAATAGCATTCAAACGTGTTGAAAATCGCCGCTGTATAAGCGGTACATTGTTGCTAACGAACTCAGATGACGTTATTTGCCACTTTTAAGACCAATCTCTTTTCTAACGAACTTAAACCACGTTATTTACACAAAATTACTTTCATCTGTGCGGAAAATCGCAAAATAAGCAGCGCTGAGTTCGTTAGATTGAAAAACAGGCAAATTTATCGCAAATAAGGTGTCTGGTGTTCGTTAGCCGATTGTAGAATTCAGAGTTCATCTTTGAATGATAATGGTTGGCTCTGAAGCATTCGTTTTGCAGATTGCGTCGTGTGGTTTGTGGTTTGCGGTTTGTGGTTTGTGGTTTGTGGTTTGTGGTTTGTGGTTTGTGGTTTGCGGTTTGCGGTTTGCGGAGGCAATTGTTCCATCGGCAACAAACCAATTAAAAGTAAAATGGCTGCCTAACGGCAGCCATTCGTATAATTAGGCCAACCAGAATCTTATGGTTGGCCTTTTTAATATAAAAGAGTGCAATTGCACACTTAGGCATTCGTTCATTTTCTATGCTAACCAGTGTGTTGGACGAGTAAGGGTCGGCGGAATTTTTGTATCTGCATTCCCTTTGGCAGCGTTAAGCTGAAACTGCGTGAGAAAGAGACTTTTTGAGAGGTTTGCACCACTGAGGTCAGCGTCTCGAAAATCAGCTCCGATAAGGTCAGCCGCTCTAAGATCGGAATCTCTGAGGTCCGCAGCAATCAGATAAGACCCTCTTAAATTTGCTCCGATAAGATCAGCACCTCTAAGCTTAGCTCCAATGAGGTCGGCGCCTCTTTCGTAGGTCTTCTTACGGCCTCGAGTGTTACTCTGCTTATTCGCACGAATGGCTTTCTCGCGTACAAGCTCACTTGCTTTAAGAAGCAGCTTGTTGATTTCCAAACGATGTGCTGACACATTCAATTCCACCAATGAATCCGGGCTCAGGCGAGTGAACCGTTCTGTTTCTTCGAGCATAAATCTAAGCTCATCGTGAATCGATTGTGTCGTTTCCAGTGCAAGCGCCTCGTTTAAATACCAAAGCAGCTCATGGATTTGCCGCATGACCCGGAATACCTCGAACATTTGCTCCGCGGTATCTGGTACCTGCCGCCAATCTTGTCCGTTATAGGTTACCTGTGAAACCTGTTGACCAGCTCCAAAACAATCGTAAACTGTACAACCTTTAAATCCCCGCTCCCTAAGACTTTGATGAATGCCACAGCGAAAGTTCGATTGCAAATTGCTGCAGGGCTGACCGGCGTCTTTATCGATCGCAAAATCTATAGAAGCTGTGAACGGCAATGAAACACAGCATAAACCAAAACAATTCTCGCAGTCAGCGTGCAGACTGCCTCTATCCCATTCAGGAATGGATTGTGAAAATTCGTGTATCACAGACAAAGCAAGACCTCCTAACCAATACTTGGTGCAGTTAAATGAACTTTTATCTATATAAACAGATTGTTTTTATCCCAGTTCTTATATCCTATTACTGTAAATTCCTTCAGTCAATACCGACAGCGGCGCATGTGCACGGAAAAAATCATTTAAACTAAACTTTACCAAATTATTTCAAGCTTCTTATCGAAAAGCTATATTCTCACATGAAAAAAGGATGCAGATCACGGTAACGTGTCTGCATCCCTTTCTATAAATCTATCCACTTATCATTTACCAGGCAAAAACTCCGTCGTAAATATCTCCTTGGCGTCGAACTTATTTTTGAGCAGCCCTAGATCAGCAAGCTGATTGATCAGCGTCGACCAACGTTCCTCTGTCATATAGCCAAATCCATGCTCAGCAGCATCCCCGCCATAAACAAACTCCTTCTGAGCTTGATCCTCAAAATCGATCGCATCAAGATCAATATTCGGATTAGCTGCATGAATAGCGGCATTCACTTCCTTAGAAGTATCCTTATATGACATCCAGCCCTCGGAGAAGGCAGCCACAAAATTTCCAACGGTCTCTTTATTTTTCTCCAAATACTCTTTTGTGACGAACAATACTACATTGTATGGATTATAACCAGATTCGGAAATAAGCAATGTTTTTGTTTTTACGCCTTCCTTCTCCATGAAGAACGGCTCTGAAGTTAGGAATGCTTGAGTGACCGATTCTGGATCAGCAAGAAAATTGACATGCTGGCCAGTGTAGGTCATTTCTTTTGCTCCGCTCAAATCATATTTGCTCTTCAAAAAGTCCCAATACGTAATGCCCGGCTGAATAAATACGGTTCTGCCATTGAGGTCCTCGAAGCTATTTACCTCTGTACTTTCTTGAAACATGAATGCTTGCGGACTGCCTTGAAGCGCCGCTGCTACGACAACCAAATCAATCCCCTGATTTTTAGCGATAACGATTTGATCCGCATGAGCAAGACCGAATTCCGCTTTTCCAGAAGCGACGATTTGCACAGCTGAAACCTGCGGGCCTCCCGGCTCTAACGTAACATCAAAACCATGCTTTTCAAAAATCCCCTGCTCCTTGGCCGCATATACACCGCCATGCTGTGCCTTCGGGAACCAGTTCAGAACAAGCTTTGCTTTCTTCGTTTCTACAGGAGCTTTGGGCGCTTCTGTAGCAGCCGTTTCTGCAGTTGGTGAATTCTCTGTTGTACTTGCCGGTGTGTTATTTCCAGACTTCCCTCCACATGCTGCGAACAAGACCATCATTAGCGTTAGCGATAAAGCAACTCCCCCGAATTTCATCCATTTTTTCATTTTGTCTCTCCTCCACTTTTTCTATTTATTTTCTTGTCTTCATCGCGGACTCATGCCATGAGCCCAGTACTCGCTTAGCGATCATGCTGACGATGAGATAGAAGCTGATGCCTAAAATAGCTGAAGCAATACCGCAAGCAAATAAAAAAGGTGTTTTCATCTGTACAGCAGCTATCGTAATGGCGTATCCGAGCCCGCCTTTGCCGCCCCCGATTCCTGCAACATACTCCCCTACAATGACTCCGACAATCGATAGGGTACACGATATTTTCAAACCAGCCATGATGTAAGGCATTGCAGCAGGAAGGCGAAGCTTCCACATTTTTTGCCACTTTGATGAATTGTAAAGCGTGAACAACTCATCCATATTGGAATCCACTGAATTTAATCCCATTAATGTATTGGAGACAACAGGGAAAAATCCGATTAAAAAGGAGATAACGACGATAGAATTGTAGCCGGCGCCAAACCAGATCACGACAAGCGGCGCTACAGCAACAACGGGAATGGTCTGAAGGATAATGGCGTATGGATAAATGCTTCGCTCCATAATGAGTGAACTGGCAAGTAAAATGGAGATGAAGATACCGATCACCGCGCTAAGCAAAAAGCCTACTACCGACTCCAAAACAGTAATGCGCACGGCTTCCCACAAAATAGACCAGTCCTCGATTGCTGCTTTCAACACATCCGTCGGTTTAGGGAAAATAAAAGGTTTCATGCCAAGCCAAGCAGGAATGAGCTGCCAGAGCGCCATTACAAGAACAAAGGCCACAATCGGTCCTAGATAATAATGTTTGAATGTATATCCAAAATTTCGGCTTGTTTTCTTCACAACAACTGGCGTCTCAAGCTTAGGCTGCAAGGTTTCAAATGATGAGATCGACATTAACCCAGCTCCTTCCGATGAGTGCCATGCTCCAAATAAGTTGAGGCCAGCTCAACATATTTACCGAAATCCCGCTCGGTTCGCATGCCAAGCGTCCTTGGATAAGGCAGCCGCACATTAATTAAAGCAGATAATTTCCCAGGACGTGCCGACATGACGGCAATCTTGGAGGATAGCAGAACCGCTTCAAACACATTGTGCGTCACGAACAAAACGGTCATTTTCTCACGTTCCCATATATCAAACAGCTCCATTTGGAGGGTTTGCCTTGTAATTTCATCAAGCGCTGCAAAGGGCTCATCCATGAGCAGAAGCTTTGGCTTCGCTGCTAAAGCGCGGGCAATGGAAACTCGCATTCTCATGCCGCCGGAAAGCTGCCTTGGATATGCTTTAAAATGGTCCTTTAAACCAACCATCTCCAGCACTTGTTTAGCCGCTTCTTTATTTTCTTTCATATTTCCACCTCTGAGCTCCAGAGGTAAAATGACATTGTCCAGCACAGTGCGCCACGGCAATAAATTAGCTTCTTGGAATACATAGGCAATATCGTTCGACTCACGGATCAGCTGCTTCGGTTCCTTGCCATTCACCAGCACACCACCAGAGGTTGCCTCCTCCAGCCCTGCTACCATTCGAAGCGCAGTAGACTTTCCACAACCAGACGGCCCTAGAAAGCTGATAAATTCTCCCTCTTTTATGGAGAAATGAACATCACTTAACGCGATGGTTCCAGTATTATATATTTTACTTACATGGTTAAAGGCTACGATTTCTTTCCCTGCCGCATCATTCACATCGTCTCCCCCTTTTTCGCTTAACAATCGTCAGATGATATTGGTTTTTATGTTAATTTATATGACATATTATCATTCGAAATACCTAGGAACAATAGCTAAGTTAGCTAAAATTGGGCGCACATTATTGTGCAATCCAAATAAAACTAACTTGAATGCGTTATATTCATGGTGATCATAAAGTCATTTATGTTAGAAAACCTAACTTAAACTGACCATTTTTATAAAATGCAAACAAAAAAAGTGATCATCCAAAAAAAATCAGATGATCACTTCTAAATAATTAGCAGCATGAACATGTTCACTATTTGCGTTGATTGTGGAGATGGACAAGCTTTCTTTTCCACTCCTCTTCCCGCTCGCGTTCCACAGAAAAGAACTCTTTATTCATGACTGCTTTGGCATTATCATTGAATGTAAGTGGCGAACATTCAGCCAACGCACGAAAATAGGCAAACTAAAAAAGCCGAGCAGCAGTTAGATCCTGCACAGGCTCGACTTTTGATTGTGGTTAGTTAAAATTAATATCATTATTCCCAGCGGGTCAACACGATTGGACCTTCCTTCGTAATCGCCACGGTATGCTCAAATTGCGCCGCCCAGGCCCCATCTCTAGTCCGAGCCGTCCACCCATCCTGTGCTATATATACGTCAGCTCTTCCTGCTGTAAGTATCGGCTCTATCGTTATCACCATGCCTTCTTCAAGCAAAATCCCCTGACCAGGCAAGCCATGATGCATCACCTGAGGAAATTCATGCATGCTTCTGCCGATGCCATGACCAACAAAAGCTGTTACTACCTCAAAACCAGCTCTTTCCGCTCTTCTTTGAATCGCGTATCCGATGTCTCCCAGTCGATTGCCTAGCACTGCTTGCTTTATTCCATCTTTTAACGATTGCTCTGCTGCAAGGAGCAGCTTTTCTGTGGCCGTATTCGTCTTGCCAATCGCATAGGTCCATGCTGAATCAGCCTTCCATCCGTCCAATTCAGCCACCATATCAATCGTAACAATATCACCGGCTTCCAGCGGCTCAGAGTCTGGAAAGCCATGGCAAACAACCTCGTTAACGGAGGCACACGTAGCAAATGGATATCCTTTATAGCCTTTCTGCGCCGGAGTCGCCCCTCGATCCAGCATGAACCGCTCAACAAACCGGTCAATCTCCTGCGTGGTGACACCCGGCGCTATCCGTTTCGAGAGCGCTTTGTGACAGGCAGCGACAATACGGCCAGCTTTACGAATGCCCCGAATATGTTCCTTTGTCTTCAAATCCACTGCCATGTGTGTACGTACCTCCTTAAGGTTTTACGTAAGTAAAATCCACTTCGAAAGCATAGGCTCAGGTGTTACGATAGTAAAATCCACTTCGAAAGCATAAGCCTAGGTTTTACGATAGTAAAATCCACTTCGAAAGCATAGACCTAGGTTTTACGTTAGTAAAATCCACTTCGCAAACATATCCCGCCTATGACAACGAGTAGATTTGTCTATGTATAACTTATTCGAGAAAAGGGAGACACATGCCCATCAGATATGGCGAAATTATGATTTGAGGGGGGAAATATTCGTTGCACTATCGAGTGACCAAAAATAATCTGAGGTTAGTAGGATTGGTGGGAAATCCATTTTAGAAAAACCTAGCATCCTAAGTTTGTATGTCCTGTAAAAAAAAAACAAAAAGACTTTGCATCCTGCCTATAGACAGTTTACAAAGCCGTATCCTTCATGATGAGTCTAGCTGACCGAGGAGTTGATTCTGCACAATTCATTTTCCACCAATGTCGTTAATTCATCTTCGTAGCCCCCGGTAATCCGGTACTTGCGAATATACTCTTTAACAAATTTACGCGGGTCCTTGGGTTGAAAAATTCTCGTGAGTTCTTTCAGGCTTTCCTTGACTTCATTCTGGCTATGCTTCGCCATGAAATCTCCTCCCCTTTACGTTGGATGGTCGTCCTAAACAGCATTATACGAGACCGCATGCGGCGATTACACCGCAAGAACCCCCACTCGGTGCAGGCAACTCCATGGCCAATGAGTCACAATGTTCGCATTTTTCTTACTATTATAACATTTAGGTTCAGAATATGAAAGTTAACAATTATTAATCTCTTGGCGCGGCTTTTTTGGATTTGGGCGGCTTCTTATGCTCAGAATCCCTTGCGGTTGTTATGCTAATTACGTTTGGAGGCGAGACATCAGCTGACTGGTGAGACGTAGATGAAAGCCGATCTTTACGAAACATTCTTAAATATGCGATCACGCCAATAATGGCGACCAAAATTCCGAATGCTAAAACCAATGTCGTTACCCAGCCCTGAACCATGTCCTCGCCTCCTTCCCATATTACTTTTATCGGTATATTACGCTTAATTATTAGCTCTGTTCCACTCGAACTATTTTTCCATAATTAGGTATTATTATATCGTACCAGAAGCAAGCAATCAACTTACGAAAATGTGAACTAAATGATCCGATACGCACCAATCCCGCAAACGAGCAGCTTGCCTGCGTCATCCTTTACCTGCGCTTGCAGCGTCAGTGTACGTTCCGTTCGGTGAACCAGCTCTGCTTCGCAAAGCAGCACGCCGCCCTTGGCGCTGGCGAGAAATTGTGTGTTCAAATTTGCTGTTACCGCGCTTTTCTCAGGTGCTGCTAGCATAACCACAAGCCCCATCGCATTATCCATCAGAGACATCAGCACTCCGCCGTGAACGATGTTTAGCAGATTAAGATGCCGCTCAGTTGCATCCAGGCAAATGGCCGCTTTACTTGCGTTTGCCTGCACGATTTCACAGCCAAGCAATCCCCAAAAGGTGGCTTGCGCACGTTCTGCGAGCCTTGTCAGATGACCGGCTTGATCTGCCTGTTGAACAAACCAATCCTCATCCATACCGCTCACTCTCCCTTCTTCTCCGCCTTTCTCGCCTTTTCAGCCTCCGCCTCCTCCTCCTGCAGTTTTCGACGAAGCACTTTTCCGACCATCGTTTTTGGAAGCGTTTCCCTAAAGGAATAGTGGTGTGGCACCTTATAGGAAGCGAGCCGCTCTCTGCACCAACGGTCAAGTTGACTGCTTGATACTTGCCAGCCCTCCTTAAACACAATAAAAGCTTTTACCGTTTCGCCTCTGTACTCATCCTTCACACCAATCACTGCCGCTTCCCTTACGGCCGGATGCTCGAACAGTACCTCCTCCACTTCACGAGGATAAATATTAAAGCCGCCAGCGATAATAACATCCTTAATTCGATCCATAATCGTAAAATAACCATCTTCATCCATCGTAGCAAGGTCGCCAGTATGGAGCCAACCATCCCGCAATACCTGATCCGTTTCAGCAGGCTTATTCCAATATCCTCGCATGACCTGCGGACCGCGAACAATTAACTCCCCAAGCTCACCGATAGGCAATCTCTCACCGCTCTCAGGATCAATCACTGCCGCATCCGTATCCGGAAAAGGAATGCCGATCGTACCGATTTTGCGTTTCTCCCATACTGGGTTGGCATGGGTGACGGGAGAAGATTCCGACAAGCCATAACCTTCAACAAGCCTTCCGCCAGTTAAAGCTTCGAACTTCTCCTGCACCTCTAGCGGCAAAGCCGCTGATCCGCTTACACACACATTAATAGAAGAAAAATCGATTTTTGCCGCGGACTTATGATGGATGAGTGCGACATACATCGTTGGCGCGCCTGGAAAAATGGTAGGTTTCTGCTGATTAATCGTTTGCAGTACCGTCTCCACTTCGAAGCGCGGAAGTAATATAAGCGTTCCCGCACGCAGTACCGACATATTCATTAATACCGTTAATCCAAACACATGAAACAGTGGCAGCGCCGCTAAAAATCTCTCTTTAGCATCCTCCGCTTTATAGCACCAAGTAGATATTTGTATCGTATTGGCAACGAGATTGCGATGAGTCAGCATCACACCTTTTGGCGTTCCTGTTGTGCCGCCTGTATATTGCAGCGCCGCGAGATCAGACCCTTTTGCCGAATCAGGCAGGCTCATATCCGTATGCTTTGCTGCAAGCAGCTTCTTATAAGAAACGACACCAAAGCTGCCATATGGAATATCTGCGCGAAAGCCCTCTTTTCGCTGCTTAAGAGGATAAAGCAAGTTTTTCGGAAACGGCAGCCCATCCTTAATCGATGTGATGATGGCATGCTTCAGCTGCGGCAGCGGACCCGACTCCGGCTGCTTGCCTCGAACCCGAGACAAGCGTGCATAAAGCAGATCAACCGTAATGACAGCAACAGCTCCGCTATCTGCTAGCTGATGCTCAAGCTCCCGCTCCACATAAAGCGGATTTGTCTGAACAACGACGCCACCTGCAAGCAGCACGCCATAAAAAGCAGCCACTGCCTGCGGGCAATTCGGCAGCATGATTGCCACCCGGTCTCCTTTGGCTATGCCAATGGAAAGGAGACCATAAGCGAGATTAACCGCATTCTCGTGAAGCTCGCGGTATGTTAATATTTTGCCTAGGAAATGTACAGCAGGATGATTTGGATGATGATTAGCCGCATTTATTAAAAACTGGACGATGCTCTGATCGGGATAGTGCAGTGAAGGCGAAACCTCTTTCGGGTAATGTTGAAGCCATGGGCGCGCTTGCTCTTCAGATTGAGTGGACGGTTGCTCGGGCAAAGACGGATCTTCCGGTCTGAGCGAATCCATTCATGCTCTCCCCCTTCACACGACATAATGCTCACTGTTAATGACACGAGCGGCAATTGTTCGCTTCAAAGCAACCGTATCTGAGATAGGCGCGCGCATCAGCTTTTTGAGGACGGACAGCTGCATCTGCAGCCCGTCTCCCGTCTCTAGCGCAGCAAGTGCCAGCTTAGCTAGTGACTCGACCCGCTCCATGGCCTCCTGCACAAAAACTGTCGTCATCGCTAAAACATTTTCCGTCTTTTCCGAAGCGACTCCGCGGCTTGCCTTCCATATTTTTTGTGAGCGCAGCAGTGCGCTTTCCATGGCAAAAATGTTGATCATAAGATCAGCAAGAGAACACAGCACCTCTTGTTCCTGCTCCAGCCGCAGTCCCAGCTTCTGAACAGCAAGCCCGCCGATGGCGAGGAAGATTTTTTTCGCTTGACCTACGCGGAACGCTTCTTTGCTAAGCGGCTTTTCAAGAGGCGGAATCGGCATCGGCTGCAGCAGCTCTGCTTGCAATGAACGAGCTTTGCGAAGCAGCGGGAGCTCGCCCTTTAACGCTTTTTTCATCAGCGTGCCAGGAATGAGCATCCGATTAATTTCATTCGTGCCTTCAAAAATCCGATTAATTCGCGAATCCCGATAAATTCTTTCCACCTTATACTCGCGAATATAACCGTAGCCGCCATGAATCTGCACCCCTTCATCCGCCACAAAATCAAGCGCCTCAGAAGCAAAAACCTTTATAATCGAGCATTCAATGGCATACTCTCCGATTGCCTTAGCGACCGTCATGCCTTCAACTGCCGCCCCGCCTTCCTCTGTCGTCCGCAGCATCGAATCGATCCAGCCTGCAGTTCGGTAAACCATGCTCTCAAGCACATAAGTACGAATGTTCATATCAGCCAGCTTGGCGCCTATTAACGGATAGGAGGAAATCGCCTTCCCAAATTGCTTCCGCGTATTGGCATAGGCCGATGCAAGCTCAATGGTCTCCTTCGACGAACCGAGGCAAGCTGCTCCAAGCTTAAAGCGTCCTATGTTCAAAATGTTAAATGCGATTTGATGCCCTTTTCCAACCTCCCCAAGCACGTTTTCAACCGGTACCGCTACATCTTCAAAAAATAAAGGGCGTGTTGAAGAACCCTTGATGCCCATCTTATGCTCCTCCGGTCCAATACTGAACCCCGGCATGCCTTTCTCTACAATAAATGCTGTAAAATACTCACCGTCTACCTTCGCATAAACGATAAATAAGTCAGCAAAACCTGCGTTTGTAATATAGAGCTTTGATCCATTGAGCACGTAGTGCTTCCCATTTGGCGATAATCTTGCCGTCGTTTTCGCCCCTAGCGCATCCGATCCCGATGCTGGTTCAGTTAAGCAATAAGCAGCGATGCGCTCCCCCGTTGCAAGTGCCGGGAGATACGTTTCTTTTTGCTTTGGTGTTCCAAAAAAAACGATCGGCAGCGTGCCGATTCCCGTATGAGCGCCTACCGAAAGCGCAAACGAGGAGGATCTTGCCAACGTTTCTGCGAGCAGCGTCGTGCTTACCTTGTCGAGCCCCAGCCCGCCGTAAGCCTCCGGCACATCTGCGCCCAGCAGGCCAAGCTCACCTGCTTTGCGCATCAGCTCTACGGTCAGATCATAATTTAAAGCTTCCAGCTCCGCATCGCGCGGCGTTATTTCCGCATCCATGAACTGCTGCGCCGCATCCGCCATCATTCGTTGCTCTTCCGTAAAATCCTCGGGCGTCACGACCGATTCCGGCACACTGTCTTCCACGACAAACCGACCGCCAAAACGTATCGTCTCCGTCATGCGCAGTTCTCCTTTCAGCCAACCGAATATTTTATTTCAGGATGCTGCCAAACTCCCTTATCCACCTGCCGACCTTATTGGTCTGAGTTATACACTTCAATTACGCCTGCTGCTCCCATGCCTCCGCCAATACACATCGTGACAACGCCAATACCGCCGCCTCTGCGGCCAAGCTCATGAATAAGTGACACTGACAGCTTTGTTCCTGTACAACCAAGCGGATGTCCGAGTGCGATAGCCCCGCCGTTCACATTGACGATTTCAGGATTAATGCCAAGCTCCTTAATGATAGGGACGCATTGTGCCGCAAACGCTTCATTAAGCTCAAACAGATCAACCTGCTCAAGCGTAATTCCCGCTTTCTTAAGCGCTTTAGGCACAGCTTCGATGGGACCGATGCCCATGACCTCAGGAGCTACGCCAGCTACACTGAAACCGCGGAATACGGCAAGCGGACGATAGCCAAGCTCCTCCGCACGCGCCCTGCTCATCACGATTACCGCAGCTGCTCCATCGCTCATTTGGGACGTATTGCCCGCTGTAACCGTACCTTCTCTTGCAAAAGAGGGCTTGAGCGGCGCCAACGTCTGAACCGTCGTCTCCGGCCGGACGCCTTCATCTGTATCGAAAGTGATCACTTTCGACCATGGACGGCCAGCATCGTTCACGCCGGAGCGGCTTGTCGTTATCGGAACGATCTCGGCTTGGAAGCGTCCTGCTTCAATAGCTGCTGCCGCCTTGCGATGGCTGGATGCTGCAAACGCATCCTGCTCCTCACGCGTCACCCCATACCGGCGGGCAACCTCTTCAGCCGTATGTCCCATTCCCATATAAACCTCTGGCATCGCATCGACAATCGCAGGATGCGGCGACAGCCTGAAGCCGGTCATCGGCACATGGCTCATGCTCTCCACTCCGCCAGCAGCAATAACGTCCGCATCGCCAAGCCTAATTCGCTCCGCTGCATAGGCGATTGCTTGCAGGCCTGATGCGCAAAAGCGGTTAATCGTTACTGCTGGCGTCGCCACCGGCAATCCCGAATAAAGCGAGATCGTGCGCGCCATATTCAAGCCTTGTTCGCCTTCGGGCATTGCGCAGCCAATGATGACATCCTCTATAAGCTCGGGCGACAAGCCGGGCAGACTCTCAAGCGCACCTTGCAGCACAGCTCGCCCAAGATCCTCTGCCCTCGTCTCCGCAAGGCTCCCCTTTGATGCTTTGCCGACCGCCGTCCTCACCGCAGCTACGATAACGGCATCACGAGCGTGATCTTCAAACGGTGATGAAGCTGACATTTCACTCTCCCCCTTCGTTTTAGGCTAGTTGCGCAGTGGCTTGCCTGTCGCGAGCATATGGCTCATACGCTCCTGTGTCTTGCGCTCGCCGCATAGGCTGAGGAATGCTTCGCATTCCAAATCGAGCATATATTGCTCGCTCACTTCAGCCCCCGGCTGAATGTCCCCGCCAGCGAGTACAGAACCAAGCTTGCCGGCGATAAGCGCGTCATGCTCACTAATATGGCCGCTAAGCTGCATCGCTTGCACCGCTACCTTAAGCACCGCTCTGCCTTCTCGTCCGGCAACGCGAATACGTTCCTCCGCTGGCGGCGAGTAGCCCGCTCGGTCCAGCTCCAGCACCGCCCGCTTCGCTTCGGTTATCCGTGCCTCCTGCCGCATAATGACCTTATCCTGCGGCCGCATCAATCCCAAACGGCGCACCTCGTAGCCGCTGGTTGATGATTTGGCCAGCGCAATCGTCTCAAACAGCGCATTCAAATGCGGCTGCAGGTCTCCGCCTGGCTTGCCGCCATTCGCAATAAAGGCCCGTTCAGCTGCCATTGCAGCCGCTTCCTTGCAGCCCCCGCCCGCAGGAATAAGGCCAACTCCCGTTTCCACTAACCCAAAGTATGTCTCTGGCGAATAAATAATACGATCAGCAGGCAAGCATGCTTCTACTCCGCCGCCCAGCGTCATTCGGTGCGGAGCAGCTACGACAGGACGGTCAAGCCGCTTAAGCCCAAGCATACTGCTCTGGAAGAAACGAATAATATCCTCCACTTCATCCCAATCGCCGCTTTGCGCCTCCATTAATAGCAGCATCAGGTTTGCTCCTACACAGAAGTTTTTCCCCTCATTCGCTATCACAAGCCCGCGCCAATTTTGTGACACCTCCTCTGTGCTTTGCCGAATCGCCGATAAAATATCACCCCCGATGGCATTGTTAGGCGAATGGAATTCCAGCAGTACAACGTCATCGCCAATATCGATTAGACTAGCGCCTGAGGTGGACAATACCGTTTTTCCGGCAGCCTTTAATGCCGTTAAGGAAACCGAATCTGCTTCCTCCACCTCCCTCTTGTATGCTCCGCTTGCAGCATAAACCCGCTCCGTTCCCTCCACCTTATAGAAGCTTTCATGTCCGGCTTCCAGCCAAGCCGCCACCCACTCTGGGATCGCATCGCCCTCCTTCTGCATTTGCTGCACCGATTTGCGAAGCCCTATCGCATCCCACAGCTCGAACGGTCCAAGCTCCCAGTTAAAGCCCCAGCGCATTGCGCGGTCGATATCCGAGATTGAATCCGCAATGACACCGACTTGTGCCGCTGCATAAAGCAGCGTTTTTTTGATAGTGGACCATGCAAATTTAGCGTAGCGGTCCTGCGGGTCTGTGCGAAGCAGCGCCTTCACTTTTGCCGCCGCACCCTTCGCAGCCTTAGACGCATCAATAACAGGGGAGTTGACTGACCGCTTAGGCCCATACTCGAGCGTATCCAGCTTAAGCGATTCAATCTCGCTGCCTCCTTTCCCCTTCACCTTTCGGTAAAAACCCGCACCCGTTTTCTCACCTAGCCGTCCCGATGCTGCAAGCTTCTCTAGCAGGGGCGGCCTTGCAAAAACCTTTTGCTCCGCTGGATCGTTGCTCCGCTCCCGCACATTATCCACGACATGCAGCAGCGTATCCAACCCAACCAAATCGAGCATGCGCAGTGTCGCCGTCTTCGGCCTTCCCATTGCCGGACCAGTCAAGGCGTCCGCTTCCTCTACCGTCAGCCCAAATGCCAGCGTATCCTCAAGCGTAACGAGCATGCCGTAAGTGCCAATTCGGTTTGCAATGAAGTTAGGCGTATCCTTCGCCAGTACGACCCCCTTGCCAAGCCGCTTCTCGCACACCTCCGTCAACAGCTGAATAACCTCGGAGGTGGTGTCTTCGGTAGGCACGATCTCAACAAGCTTCATATACCGCGGCGGGTTGAAAAAATGGGTTACCGCAAAATGCTGCCGAAACTCCTTGCTCCTCCCCTCTGCCATGGACGCCGCTGATAATCCCGACGTATTTGTAGAAACGATGCTGCCTGGGCGGCGCGCGGCTTCAATCGCTTCAAGCACCTCACGTTTAATATCTAGCCGCTCCACAACCGCTTCTACTATCCAGTCTGCCTCGCCAAGCAGCTCTAGATGATCGGTCAAATTACCCGGCGTAATGCGTGATGACCAAGCTGGATCGTAGAGCTGGGCGGGTTGCGACTTGCCCATTTTTGCTATCGCCGCATTTGCGAGTCGATTGCGCACCTTGGCATCAGAGAGCGTAAGCCCCTGTCGTTCTTCCTCTGCCGTCAGCGAATGCGGAACAATGTCCAGCAGCGTCACTCGCATCCCCGCATTGGCCAAATGTGCAGCGATGCCGGCCCCCATTACGCCGGAGCCGATCACTGCGGCTCTGCGAATCGTGCTTGAGTTATTTTGCGATGCTTGTGTCGTCATAGCCTCCTCCTCCTTTTTGACAAACAGCGGCTTATTCGCCAAAAACACTTTCGGCAAGCAACTCCGCCACATCACGTGCGATTACCTTCTCATCCGCACCCAGCGCCTTTAAACCATCCTCCATCATCGTTAGGCAATAGGGGCAGGCAGAGCTGATGACCGATGGTTTCACTTCAAGTGCTTGAGCGGTTCGAGCATGGTTGATGCGAGTTCCAGAATGCTCCTCCATCCACATGAGACCGCCCCCCGCCCCGCAGCACATGCCGTTTGAGCCCGAGCGCTCCATCTCTTCAATCGATATGCCTGGAATGGAGCGAAGCAGGCTGCGCGGCGCTTCATACGTATCGTTGTAACGGCCGAGGTAGCAAGAATCATGCACGGTTACTCGCTCCTCAATCTTATGCTCCGGCTTCAATAAACCTTCCTCAAGCAGGCGAGAGAGCATTTCGGTATGATGCTCCACGATGATGCTAGGGCTAAGACCGAAGTCAGGATATTCATTTTTGAACGTGTTATACGTATGTGGGCAAGCGGTCACGATCTGTGTTACGCCATATTTGTTAAGCGTTTCTATATTCTCGCGGCATAGCTCTTGGAAAAGCAGTTCATTGCCGATTCGTCTAGCTGTATCGCCAGAGCTTTTTTCCTCCAATCCCAGCGTAGCGAAGTTGATACCCGCATGATCCAGCAGCCTAACCACATCGTACAAAACACGGCGGCTCCGCATGTCATACGCGCCCATCGATCCCGCCCATAGCAGCACATCTGCTTTTTTGCCCTGCTTCTTGAGCTCCTGCATCGTCGGCACTTGAATGCCGGTTCTGCTCTCGCAATCGTTAATCCAAGCCGCCCGCTCGGCACGCGGCAAGCCCCATGGATTGCTTTGCCGCTCGATGTTTTGCAGCGCGCGCTGCCCATCAGACGGCAGCCTCCCTTCCATCAGCACCAAGTAACGGCGCATATCGATAATTTTGTCGACATGCTCATTGCCAACCGGGCATTGCTCCTCGCAATTCCGGCAGGTCGTACATGCCCACAGCTCCTCTTCGGTCAACACCTCGCCGATCAGCTCTACCTCCTCTGGCTTAGCACTCTCTTTTATATTCCATGCCCCAGCCTGCGCAGCCATGGTTGGCGCTATGTTTGTGCCCCATTCGGATTCAGCTTCCCAAGCAGGAAGCACCGCTCCCATCACATGGGCATGAGGCTCACGCGATTTCGAATGCAGCAGGCTGGCTGGAAGCCATGGTGACTTGGACGTTATGGCAGCGCCTTTTTCGGTCAAATGATCCCTCAGCTTCACAATAAGATGCATCGGCGAGAGCAGCTTGCCGGTGCTCGATGCCGGACAAACATTCGTACAGCGGCCGCATTCCACGCATGCATACAAATCTAGCATCTGTTTTTGCGAGAAATGCTCAACCTTCCCTGCGCCAAAGGACTCCGCTTCCTCATCCTCTAGGTTAAGCGGCACAAGTCGGCCGGGAGGCGTGCTGCGTCTGAACCAAAGATTCACAGGCGCTGTCAATAAATGAAAATGCTTTGATTGCGGCACGTACACAAGAAAGCTAAGCAGAACCAGAAGATGCAGCCACCAAAACAATTCAAACCCTGCATGGGCTGCGGTGCTTTGCGGCTGTATACCTGCACTCTCAAGCATAGTGGCCAAGGGAGCGCTCACTGGTGCGAACTTCGCCTCAACGATGGCTTCAGTGGACCCATGCACCAAAGCATTCTGGCCCATGCGCTCTTCCGCAGCCAATCGCTCGAATGCTAATGAGAATAAAACAGTCAGCATCAACGAGCCAATAAACCACATAACGAGCGAAGGTTTCCACCCCCGCTTAAGCCGCGGGAGCCGTTCCCCATAACGCCGGAAAGCACCGTACAGCACAGCTGCAAAAACGAGCGTAACGGTCATCTCCTGCGTCAGCGAGAACCAATTATAATAGGGCAGCGGCAGCGGTACACCTTGGTTCAGCCCTTTCCAAACCAAGTCCGCCGCACCAAACTGAAGCACAATAAAGCCATAAAAATAAACCAAATGCATCACGCCGCTTCTCACATCGTTCAGCAGCTTACGATGGCCTAGCACTTGTGAGGCAAAGCCGGATTTACTGCCTGACTTGCGTCGATACCGCGAAAAAACCGCCGGCACCCCAAGCCTCATATACAAGATGCGCCGCTGTACAACCATTGCGAACATGGTAATAGCAAACAGCACAACCGCCGCGAATAATGCCCATCTTCCCCCTATCAACCATTGATCGACATTCCTAAGTGCCAAAAAAGATGGCATACGCCCCGCCTCCCTTATATGCCGGCTATAAAACCGAG
This sequence comes from Paenibacillus sp. 01T431, assembly GCF_056398625.1. Taxonomy (NCBI): domain Bacteria; kingdom Bacillati; phylum Bacillota; class Bacilli; order Caryophanales; family Paenibacillaceae; genus Paenibacillus; species Paenibacillus sp. 01T431. The sequence goes on from NZ_JBFTPT010000007.1 coordinate 69,935, forward strand.
CACCTACGCGCGCAGTAGTCGGACAAGTATTGAAGCGCTTACAAAAATAGCCGCGGTGCTCCATGTATATGAGCTTTAGGCCTTGAACATGCCGCACAGCGGGCAATTGCAGGGCGGTCTATTCAATTCCAAGACAGCATATCCTAGCACTGATGGACAGTGTCAACAAATTAGCGGTACAAGTGAGGGAGCTTCTATGCTGAAAATAGTTGTGCTTCTCAAGCAAACGTTCGATACCGAGGAAAAAATCATTGTAACACCTGCTGGCGTTGACGAAAGTGACGCCAAATTTGTAATCAATCCCTACGATGAATACGCACTCGAGGAAGCCATTCGCCAGCGGGAGCAGCTCGGCGGCGAGGTCATCGTGATCACCTGCGGTGCCGAACGCTCGCAAGAGGCGCTCCGAACCGCTTTGGCTATCGGAGCAGATGAAGCTATTCGGCTTGATAGCGCAGATTTGTCCGATGACAACTCAGCCGTCGCTGCTGCTCTTGCTGCCGTAATTAGGCCGCTCTCTCCTGACTTGCTGCTAGCCGGCTTGTTTGCAGTAGACAGCGGCGCTGGAAGCGTAGCTCTGCAAATTGCCGAGCTGCTGCACTTGCCTCATGCAGCTTCAGCTGTGAAGGTCACCATCTTGACTGCTGGGGAGCTTGGCTCCCTGCCTGCCGATGGACTTCTCAGCTCACCTACTGCTGGGAGCGCTGAGCGTTACGCATTAGTTGAGCGCGATGTTGAAGGAGATACCGAAACGGTATCGATTCCACTTCCTGCGCTCATTACCGCTCAGCAAGGACTAAACGAGCCGCGTTATCCGTCGCTGCCAGGCATTATGAAAGCGAAGCGCAAGCCGCTTCGCACAATAACGGCTGCTGAGCTGATCGCCAGTGGCGAGCTTTCACTTGAAAGCGTATCGCCTCGCACAGCGCGCACGCAGCTGCTCCCTCCGCCTCCGCGCGCAGCGGGCAAACGACTCCCCGGCGAGCCGGCAGAGCAAGCCGCAGCTCTTGTGGCTCTGCTGCGGGAGGAAGCGAAGCTTCTTTGAGTTCGTGACTATTTTATAGTTGGGAGCTGTAAGGGGTAGTGGAGTTGGGCTGGGGGATGTTGGGATTGGAGCTGAGCTGATCGCTAGTGGTGAGCTTTCACTAGAAGGCGAGTTTCGCCACGCACTGCGCGCACGCAGATGCTCCCGCCGCCTCTGCGCGCTGCGGACAAATGGCTCCCCCGTGCGAGCCGACCGAGTAAGCAGCAGCAAGCAGCGCAAGCAGCGCAAGCAGCGCAAGCAGCGGCAATTGTCTCGCCACTGCGGGAGGAAGGGAAGCTTCTATAGGAACCCAACTTTTTATTATAGTTGGGACTGTTTAGGGGTAGTCGAGTTTGGCGGGGGGAAATTGGGATTGGAGCAGGTAGTAAATTTGTATTGAGGCATGTTGGTATGGGGCAGGTAGTGGATTTGTGCTGATGCATGTTGGTATTCGGCAGGTAGTGGATTTGTGCTGAGGCATATTGGTATTCGGCAGGTAGTGGATTTGTGCTGAGGCATGTTGGTATTCGGCAGGTAGTGGATTTGTGCTGAGGCATGTTGGTATTAGAGCAGGAATGATGCAGAGACATTTGACAAGAACTGAATAGTTACTGGTTACTAGACAATTTAGTTAGCTCTCTTGTTGATAGAGTGGCTCAAATCAAAAGCAGTGTTTGACTAACATTGGACTTTGGTAATTAATCAAACCTTCCCAATTAACGGACATCAGATGCCTTATTTGCTGTAAAACCTTCTATTTCTCGATCTAACGGACATAGGTTCCCTTATTTCATAAAATATCGAGCGTTTGGGTGCCATTTAGGGCAAATAACGGATCTCATGTCCGTTAAATTATAATTTAGCCCTTAAATACAGAAATAACGGATCTCATGTCCGTTAGATAATAATTTATGCCCCTAAATTCAGAAATAATGGATCTCTTGTTCGTTAGATAGTAATTTATACCCCTAAATTCAGAAACAACGGCTCTCATGTCCGTTAAAAGTAATTTATCCCCCTAAATTCAGAAATAACGGATCTCATGTCCGTTAGAAAAGTAACTTCGCCCTTAAACCCACAAATAACTGCTGTAATGTCCATTAAGACGATACCTAAACAGGGCAATCACTGATTATAGAGTTGAACGTGCAAAGAGCTAAGCTTATTCGTAAAAGCTGTGGAAGAGGAGCTGTATCCTATGTCCAAAACCATTCTCGTATTTGCAGAAAGCCGGAATGGCGCGCTGCGCCGAGTGGCGCTGGAGGCACTCGGCGCAGCGCGCCGGCTCGCAGGCAAGGACGGCCATGTCCACGCCGTCCTTGCCTGCTTCGGCGGTGCGGCGGATGAAGCCGCCGCACTGATCGCGCGGGGCGCGGACGTCGTGCATATCGCCGACGATCCGGCCCTTCGCGCCTTTGCGCCCGAGGCGTACATCGCCGCCCTCGGCGCAGCCATAACTGCGGTGCGGCCGGACGCGCTATTGCTCGGCCACACCGCTTTGGGGCGCGAGCTCGCGCCCCGAGTGGCCGCTGCCCATGGCGCTGGCCACATCGCTGACGTCATTGCCATCGAAACATCTGACGATGGCAATGACGTCTTATTTACCCGCCCGCTCTACGCCGGCAAGGCGTTCGAGCGGCGCAGCTTTATTTCGGGCGCGACGTGGGTCATCACGGTGCGCCCGAACAACTTGCCGGCGGCGGAACCACTGGACGCCGCAGAAATAAAGGGCACCGCAGCGGAGCTGCCGTTCACGGTGCCGCCGCTTTATACCGCCGTGCGCAGCCTTGTGCGCCGCACCGGCGGGCAGCTTGATCTTGCCGAAGCCGACGTCGTCGTGTCCGGCGGCCGAGGCGTTCGCAGCGCAGCAGGTTTTGAGCCGCTGCAAGCGATGGCAACAGCGCTTGGGGGCGCAGTCGGCGCCTCACGCGGGGCATGCGATGCCGGCTACTGTGATTATGCCCTCCAAATCGGGCAAACTGGCAAAGTTGTTACACCTCAGCTCTATATTGCCTGCGGAATCAGCGGCGCTATTCAACATCTGGCGGGTATGAGCCAATCTCGCGTCATTGTCGCTATCAACAAAGACCCCGATGCCCCTATTTTCAGCGTTGCTGATTATGGCATCGTAGGCGATTTATTCGAGGTCGTACCGCTACTAACAACAGAGCTCCAACGCGCTCGCGCTTAATTGTTCTATTTTTCATCTAATTGCCTCTCACCCGAATCGCACTTAAACGTCCTAGTTTTCATCTAATTGCCTCTCACCCGTATCGTGCTTAAAATTTTTTACTTAAGTTGATTCCATTTACAACCAACTAAATCATTATATATCTGATTCAAGCACCTAACCCCGTCCACTAAAAAATCAAAAAAAGGCGTCTACCCTGTTTCGGCCGCATACAGAGCCGAGTCAGAGATAGGACGCCTTTTTGGTTAACTACACTTCATTTTACTTAAGCAAAATCAGGACGGATTTCACGGATGCAATCCGGCGACTCATACAAATCATCATGCACCGCATTCGTTACCGGGTAGGCGCGCATGAGGTAAGTGTCCATAGCCTCTAAATGCTTCCGCAATCCACTGAATTCGGTAATACGCGGATTGAGCCAATCTTCCATGCCCTCTTCGTCCAAAATTACCGGAACTCGAGGCTGCCACACCGACATCGCTCCTGTCGAAGCTGCGGTAATCATAGTGAAGGCACGCACTTCCTTGCCGCTCACGTTTTTCCAGCAGTCGTAAATGCCCGCTATGCCAAAAAGCTGCTGGCTTGGAACAACGATATGCATCGCCCTCGGATCACGCTCTTTGCCGAATTGTTTCTGACCAAAAAAGCCGCTGCATGGCAGCACACATCTTTGTCTGCGAAGCATTCTTTCTAAGAAAGGCTTCTCGGACAATGTCATATGATCTGCATTAACCGCGTCCTTTGCCCAAAAAGGAAACAGCCCCCATCTCGATTCCTCCATTGTCCGCTGATCAAATCGATCATTCATGACAATCGAAACCATCTGAGTCGGAGCTGCATTAAATCGGTTTGTATGCCCCCGAATTACTTTTCCTACCTGAAACATATCCACTATATCGCCAATATCTGCTGTTAACGAAAACCGTTCAATCATCGCGACCACCCTTTTCACGTTGTTGAATCCAGTTTTTGTTAAAGTCGCGATATTTATGCAACGTTTCTAGTCAGAATATTAGAAAGTCTAAACAACAGTTTGCCGAAAATAGTTCCTCTACTCTTCAAAACCCTTCGACCTACATCGTAAATCTTTTTCGGAATTTAAGAGGAGGCATTCCCGTATGGGATGCAAACAGCCTTGAGAAATGCGGCGTCTGCCGGAAGCCTGTTTCCTCTGCTACTTTTGCAATCGTCCAATCTGTCTTAATAAGCAGCAGCTTTGCTTGATCGAGTCTATAATAAAGCAAATATTGCTGCGGCGTACAATCAAAAACCTCACTCATGCAGCGAGTAATATAATTCGTATGTAACTCCAGCACATCACTCAGCATCGTGTTGCTGATTGGCGTACGATAATTCAGCTTTAAGTAGGCAGCCGCACGCTCTGCTACCGATACGGCAGCTTTAGCCGCATCCGAGCGCCAGCCTTCGTCCAGCATTTGAAGCAAATGCAGAAACCGTTGCTGCCGATCCCAGAACGCGCCATGTGACGAGCCTTTGGAAGCCTCATGCAATTGCGAGAAAATAAGACTCGCTTCATCTGTGTAGGTAAGCTTCATTTGTTTAGGCAGACGTATGGCATAAGTGTAGTAGTCCCCTCTAAGCGATCCGCTTTGATTGCCTACCGTCTCCTCCCAAGCGCCTACCGTTTGAAAATGAATCCAATCAAACACAGTCTCTTCCTCGCATGGACGTGTAGAATAATGCCAGCGGTCCGGCCTTAAAATAAGCACATCTCCAGGACCTAGCGTCCATCTGCGATTATCCTCTGCTACATGCAGTGCTCCCTTGTTTACATACAACAAATCAAATACGCCGAGGTTCGTCCGATTCGGATGCTCCTCGCCCGCACGATAAACCAAACGGTTGGATTCTATGAAAAATGGCAATGGTGGTGAACGAAACGTTAGTAATAGCTCCTCTGACAACCTAATCTCTCTCCTTCTAAAGTTTTGCATAGCAAAACTTACTTCGTAAGCACTAGCTTAGTTTTGCGAGCAAAACTTTCTTCGTAAGCATGAGCTTAATTTTGCATAGCAAAACTTTCTTCGTAAGCATGAGCTTAATTTCACGCAACAAAACTCTCTTCATAAGCATTAATCCAGTTTTGCATAGCAAAGCCTGCCATCCTAGCCCATGCTCAATTTACCTAGCAAAACTTGCCTCAAAAAGCATACGCTTACTTTTTCACAGTAAAATAAACTTCACAATTAATAATCATGTGTAAATGTGCAAAAAATGACTACTGCTCATGTTACTTGAAAACCATTTCATTTGTCTACAACAAAAGAAATCCCCCACCATTCCGCTTCCGGAAATGACTTGGGGGATTTGCAAATTTTGTATTATTTTCAGCAGCAATTTCACATAACCAGCTGTACATCCGAGCCCGGATTAACCTTAAAGAAATCTACGTCCGGCAGCAAGCTTTTGACCAAAAACATATAATCATAAGAAAGCTCAAGCGATTGCTCGTCAGGCACGAACACGACCTGCTTACTGCTTAAAAGGGAGAACACCTCGATTCGGTCAGGGAGCTTCTCGAATGCACTCATACAAAATACCGATGTCATATGAAAATATAGATTAAGAGCGTCTTCATCTGTATCTACTGCTAGCTTTTGAACTATATAATGATCAAGCGAATCCTCTTGCTCGGCAGAAACCAAATGAAAGATTTGTGAAATCTCCAAATCGAGCTCCTCTACATAAGCCGTCATTTGCTCATAAAAGATAATCGGCATACTCGGTGCTCCGCCTCCAAGCAAGAAGGCTGCCAAATGCTCCTTAATCGTTTGCTTCATCTGCAAGAAATGCTGGTCGGAATGAAATTTATAATTGCGATTCGTCCACCAATTCTCAACGGAAGTATGTATCGTCTCTACTCCGCGTGTCTCTTTGGACCGACGATAAAAGTCGTTTACCGTGTGGCTGGCTGCATATTGAACAAGCTGCCGCCAGTTCACATCACTTTCCTGCTTGCGACCGGACTTTCTTCGAGCGAACCGTTCGGGGCAACGCAGCAGCTCTTCTAGCTTATAGTCTTCAACTCTCAAAATCGCTGGCAACTGCTCCATTACAAAGTCCGCCTTTCTCGTTCCACTATCCGGCTACCGCTACAAGACCCGCAATTTGGCGTCCTAATCTTCTTCCTTGCTCTTTCTCTTCTTCAGACGCGTTATATTCAAATTTAATGCATTCGCCCGCAATTTCTGCGCCGAGCTCCTTCAGCTTCGCTTCAATCGTATCTACAGCGCCGCAATAGATTGGGTATGATGTATCACCTGAGCCAAATACGGCTGCTTTCTTGCCGCTAAGATCAAGTCCATCCATTTCTTCGAAGTAATCGAGAAATTCATCCGGCAGCTCACCGTCTCCCCATGTGTAGGCGCCTATAATAATCGCGTCATAATGATTCAGCTCATCTGCAGTGGCATCGAAGGCCTCTTTAGAAACAACCTCGGCACCCGCTTCCTTAGCGCCTTCTACTATCGCCTCGGCCATTTCTTCTGTATTTCCGGTCATGCTAGCATACACCACAAGTATTTTGGGCATCTTTTTTCCTCCGCTTTCTATTTTTTATCGTTAGACATTTATCGTTTGAATGCCTTGGAAGAGCGTAGCGAGATACAGATTTCCATCTTGCATATCAATATCTGTTACAGGATAACCAAGTTTAACGGATAGAAGAGTTACTTGATTACACAAATAAGTAAGCTGGAATAATCCGCGATCCGTACATACATAAACCTCATTGCCCTTCGCCTGCACAGAAAAAATAAAACGTTTGCCGAATCTTATCCGGTCAAATCTTCCTTTTTTATCGCCAATAAACAGCTCGCCTTGATCGCTCGTTCCAATTAAGTGGCCTCTGAATACCGCTAAGCTTGTTACACTTGCATCCAGCTCAAAATGAGCCCAATCATCCATAAAACGATCATATAAAGAGATGCCGCTCTCATGCGAAATAATCAAATACTGAGGCAAATTCATAAAATCATATACACGTTTATCTTGGCATGCTATTTGCTCCCATTTGGAGCTAGCTTTGGACCAAAGCCCATATTCCGTTGCAACGTAGCTGCTTCCACCAATCTTGCGATACTGATAACTAGGAATCAATATGCCATCATTGACCCATGCTTCTCCGTTCCATTCATATAAGCCGCTGCTTGAGCAGGCATGCAGCAAATCATGCTGCAACTGCAGCCGATTTACATTAGTCTGGTCTTCCATGCCTTGATCAAGCTTCTTCCATTCTCCTTCAGCATCGATTTGGTAAATCCCGTGACCGACTGAAGCGGCATACAAGCTATCAGCTCCTGCTTTAACGGACGAGAAGGGAAAGAGCAGCCAATTCCAAGGCTTGCTCGTTTCAGTCTGCATGTCTCTCACTCCTAAAAAATAATCGTTATATCGTTATCCATTCACTAATAATGCAATATGTTTCGTTTCTTATAAGGTGTTATTGGGGATGTCTATCCAAACTCTTTCATGGCAGTAGTAAAAGAACAACACCACAGAGTGATAATGATTATCACTTTCGTATACATGATAACCATTCTCAATAATAATGTCAATCCTGTTCTTCATTTATTCTTCATTCATGCTCTTCTACTTCTCTATCATTTAGTAGTTGATCATCCATCCCATACAAACACACATTTCCGCAAATATAGTTGGAGGACTATGACCATAGCAGATAGATACCCAATCAATAGATAGAGTACAGCCGTATAATAAGGCATCTAACAAGGGGGTGTTTTCGCTGAGTCATTATTATTATAGGAAGCGTTGTGTCAGAAAACCGACTGCAGGTTGCAGTCCAAGAAGGAAGAAACACGATGACAAAATAATTGTTGTAAAGAAAAAAATTATATCTCAAAGAGTTAAAGTCGTAGCTGAGCGAGGAGAAGAAGGCCACAAAGGCAGAAGAGGACCGCAAGGACCACAAGGTCCACAAGGGCCTCAAGGAGTAGCTGGCCCTACAGGTGCAACAGGATCTGCAGGGGCAACAGGTTCTACCGGCGCTACTGGAGTTGGAGTTACGGGAGCGACTGGCGCAACTGGTGCAAATGGTATTAACGGCGTAACCGGTGCTACTGGTCTAGCAGGTCCTACAGGACCCGGAGTAGGGGCTACAGGAGCGACTGGCGCGACTGGAGATCCAGGGGCTGCTGGAGCTGCTGGCGCTACAGGGGCAACGGGGGCTACGGGAGATCCGGGTGTTACTGGGGCTACTGGCGCTACCGGTACTGCTGGTGTTACCGGTGGTACTGGGGCTACAGGAGATCCGGGTGTTACTGGAGCTACTGGTACAGCTGGCGTTACCGGCGCTACTGGGGCTACTGGGGCTACTGGGGCTACTGGGGCTACTGGTGGTACTGGCGCTACTGGTGCTACTGGTATTGATGGTGCGGGCGCTATTATTCCTTTTGCTTCAGGCATTCCAACCGAATTAACGACAGTATTAGGCGGTTTGGTAGGAACTTCGAGTCTGGTAGGTTTTGGTTCCTCCGCTGTAGGCGTTAGTATACTTGGCGGTATAATCGACCTCACAGGCGCTGCAGGAACACTTCTTAACTTTGCTTTCTCTGTGCCGCGCGATGGTACGATCACTTCTCTTGCAGCTTACTTCAGTACAACAGCAGCGCTTTCGCTTGTCAACTCTACAGTAACTATTACTGCTCAGCTTTACCAGTCAACGACTCCAAACAATTCGTTTACTGCAGTTCCAGGCGCTGTTGTAACATTAGCTCCTCCACTTACCGGCATTCTGGCTCTAGGCACTATTAGCAGCGGCATTACTCCAGGTTTATCTATTCCTGTTACTGCTGGAACACGCCTTCTTCTTGTCTTCTCTGCTACAGCTACTGGTGTATCACTTGTCAATCTTGTAGCTGGCTATGCTAGCGCTGGATTAGGCATCTCTTAAAAAACGAAATTATGAAAAACGACAGATTAAGGATTCGTCCTTAATCTGTCGTTTTCTTTTCCAAGATTCATCGTTCATTACAGCTTTAATTGAATTTGGAGCTTGAAACGAATTTTTATCTGATTATTCTCGAACTGTACATCTCTCACCGTTACAACATCCTGTGCCGGCAAATCTAGCGGAATGACGATCGTTTCTAGCATACTTAGCGGCAGCTGAATAGCCTTGACAGAAAGCGATTGGGGTTTAAGAATAATGTTCGGAGACTCCCAGTCCAGTGAATATACCGCATCCAATCTTGCAGGAATTTTGTTCTTATAGGTAATATTCATTTGTGCGATCAGCTTGTTCTCTTCGAGGTCAAAATTTGCCCCATCTAGATGAATATCCCTCGCCATTTCTTGATCAGCGGATTCTGGTCTGCTGATGGCAAGCTCGTCTTTCATATTCATTTTGATCAAATGGTTAATATCGGATTCCGTGAGGACGAGCTCCAGCTTCAGCTTTTTGACCATATCCAGCGCTTTCTCTTTCACATCAATCGGCGCGTAGCTCATGTCCAGCGGCTCGTCCGGTGCAATGTAAGACAGGAACCACCATAGTGCGCCGCCAAGCAGCAAAAGAATAACAATGAAGCTCATTAGAAGTCTTTTTAAGGTTTTTCCCATGTGAATCCTCTCCTTGCTATACAAATAAACGATTTCTATTACGCCAACTCATAATGATAGTGCTATAATGAATCCAATCATTTTTACTGTTGATCAAAAAAATGCCGAGAGGATGGTCACCTATGAACACAAATCCTATACCGCTGCATCGTATTGGGCTTGAAGAAATCGTTCAAGCTCAAATGCACTTAAAGGATATCATTACACGAACACCACTTCAACATAACCGTGTGCTGTCCGAGCGGTTTGGATGTCATGTTCTTCTAAAACGAGAGGACCTGCAAATCGTTCGTTCCTTCAAAATACGCGGAGCCTACCATATGATGCGTTCTCTGTCACCAGAAACGCTCGCTAAAGGGGTGGTTTGCGCCAGCGCCGGCAACCACGCGCAAGGCGTAGCCTACTCTTGCCAAACACTTGGCATCCCCGGAAAAATATACATGCCCAGCACAACTCCTCGCCAGAAGGTGACGCAGGTTAACTTTTTTGGCGGATCGCAAGTTGAGGTCATCCTTACAGGAGACACCTTTGACGATGCTTATGCCGAAGCAGTCGCAGAGAGCAAGCGCAATGGCCTGGCCTTCGTACATCCCTTTGACGATCCCAAAATCATCGCAGGAAACGGAACGGTAGGACAAGAATTAATGGAAGCTGCGGATACCGTACCTGACTTCGTATTCGTGACTGTCGGCGGTGGCGGGCTTGCAGCCGGCGTCTCATCTTATGTAAAAATCGTCTCACCGACAACAAAGGTAATTGGCGTGGAGCCGGAAGGCGCGCAATCACTAAGAGCATCGCTTGATGCAGGTGAAGTCGTTACCCTTGATCAAATTGAGAAATTCGTCGATGGCGCAGCTGTTAAACGTATCGGTGATTTATCATTTGAGCTATGCAGAGACCTGCTTGACGATGTTATTTCCGTGCCTGAAGGAAAAGTGTGTACGACGATGCTCGATTTATATAATGAGAATGCCATTGTAGCCGAGCCGGCAGGCGCACTGCCCATTGCTGCGCTAGAAGCATACCGTGATCAAATTCAAGGCAAGACGGTCGTCTGTGTCGTTAGCGGCGGCAATAATGATGTCGATCGGATGCAGGAAATCAAAGAACGTTCTCTCATCTATGAGGGCTACAAGCATTACTTTATGGTCAGCTTCCCGCAGCGCGCAGGAGCGCTACGTGAATTTCTCGACAGCGTGCTTGGTCCTAATGATGATATTACACGATTCGAGTACACCAAAAAATCAAACAAAGACAACGGTCCTGCGCTCGTCGGCATCGAGCTTACGCACCGTGAGGATTACGATCCGCTCGTTGCTCGCATGAGCAAGAAGGGCTTTCAATTTCTTGAGCTGAACAAGGACCCTGTTTTGTTTAACTTGTTGATTTGATCGGCATGATGTGAATAAGATACGCCCCGTATCCATGAATGGATACGGGGCGTTTGTCATTACCAGGCGTAAGCGCGCGGTGCATCTCCGCCAGGACCAGGGAATATTTCATCAATACGTTTCAGTGCAGATTCATCTAATGAGATTTCAACTGCGCGAAGCGAGCGCTCGAATTGATCCAGCGTGCGGACACCGATAATCGGAGCCGTTACTGCCGGATTTGCAAGCAGCCATGCGAGTGAAACCAGATCCTCAGGCTCGCCAAGCTCGTCACAAAATGCAGCATAGGCATCTAATTGATCACGATGCTGCTCCAAGCGTTTCGAATCTCCGCTGCGGCGGCCTCCGTCTTTACGACGATGATTGCCTGCAAGCAAGCCGCCGTCAAGCGGACTCCACGGAATAACGCCAAGTCCTAATTCCTTCGAAGCTGGCAATACTTCCAGTTCCGGCAAACGGCATAACAAATTATATTTGTGCTGCTCAGATACAAGACCGATCGATCCTCTTGCCTTCGCTTCGCCTTGCGCAACTGCAATATCCCAGCCGGCAAAATTACTTGAGCCTATGTAGCCAACCTTGCCTTGGTTTACTGCTGTTTCGAATGCTCCCCAAAGCTCATTCCAATTTGCACTGCGATCCACATGATGCATTTGGTACAGCTCGATATGATCCGTTTGAAGACGCTTAAGCGAACCTTCCAAATGTCTGCGAATTTTATATGCGGATAGTCCCGCTTCACGGTTCGGACCGTCATGATTATCATGCATGTCGCCGTATACTTTTGTAGCCAGCACCGTACGTTCACGGCGTCCGTCGCCCTGCTTGAACCATTTTCCGATAATTTCTTCTGTACGGCCTGCGTTCTCGCCCCAACCGTAAATGTTAGCGGTATCGATAAAATTAATGCCTGCATCTAGAGCTGCGTCTAATATACGAAATGATTCCTTCTCGTCCGTGTCCACGCCAAAATTCATTGTGCCCAGACATAAACGGCTTACTCGAAGTCCAGATCTTCCTAGTTTCGTGTATTGCACTCTAATCATCGCTCCTTCAATTTTGAAATAGGATGGATTGCGTATTCATTATACTAAAAATACACAAAGTAACCAAACGCCGTTCACAATCGCATAACAAATGTTCGTTACACTAACGGCAGGAGGTGTGTCTATGATACGTTTCGAGGAAAAACCGCAGCCGAAATTGTTAATTTTGTACGCTTCATATGGAGAAGGCCATCTTCAGGTTGCTCGCGCGATTAAGAGCGCTTGGGAGGAGCATGGCAATTATCGTACGGTAATGGTCGATCTCATGGCAGAATCTCACCCTTGGATAAATGAGTTTGCTAAGCGCTTTTACTTAAAGAGCTATACGCATATGCCCTCGCTATATGGCTGGGTGTATGATTTTACAAGGCTAATGAAGCATGATTCATTATTTGGCGGGCTTCTTCATTCCTTTGGTACAGAAAAAATTAGGCGTATTCTTGCAGTCGAGCAGCCAGATATCGTCGTGCATACTTTCCCCAGCTTTGCTCTGCCGAAGCTTAAGAAACGTAAAAGCGTTCATCCTCCCTCCTATGCTGTCATTACCGATTTTGATCTTCACAGGCGCTGGGTTCATCCAAGCGTCGACCGCTATTATGTCGCTACAGAGGATCTCCGATTAGAGCTTTCATCGCTGGGAATACCGGAGAGGGCAATTCAAGTGAGCGGCATTCCGCTCAAACGCGGATTCCGTGCAACAGCCGCCTCAAGCGAGCTCTACGAGAGATATAAACTAAATCCTAATCAACCTATCGTCCTAATCATGGCGGGAGCGCAGGGCGTTTTGCCTGATGTATCGCAAATTTGCAGCAGCTTGCTGCAAAACGCTGAGGTTCAGGTCGCGCTGGTATGCGGACATAATCTTTTTATGAAAAATATTATTGAGCAACAATTTCAAGCACATGAAGGAGCTTCTCGCCTGCAGGTGTACGGGTTTATTGAGTCTATTCATGAGCTTATGGCTATATCTAATTGTCTCATCACTAAGCCAGGTGGCGTTACATTATCAGAAGCGATCGCTGCCGAGCTGCCCATATTCATCTACAAGCCAGTTCCTGGACAAGAAAAACAAAATGCATTGTATCTTAAGTCCAAAGGCGCAGCCGTCGTTGCCTATGAGGTGAATGAGCTGACGGAACAAATTTTGAAACTCGTTCATGATCCATTACGTCTTACTAATAGCAGACAATCCACTAAACAGCTTCAAGCCTCACAAACCGCAGCCGACAGCATTGTTTTGGATATTTTATCCAACTTGCGTATAATGGAGAAAGCAATCACTTTATAATGGATAAGGGGCTTGCCCGTGATTACAAATCAGAAAAGTTGGTTTGGAGCGGAGATGCGACTTATCTCCGTTATTTTGTTTGTTGTGGAGTTTGTAAGAGGTGCTGTTCTTGTTAGTTTGCTGCCTATTTTTGGGGCAAAAACATTAGGCCTATCACCTGATGTTATCGGCGCTGCGATTTCAGCTCATTATTTAACCGATACGCTGCTCAAAATGGCTATTGGCTACTTGCTCGATCGTTTCTCAACTCGTATCGTCGTTCAAGCAGGTTTAATTATTTCGCTGATCGGCATATATTTGCTGCAATTCTCCGAGCTGCCATGGATGTTCATTGGTGCAGCCGCACTATATGGCATCGGAATGTCACCGATCTGGATCGTATGTTTGACGAAAGTAACTGAGCAGCAGCGTGCAACCCAAATGGGAACGCTCTACACCATTTGGATGGTGGGACTAGGAAGCGGTCCGATCGTATGTAATATTCTGCTCGATTTCAGCGTATCTTTTACGTACAAGCTGCTTGTCAGCATGTCTGTGGCTGCATGCGTATTAACGCTTTTCATGAGCAAAGAAAGGGCTGCTGCATCAAACCGTATGCCATTTCGAACGCAGCTCGTCATTTTGAAGGAACGACTCGGCCATATGAAGATGCTGCTGCCGGGGATGATTTTGCAGACGACAGGCGCAAGCATGCTCATTCCCATTTTACCAAGCTTCGCAAATCAGGAGCTGGGTATCTCAGGCACGCAATACTCCATTCTTTTAACGGCCGGAGGACTTTTTGCTGCAGGTGGACTCATCCCCATGGGGAAACTTGCCGATAAGCTGGTTAATAAAAAATGGTTTCTCGTGACTGGATTTGGAGCGTTTGCATTTGGTTTATATATGCTGGCATCAGGACTTTCGTTCTGGTATTGTTTACTAATAGCGGCTGCTCTTGGATTATCCTATTCAGCTATTTTGCCTGTTTGGAATGCGCTGCTCGCTGCCTATGTTCCACCTAATCAAGAAGGGCTTGGCTGGGGCGTATTATCCACTTTTGAAGGAATAGGCGTTATGATCGGTCCAGCTGCGGGCGGCTTAATCGCGGCTTGGAACGGAGAAGCATCCGTTTTTTGGACAAGCGCAATCCTCTTTGGATTGATCGGTTTATTTTATTTATGGTTCCCATTTCCGGCATTCGCTACAAATGAAAAAGCTACAAACAAGTAGAACGGGGTTAGATCTATGGATGATTGGCGCAACTGGCTTGAATACTTAAAACACTTGGATCTCGATTCAATCCAATGGACATTGGAAAGCTATTCGCAATGGGGGCCTTTTCCCGGCATTTTGCTTCCCATGCTTGAATCGTTTCTCCCTTTCCTCCCATTAATTCTTATCATTGCGGCTAATGCCAACATTTACGGCCTCGGCTTTGGATTTCTTTTTTCATGGATCGGTGTAAGCGCTGGTGCCTTCTGCGTATTTTGGATCAGCCGAAAGCTCGGACGCAATGTAAAAGGGAAACTAGAGCGAAGATTTCCCAAGTCGCAGCGGTTCTTCAATTGGGTTGAACGCCGCGGCTTCACGCCGCTATTCCTGCTGGCTTGCTTCCCTTTTACACCTTCAGTTGTCATAACTGTCGTATCCGGACTTAGCAAGGTGCCATTTCCTACTTTTATGCTCGCTACACTGCTTGGGAAGGCAGTTATGATATTTTGCATTTCCTTGATTAGCTTCGATATTGGCAATTTAGTCAATGAGCCTTGGCGTATATTCGTCTCGATTACTGCTGTTCTGGTCATGTGGTTCGGGGGCAAACGTCTCGAATCCCGCTATCAGCTGAATGGGTGAGGTGATGGAGTATGTTTTCATGGACCATCTTGGCTAGTTTGCCTGTACAAGCGCCTCTCCCTCTCCTCACATGGTTTGATGTTGGGGCTACGACGATCGTGCTGGTCATTGCATTTGCTCTGCTCGCTGGCATGTTTATGTTCATTCGAATTGTTACAGATGACTCAGATAAATTTAAGAACATGAAAGAGATGGTGGAGACGATCTTCGGAACGCCTGCCCATCTCCGTCCGAATCCCGAACAATCCTCCGCCATTAAAGAAGGCAAAGGCGAGCTCATACATGATGCCGCAGCTGCTAAAGCACCATTTTCCGAACCATGTCCCGCTTGCGATGAGATCGTCACTGAACGTGATTCGGTTTGCCCCTCATGCGGACTCCAGTTATTATAGATTGCTCCTGTTCTTCCACCTTGTACTCATACATTTCATCCTTTTGTGGCACACTGTTGAGGATCTTCTTCTGAAGATAAAGAAAATAAAAAAACGATGAGATTCTCGAGGAGGGTGACCACATGTCAGGCAAACAGCCATCCGATCAACAGAAGGCAGCAAGCAAGGCGCAATCCCGAGCAGACCGCAATCTAGCCAGCAAATCGTCAGCGAGCGAACTGCAGTCAGATGCCGATCGTTCAGCTGTGCCGAAGCACGGATTATAAGGACAGGAAGGTTGGTTGACACCATATGAGCAATGATAATAACCATAATGAGATGAATCCCCTATCTGGTGAGCCTGTTGAAGTAAAAGGCACCTACCGCAATGAATGGGGACGTGAAGAGCAGCTCGAACGCGGAGATGTATTCCCAGCAGATCCGATGCTTGGATCAACCGAGTGGCAGCTCGTTGAGCTCTTCTTCAATAATCATCATGAGGGGCATACTGATCCGAGGCTGGTGCCGCACGATGATGATAATAACCCAGAGGCTCATATGCAGCATCCAAGGCGTCATGAAGGCAGCAACAAAACTGACGATGATCAGTAAACATTGAGCATGCTGTAATATAAGCAGAAAAACAGCAGGCAAGAACGCTCGTAAGCGGCGTTCTGACCTGCTGTTTTTGTTTTATTTGCTAAACTAATCAGCTAAATCCGTTCATGATGACTTTGGTCCATTCTCGGCCTCTTCAGCACAGCGCTTCGCGTTTTCCTCGCGCTGCGTCACTTGATCGAGCAGCTTCTCCAGTCGCCGCAAATGGTAGGCATATTCGAACAATGCCGAAGCGACAAAGACGAGACGCTTATGCTCGTCCGGATCTTCCAAAATGTATGCTGTCAATTCCTTCACAAACCGCGCTTCTCGTTCTTCCTCAGGCTCAATCAGCGCATTAGGCTTCATTTTCCCTTCAGCTTTCAACAAGATGTGCTCGTGATACTTCGATAAATCCTCAATTTGCCGATCGAAGCGAAGCGCCCACTCACTAGCACTTTGGGAGGAAAAGTAATGCTCCTCCACCACATCGAGCAGATCAGCCCCTTTTTGCAGAGACTTAATCATTTGTTTCGATACAAGCAGCTGACGGGCATGGCTCGTCTTCGTCTTCGCAAGCACTTTGCGCTCCTCTTCGAAAACGGTGTGGCGTTCCTCCAGCTTGTGCAGCGTATCGTGAAGCTTGTCCTTCTCTTGGCGGAAAACCTGCTCCTTCATCTCATTCGAAATGGCTGTGCGAAGCAGCAGAGAAAGCTGTGAATAGGCATGATGAACCTGTTCGGTAAATTGCTTCCTTGGCCGTGGAGGGAATACGAGCACGTTAACCGCAAATGATGCTCCAATACCCGTTAGCACCATTAAAAATCTTCCAATTGCCACGTCCCAGCCTTGTCCATTCGCTTCCATAATGGCAACGACCGTAACCAGTGTCAAACTAATCGTGCTCTCCATCTTCAAGCGAATACTAATGAGAATGACAAGGATACATACAAGACCTGCCGCAATCGGCGTATGACCGAATAACCGAACGGCTACAATCGCCATTACAGCACCCAGCAGATTCGTTTGCACTTGATCCGCTACACGCTGCCATGAGCGGTAAATAGAAGGCTGAATCGTAAATATAGCTGCCACGGCAGCAATAAGCGGGGAAGCGAAGCCGAACAAGCTGCTCAAGTAAATAGCTAAGGCAACAGCCATCCCCGTTTTTAAAACCCTTGCACCAATCGTCATGTTGATTCTGCCTCCGTCACCAGAAGTTCGGCTGAAGCCACCTCTCTTCCATTTACCCAAAGCGTTACAAGATGAAGCCCGCTATAATGCTTGCGCGTCGTTAAATCAGCAAAACGATGAGTGCGAACACTTGAAGCTGAAGCTCCTCCGGCATACTCGCGATCCGATAGCAGGAAACGTTTCAATGAAGTTTTCCCTCCAGACTTCACGAATGCAATTCCATATTCGATACGCAGCTTGGCCGGCTCACCCTCACGCAGCTGTACGCGATATCGTATAGATACCTCACCACCAATAGCAACTGTCTCTGGATCTACCTCGATTGCAGCAAAAGCAACAAGCGGGTGTTCCTCTTCTTCTGCAGACGCGTGCTTCGCGTACCCAAACAATTCCATGATCTGCGGGCTTGATTGCTTAATCAGCGTACGGCAGCCATGACGAATGATCCAATCCGTCTTCGCATCATTGCCGATCCAAGCCTGCGCAAGCGAAATGACAAGCTCGGGATGATCTTTCGCAATATCATTCAAGTTGTTAGCTACGCTCTTGCGCACATAAAGTGAATCATCACATTTGAGCTTCTCCAAAATCGGAACAATCGGCGATGGATCTCGCTTAAAGAGCGGCAGCGCCTGCGCCCATGGCAGGCGTGGTCTTATGCCTTCGCTCGCAAGCCGCCTTACGTGCTCATTCGGATGATCTGCCCATATAAGCATTTGCTTAGCCATACGCTGTGGATCGGCAAGAATGAAAGCTCTTATTGCAAATTCTGAGGTCGAATATTTCGTAAAGCGCTCCAGCGCGTCCAAAGACAGCTCCCAGTTTTGCGGCTCCAGTCCGAACACCTCGACGAAGTCCGGAAATATGATAAAAGGCAGCCCTGTGCATTTTTCATCTATTTGATATAAAACAGCCAGCGCTTCATCATATGCCTGCGGTAATGTAGCACCCAGCGCTTCTGTAATTTTTCGAGTTCGAGCCTTTAACTCTAATTGCTCCCAGTCACCATCCCTTACACGCTCTGCGAAAAGAACGGCGTCAAAAGGACTCCATGCTGACTTCAGCAAACCCGCAAATTTCTCCAAAAATAATCCATCGTACATAGCCTTAAGCGGTTCTGCCAAATTAATCCCCTCCTCCAGTTATTATACCGAAAAAACCGATTCGATCACTACTTGCATCCGTTATTCATTTATAACTGCGCTGCAAGCAGCAAAAAAGCTCCGAAACGCCCCTGCAGGAGCGCTCCCGAGCTTGTTTTATTTATAAAACTTAAATATAGCGCGCTATGATTCCAGACAACTGCTGCGCAATTGCGTTCGGCCCTGCTGACAGCTGCTCATTCGTGAAGCGAGCCCGAACAAATGTCTCATCCATATCCATAGCCTCTGCAAAAAAGGATGATAACCCGCGTGCGCGCCGGTCGATTTGGAGCACCAGCTCAAGCTCGCGATCCGATGGATAGAACATCACTTCCAGCTCGTCAAGCTGGCCTCGAAACTGCGAGGTCGGCACAAATTCCAGCTCTTGAATAAATGGCATTTTGCCGCCAAGACGGGAAGAGTACTCGCATTCTGCCTTGCGCAAACGGAAGCCGAGCACATTCAGCGCCTCCAGCACCGTGTTCATGGCGTGTGTCGGAACCACTTCGATTCGGTCATTATCACCAGGATCGACGCCTCCGCGAACGTCTAATTCCGTCTTCACCCATACTGGCGCGCGGCCAATTGTAAGCGGTGTTTGATGGGGCAGCTGAAAGGAGAACGGCACCTCGCGACTTTCATTTGCCTGCAATGTGAAGGGAGCGCTCACGTGATATCGTCCCACCACTCCCTGCTGCGTTATTTTACTGTCATTGCTCTCACGTATATATTCTGTCATGACCGATAGCTGTATCGTTTCAATTCGCTGCTCTACGTTTCCGCCTTGCATTTT
This sequence comes from Paenibacillus sp. 01T431, assembly GCF_056398625.1. Taxonomy (NCBI): domain Bacteria; kingdom Bacillati; phylum Bacillota; class Bacilli; order Caryophanales; family Paenibacillaceae; genus Paenibacillus; species Paenibacillus sp. 01T431. The sequence goes on from NZ_JBFTPT010000007.1 coordinate 89,411, forward strand.
GACGATACCTCGAACCTCTTCACCTGGTGCATAACGTGCTTTTTCTAATAGTGTATCAATCTTTGCTGAGCCAATACCGATGCTTGCCAAAAAACGATTAAACATCAAACCGACCTCCACTCAAATTATCATCATTCCGAACTGCATAACCGTATTACGATGTCTTGAAAATTAAGTTTCAAATTCAAAAAGTCATCCTTCGGCGCGTGATAAAAAGTTAATGATGAATGGCGTGAACCCGTCTCTAATGGTCTGAATCATCTGATTGGCCTAGCTCGCTCAGCTTCTGATCCATCGGCAAATTCGGCTGCTCCATATACGGCAATTGGATGATGAAGGTCGTCCCGACTCCTAGCTTGCTTTCGGCCGTAATTTGTCCCTGATGATTATTAATAATTTTGAAAGTGACCATTAATCCAAGTCCTGTCCCTTTATCCTTTGTTGTATAAAAAGGTTGACCAATCTTCGACAGCTGCTCCGCAGGCATGCCTGATCCTTCATCTTTAATGCGTATCATTACTCCGCGATCAGGATCAAGGGACATATTAATCATGACGATGCCACCATTATGCATCGCTTCTATCGCATTTTTAAGCACGTTAATAAACGCTTGCTTTAATTGATTCTCAACACCGTATACCCACAATGGGCGATAGTCAGAATGGAATTCAATGATCACATTGTGCAAAATAGCTTGTGTCTCCAGTAAATTAACCGTGTCCGCCATTAATTGACGGCAATCTTTATGCACAAATTCATAAACCTGTGGCTTGGAGAGCATAAGTAGTTCGCTGACGATTGACTCGATACGGATGAGCTCTGTTTTCATAATATCGTAAAAATGGCTGATATTGCCCCGGCCCGATGAAAGCAGCTGCATAAACCCTTTTAACGAGGTAAGCGGATTTCGAATTTCATGTGCAATGCCCGCCGCTAATTGACCTGCGACATAAAGCTTCTCAGAATTAATGAGCAGCTCCTCATTCTTCTTCCTCTCAGAAATATCCCGAATAATGACTTGTTCAATTTGTTTACCCGAGAAGGTAGAGCTCACCCGTACCATTTCTGTATGAAGCAGCGTCCCTTGCATGGACATCCATTGCAGCTCGATTGGCTTATTGGGCGCATCATCTCCTGCTTGGCCTGCCGTGAGCCATGCTTCCAGTTCATTATGATAGGGTTCAGCCAATAAATTATAAACATTTGAACCGATTATTTTATCCGCTGAATGCACTTCGAATAAACGCAAGCCAGCACGGTTCATAAATTCCCATTTGCCGTCGCTTATTAAAGCTATTGTATCTATGGAGTTCTCCACTAGAAGTTTATAACGCTCATTCATTTGAGTATATTTGTTGGATGCAAACCAGGTGGTAAGACTGAAGCTGAGGATAAATAAAGTAGATAAACCAAGTAAAGATGCAAGAATCAACAAATATTGGTTTAGAAGATCTGTAGAAAAAACATCGCTATAATCAATCTGCAGCGCGTGCATGCCAACTTGATGAACGACTATATTAGACAATCCGAGTGAAAAGCAGCTTTTTATCTTATACCCTGACCCCTTTGTTTCCAGCCAATAAAAAGCCAAATATGCGCCAATAAAGTTGACTCCAAAGGAGATCCAATACAGCGGCCAGTCCATTTTTAGTATAACGACCGATTCGGAAAGCATCGACAAGTAATGAAGCATCGTAGCTCCCAGAGCCATTAATAGGGCTCCAACTACGAAGCGTACCGATGAGAGGTTTTTCTTTTGCATAACAACTAATGAGACATAAATGATAATGACACATGCGAATACTATAGGGAGCATGCTCCAATTCATGACCAATCTATAGTGGGATGCAAGCAACAAAACAACATGCATCGTCCATTGGCCAAGTCCAAATACGGCAGCGCCGCCAATGATCCAATTGAAGCCGTGTGTATGTTCATTTTGCAGAGGCTTTTCAATCATTTTCAGCATCGTATAGGAGGCAAAACACATGATGAAGAGTGATAATACTAAATAGAATCCATTTCCATGTATAACGAGGTCGCTCATAGAACTCCTTAAATAACCATTAATTTGCTTTCAAATAGTAAAATTCGACAATATCCTTTAAAAACCTCTCTTTGTCCCGGCAATATTTCAATTTTTTGTAAGAAATCGAGCGTGAGTTTCTCTTCTGCTCATCTTCGGCTATTATGTTAGAATGACCTTAGTAGAAACAGGCGATAATAGTCTAATAGGATTGCTAGATTTGATCATTTCGCTTCGTAATAGCACGAGGCTTGAATCAGACATTATTACCGCTTCTTAAAATGTGTAGGAGGAAAAGCAATGAAAATCATTAAAGAGTTTAAAGAGTTTGCAATGAGAGGCAATGTCATCGATTTAGCGGTCGGGGTCATTATCGGAGGAGCTTTTGGTAAAATCGTAACTTCTCTGGTTAACGATGTGATTATGCCGCCGATCGGTGTGGTTTTGGGAGGCGTCGATTTTAAGGATTTAAAAATCCCGCTTTATAGCAAAGAACACGCCGCCAGTGTCACCGCAAGCAACGGAGGCAAAATTGATGAAACCTTGCTGCCTACCATTAATTATGGCCAATTCATAAACGTAATGCTGGACTTTATTATCGTTGCATTCTGTATCTTTCTGCTTGTAAAAGTAATCAACGTGCTTCGCCGCAATGAGAAGAAGGAAGCTCCACCTGTTGAAGTGACAGAGAAGGATTGCCCTTACTGCTTGTCCAAAATACCTGTGAAGGCTACGCGCTGCAAGCACTGCACATCCCAGCTAGAGGCTGCTGCACATGGCTGATGAGCTCTTTGACATTTATGACGAGCAGCTTCAGCCGCTGGGCACAGCAACACGCGCAGAGACGCATGCGAAAGGTTATTGGCACCGCAGCTTCCATTGCTGGCTGACGCGCCGTGAAGGAAACCGCAGGTTCGTGCGGTTTCAGCTGCGTCAGGCAGGCAAGGATACCAATCCGGGCTGCTACGATATCACGGCGGCCGGTCATTTGAGTGCGGGCGAAACTATTCGCGAGGCCATTCGTGAGCTTGAGGAAGAACTAGGGGTTTCCGCCTCATTTGAACAGCTCATACCACTCGGGCAAATCAGGGAAAATATTAGCGGTGAAGTAAATGGAAAACCCTTTATCGACCGTGAGGTCAGTGACGTTTTTGGCCTTGTGTGCGAGCTGCCTTTGACAGAACTTCTGCTGCAGCCTGAAGAAGTGGCCGGCGTTTATGAGGCTGATCTAGATGAGCTGATTGCATTGTTTGAAGGATCTTTATCTGCGGTTTCTGCGTCAGGTGTTGAGCTCGGAGATCAGAACGAGCAGCTGACGATTGTCCAGCGCTCCGTTTCGGCGAAGCAATTCGTGCCTCGCGAGTTTTCTTATTATACGAGCGTACTTCAGGCTCTGCGCGGTTGTACTTAAGGGATGCCTTGCTTTTGCTAGCTGGATCGCGAACGCCCATTGTTCGCTCCCAATTGCTATACCACTGGTCAATTAAGCCATGGATATTATAAAATTCAGTATGGCGCGGCGCTAGGTCAAAATCATTCAGCTCGGGCTGATTGTACAACCTCGCCGCCATTTCATGAAAACACCCGTGAAGATTGTACTCAATAAAGCTGCCCAGCTGATCGGCTGTAGCGAATGAACGCGGATTGTTCTGTACTCGCTGCTCTGCGCCTGGATTAAAGCAGGAGGAACGCCTGATCTCCTCAGGCACTTGGTTCCAGCCAGCAATCCAGCTGCGGTCATAGCCCATCGAATCATGCCAGCTGTATACCCTATTAATAAAATCTCGATGAAATCGCAGAAACCGATCGCCATAACCCGGCGGCGGTATCGTTCCTGGAACCAAATGATTCGTATGATGCCATACGCGGTGCTCATCCAACAATGCTTGCGGAAAATTAGGTATTCGCGGCATCCTCTTTCCCTCCAAACTTATACATGATTCTCGTCTCTCACTCCTATAACGTATGCAGCCCATACAACTCCTGTGATATGCCTCCTTTTTAAATAACAAAAAGGACTGCCAACATAGAATATTGACAGCCCTTCTTATTAAATAGAAATTACCAGAATTGACGACGGCATTCATCTACTTCTCTTTTGACGCAAATATCAAATGAGACGGTTACATCTTGATTTCTTCCGAACGCACAGAAAATTCTTACACAGTCCTTGTCGCGCGTGCAGAAGAAGTTTACTACACGGCAATGGCAATCGATTAAGCTTTGAACGGCTCTTGCATCACGACATCGTATCGCTCTCACAAGTTTTGCAGCAGTGCGCTCATCTTTCAACTGTTTAAAAATATCACTTAACTCAGCTCCTGCTTCTTGCATCGCTTCAACTGCCGGGTCTTCTCTGCGGCCGCAGCTTTTTTGCTCCACTGGGCTTATGCACTCAGAAGAGATCCGAGCTCGGCTATTTGTTTTACTTGTTTTACGAGCCGCTTTCACATTGCTAACTTTCAGTATTGATTTAGCAGACATATTACTCCACCTCCCTCTCGAACATACTCTATTCTATGTAAATTTAAGAGAGTTGCATGGACGAGTATCGCCCTCCATGTGTTGAATTTAACCTTCCATTTTTGTATGACCCGCTCGCTTCCTGCATACCTATATGACATACCATACGAATGGAGGTCTTTGGCTTGGCAGAAAATATGATGAGCATGGGCAACATCGGCAATATGGGCAATGTGCCAAACCCCGGCAACATGGGGAGCATGAGCAATATGCCGAACGCTGGGAACGCGGGCAGCATGCCTAACATGAACACCATGAGCAGTATGCCGAATGCGGGGAATGTGGGCAGCATGTCCAATATGAGCAACATGAGCAATATGCCAAACGCAGGCAATATGGGCAGCATGTCCAATATGAGCAACATGGGCAATATGCCGAAAGCAGGCAATATGGGCAGCATGCCCAATATGAGCAACATGGGCAATATGCCAAACGTCGGCAGTATGGGCGGCATGCCCAATATGAGCAACATGGGCAATATGCCAAACGTCGGCAGTATGGGTAGTATGGGTGGCATGCCTAATATGAGCAACATGCAAAACGCAGGCATGGGCGGCATGCCTAATATGAGCAACATGGCAGGCATGGAGAAACCCGCTCCAGTGATCTATGAAGCCGAAGCGCAGCACACGGCAATGGTGATGGAGGTACGCGATAGGATTATGAATATGTGCGGCGGTCATATGCATAAATACGTTTGCGTCCAGACCATCGATGGACATGTATTTGAAGGCAAACTTATGCATATTGATCACTGCATTCTTTATTTGCAATGTACGATGCGAGACCCGCGCGCTTTCATGAACCCGTACAATGCGGTGCTGCCACTCGTTCTGTATGAGCTTCTTGTCATCACACTGCTCTAAGTATTAAGTTAGGCTTTGATACATTCGACAAAAGCATGTCCCTTTTGACATCGACGGTCTATGACTGCGAAAGCTGTCATACATATGCATAGAATGAAACGTCGATGAAATGAGGGGAGTAAACTCATGATTGAACGGATAAATCGGCTTCAGATAGAACTCCCGCCATCACCTTACGCGGATGCGAACGCCGCGGCAGCGGTGCAGGAGCTGCTTGGAGGAAAATTTGGTGAAATGTCCACCTTAAACAACTACATGTATCAGTCCTTTAATTTCCGTGAGAAAAAGAAGCTTAAACCGTTCTACGACCTCGTATCCAGCATAACAGCAGAGGAATTTGGCCATGTGGAGCTTGTTTCGACAGCTATTAATATGGTATTAACAGGGACAACAAGTCCCGGTGATCCTAATTCTGCTCCACTAAAGGAAGGCGTAAATAAGCGCAACAGCTATTTTTTTATACAAACCGGTCAAACCTCGCTGCCAGGTGATTCGATGGGACGCGCATGGACTGGTGATAATGTATTTAGCAGCGGCAATCTCGTGCTTGATCTGCTGCATAATTTCTTCTTGGAGTGCGGAGCACGAACGCATAAAATGCGAGTATTTGAGATGACGGATCACCCTACAGCAAGGGCAATGATTGGCTATTTACTCGTTCGCGGCGGCGTCCATGTACTTGCCTATGCCAAAGCGCTCGAAATCGCAACGGGTGTTGATGTGAAGAAGCTTATCCCTATTCCCGACCTTAGCAACAACAGCTTCGAAACGGCTCGAAAATACGAAGCAATGGGGCTTGGCAACAAGCTGTACACATTCAGCCAGAACGACTACAAGGATATTGTCCTCATTTGGAATGGACAAAATCCGCTTACCGGCGCTGAGCTTGAGGTCATTCAAGGCGCACCGCAAGGCGCACCTATGCCTGATTTGAGCGAGCTTCCAGAAGAGTTTGCGCCAGGCATCTCGCAAGAGGATTTTATTGAAATTGCCCGTCGGCTGCAGAAAAACGCCGGACTATAATCATGTCATGATTCAAGGAAGACCTCCTCATGCGCGCAAAGCGGCTTGGAGGTCTTCCTGCTCCTATTCCCTCGTTTTCCTATGCTATACTAAACAAAAGGCGAGGGAACGAAGGTGATTGCGATTCAAGTTTTGGCTATGCTTACTATGCTTATTGATCATATTGGTTTGTTGTGGTTCCCTGAGAACGTCATTTGGAGAATCATTGGACGGCTGGCTCTCCCCTTCTATGCGCTCGCGATAGTTCTCGGTTATTACCGAACGAGCAATCTGGATCGTTATCTGAAACGGGTAGCATGGATCGCGCTTTTATCGCAGCTGCCTTATCAATTTGCTTTTTACCGGCTTGAAGTCAATACGGTAGGCACTTTATTCGTCTGCCTGCTGCTTCTGCGCCTTCTAGACAAATGGAACGGAAAGCCGCTTCTGCAAGTTCTGCTTTGCCTTTCACTCGCTGGACTTCTCGAGTTTATGCCCTTCAGCTATGGCGCATATGCTGCACTGCTCGTACTCATTTATCGTTATGCTCAAAATCAATCCTTTGTTGTGTTTCACTTCTCCTTGGAAGTGGTAAGCATCTTTATAAAGGAATGGTTCATACAGCCCTTTAGCATATTTGCTACTATTCTTATGGTCTATGTGCCTGATTTCATGCGCAGCCTCGAAACCATCAAAGTACCGCGCTTCGTTTGGCGCAGCTTTTATCCGCTTCATATGACGCTCATCGCAATCGTTTATTATGCAACCAGCAGCGAAAGCTTTAAGGAAATATTTCGCAAGCTATCATTCAGTTGATCATTCCGCCAGTTTTTCTATGGCTTTCATACATGAGATTGCAGCTGCTACACCTCTTAAGCATGTGCAGTAATTGTCGAACATGTTAGAAAAGTGTAAATAAAGTAAACAAAATTCTGACCACATATTCATAAGGGGCTAAAATATTTACGTTAGAATGGAGGAAATTGATCGGAGGTGTTATAGGAAATGATGAAAATCGTTACCTTTAAAAGTCGTTCTGTCCCAGTCTATTACCCTAATGAACAATCCGCATCCATAGATCTGCTTCATCATAAATTGTACGAACTAGAACTCGATTTTGACTTCCGCAAAAAGTGGAGAAGAATCAAATCTGTTGAAATGGTGCGTGATGTCGCTATTTTCCAGTATAACGACGGCACAAAGCTCTACCTTGAAGTATGTTAGATAACTCGTAAAGAAAGACCTGCAGGCAAAGTGCCCGTCAGGTCTTTTTGTGCTTTCATCACCCCCATTCACCTACAAAAAATGCCCCAACAGCATATCGCTGCTAGGGCATTATTCATTCTCCTTTAAGCTAAACCTTAAATTTCATAATTTCCTTCTGCAAATGCTCTGCCATATTGGCAAGCATAGCTGATGCCGCTGCAATTTCTTCCATCGAGGCCGTCTGCTGCTGCGCCGCTGCAGCTACAGATTGCGTACCAGAAGCCCCTTCAACCGCGATATCAACGACCTCTTTAATGGTCAGCATCACTTGCTCTGTACCTGCTGCAATGCCATTTGCTGCTTGCGAAACCTCATCAATTTGCTCAGCAACCTGCATAACCTCATCCCGTATAGAGCCAAACATGCGGCCTGCTCCTTCAACTGCTTGGATGCCGCCGGATACGACAGTGCCCGCATCATTCATCGCCAGCACCACACGTTCCGTCTCCGTGCCAACAGCCATAACAATTTTCGTAATATGATCGCTTGATTCCTTCGTTTGCTCTGCCAGCTTGCGAACCTCGCCAGCTACAACCGCGAAGCCTTTGCCGTGCTCGCCAGCCCTTGCCGCTTCTATAGAAGCGTTCAGTGCAAGCAGATTCGTCTGAGCAGAAATGTCTGATATAACCTGCACCATTCTAACGATTTCCGTGGATCGATTCCCAAGTCCTTGTACGGCTGCAGCCAAACTATTAAAAGATAGCTGTATCGATTCCATTTGAACAACTGCCTGCTGCAGCGTCTCGTTTCCTTCTGTTGCCTGGCGGGAAGTTTTTTTGGCTGCATGTGACGCTTGCTCCGTGCTGACCGCAATTTGCTGAACGCTTGCCGACATTTCATGTATAACCTGAAAACTCTGCTCAGCACTAGCCGATTGCTTCTCAGCCCCATCTGCTACCTTCTGAATCGTATATGCGATATGTTCGCTTGCATGGCTGGTTTGCTCTCCGCTAGCCATAAGCTCCTCCGAGGAAGCAGCTACCTGATCCACGCTGCTCCCCACCTCGTGCACAAGCGTTTTAAGCTGCTTTACCATTTCATTAAAGCTTACAGCAAGTACGCCTGTCTCATCTCGGTAATGGCAAATAATTGGTTCTATTTGAAGATTACCTTTTGCAACCTCCATCGAAAGCGCAGAAACCTGCTTGATTGGCCGTGTCATGCGGATCGTAAAGAGTATTGTTGCTGCCATACCGACCGCTATCGTAATTAATAAGGTAACGATTGTAACCGTCACAATCTGTTCAGCACCCTTATTAAAATCCTGCATATATGTACCCGAGGCAATAATCCAGCCCCAGTGAGGGTCCTTCTCTAGGTAAGTAATTTTCGACGCCAGTTCATTCTCTGTACCCGGAAGCGCCCAAGTATAATAAACAAAACCGCCACCCGACTCCGCTTTCTTCATGAAGGCATCCGAAACAGGGAGACCCCATTCAGAATCGAGCACTGGTTCTCCATCGCTGTACTTAAGTCCAGCAAGACTGCTGCCCTCCATCGTGGGATGGGCAATCGTGAGTGAGTCTTTGTCTAATGCAAAAACATAACCGTTTTCGCCGAGATCAATGCTTTTATTGATAGGCCGTTTGCCTGCCTCATTCTTTGGTCCAAGCATAGAGACTTTGACGAACTCCTCTGCTTTGGCGCGGTCAATCGCTCCTGCTTTCACCTGTGTGTCGAGCAATGCAATTAAACCGATGGTGCTTTTAACGCTATTTTGAAGCAGCTTCTCGCCGCCGTTGTCCAGTTCGCTAACAGCAGTATTGTAACTTAAAGTACTAACTAGAATGCTAGGAATTAAAAGAAGCGACAAGCATAACGCCATTAGCTTTATACGAATCGTAGGTTTGATCGATCGAAGATTTTTTACCTTGTTCAATAGACTCACTTTACAGTTCTCCTTTAGTCATCTTCTTTGCTGTGTATTCCGAACATCGTATCATGGATATATCAAGCACGTCAGGTTCCTGTGGTTTGCCCAGAAGGAATCCCTGTACATAATTGCAACCCCATTCGCCTAATAATTCGTATTGTTCCTTGTACTCTACACCCTTGGCAATCACTTCAAGACCAAGCTTATGAACGAGATTAATGATGCCTTCAACGATAATGCGATCCGCGCTTTGCAGATCAATGTTTCTAATGAATGACTTATCGATCTTAAGGCAATGAATCGGCAATTGATTCAAGTTGGTGAGGGAAGAGAAGCCTGTTCCAAAATCGTCTAGTATGATTCGAACGCCAGCTGCTCGAAACCAGCTAAGTGTAGATATGGCTGTAGTTGAAGTATGAAGCATACAGCTTTCCGTTATTTCAAGCTCAAATGAGGAAGGCGCAAGCTCATACTCCTTTAACACATGCAGCACCGTTTGTGAAAAGGTAGGATCTTGCAGCTGAAGAGAAGATATATTAATTGACATGTTAAGACTATTCAAACCATATTTGCTCATGTTCGCGAGCGTTTTGCACGATTCTCTAAGCACCCATTCTCCAATAGGTGCAATGAGACCGCTATGCTCTGCTATAGGTATAAATTCTGTAGGTGAAATATCGCCAAGCTCAGGATGCTGCCAGCGCAGCAGCGCTTCAAATCCTCTAAGCTTGCCGTCCTCCATGCGATAGATTGGTTGATAGCTGAGGTGAAATTGCTGTAAATATAATGCCGGTCTTAATGCCGCTTCGATAGCGATGCGTCGGTTAAGCTTATTCGTATCTTCCAAATTATAAAATCTTGCTCGATTGCCGCCCTGCTCTTTTGATTGGTATAGGGCAGACTCCGCTCGGCATATGAGCTGTTCGCTTGTTCGTCCATCCTTCGGGTATAACGTTGCCCCAATACTCGAGGTCATATATAGCTCCGCTCCGTTAATATCGATGGGACGCTCAATTGCATTTTTGATAGCCTCCACAGCTTGCATGCTTTGACATTCATCATGTTCTACAGGCATAGCTACCATAAATCTGTTTCCACCAACTCTACTCACCGTTGTAGCAGCCTTTCTAGCTTCAGCCAGACGCTGCCCCATCATGAGGAGTACATGGTTGCCAAACTCTGTTCCTTTGGTTTCGTTTAAGCGATAAAATTTATCCAAATCCACCAACGCCACCACCATCCGCTTGCCTGCTGCACGTACGACATTTACGGCCAATTCCAGCTGTGCAAAAGCCTCCTTGCGACAAGGCAAACCGGTCAACGCATCCATGTTGTTCGACCACCATCCATTTCCATTTCAGTTGTATAAAGTTATTTTGTCATAAAACTATTAGAAAAATTAATGATCGATATTTAGAACTATGTTAGATATCTTAATACCCATTCATTTAACCTTACAATTAGGCCAAAGGTAGCGATTTTTCGCACCAATTGTTAGCAAAAAAAAAGAACCACTCCGCTACAATGGAGTGATTCTTATTAAAATCTGTATTCAGCTTTGATTCTTGCTCGTATGCTGAGCGGTATACTTATAGCCGAATCCCCAAACCGTTCGAATGAGCCGCGGTTCCTTCGGGTTCTGTTCAATCTTCTTGCGAAGGTTGACGATATGTACGTCTATGGCACGGTCTGTTACGAAGGAATCAAAGCCGCGGATCGTATTTATAAGTTCTTCCCTGCTAAACACCTTGCCCGGATGTGCAAGAAATAATTTCATCAGCTCATATTCCGAGAAGGTTGTTTCAACTAACTTCCCGCGAACCAGCAATAGGCGTCTCTCAAAATCAAGCTGAATGAGCTCCCCCTCTTCGGTCGCTTCCACTGCTGCTGAAACCTGCTGCGCTGTCTCTGTCTGCATCGTATTCGATCGACGAATTAACGCCTCTACCCTAGCTGTCATTTCGTGCATGCTGAATGGTTTGCACATGTAATCATCCGCTCCAGCTTTTAAAGCCTGAACTCTTTCTGACACTTCACTCTTCATGGATAGAATCATAATCGGTACGTTAGAGCGCTTTCTAATTAGCGCACACACTTCCATTCCGTCCAGATCGGGCAAGATTAAATCAAGCAGCACCAAGTCCGGATTAAACTCTGATGCGAGTCTTAATCCGTCATCTGCTCTATAAGCTTGCATGACAGAATAGCCTTCCTCGGATAAATACATAGACAGCATATCACTCATCATGACGTCATCTTCAATAACTAAAACCTTATACATTGTCGTCACCCTTTTTGAGGATTGAAGATTTCTGTCGAATATTTTTTGTATCTCTACTATACCTTAACGTTATTAAAGGAACAACAAGTTGTTAGAAATTTGTTAGGTTTTATTGTCGAATACATCTTTCGCTTTCCGAAGCCCATCCAAAAGCCGCTTTAACGTCACCTCTAACTGAATAATAGCTTTTTGCAAATTGTCCGATTCAAGCTCCGGCAGCTTCACGATTCGCTCAACCTCACAAGCCGCCTCTAACAATTCGTAGGCGGATAAATAACCGGCAGCCCCCTTAAGTGTGTGAGCCATTCGTTTGACAATTGTTAGCTCCGATTGCTTAATCATCATTCGCAGCTGGTCTGCAAATGAATCGTAATCAAGCATAAATTGCTCCATCATATGCAGCAAGATCGGCAGTTTTCCATTCACTCTTGCCAGTGCGCTTTCAACGTCCATGCCGTCAATAGACGGCAAACTATCTATATTTGCTGGTTCTAATGCACGTGAACGATCATTTAGCCCAGATTTGACGACCGGCTGAATAGTCGAACCGCTGATTTCCTTCAACCAATAGGAAATGACATTATGAATTCGCTCGGAGGAAATAGGCTTCGTTACCACATCGTTCATCCCCAGCTTCAAATAACGCTCGTGATCATTGCGAAGCACGTTTGCCGTCACGGCAATAATCGGAATATGATCATATTTAGCTTGTGTGCGAATGATGCGAACTGCTTCCGATCCATCCATTATCGGCATATGAATATCCATTAATATAAGATCCCAGCGCTCTTCGCCCAGCTTAATCAGCACTTCCTCGCCATTCTCAGCTAAGCCGACCTCGTAGCCCCGCTCCTTCAAAATTTCGATTGCAACCAGCTGATTAATTTTATTGTCCTCTGCTAACAAAATCCGCGTATTTGTCACATTTTGCTGAATCGTGGCTACTGACTCGATTTCTTGTTCCTTCCCATCCGTGCCTTTATGATCGAGAACACTTTCAATTGCACGAAGCATAGCCGTCCTCATGATAGGCTTAATCAACAATGTTACCGGTCTTTGCTCAGCAGGAAGCTGCATCATTTCGTCGCGTCCATAAGAGGTCGTCATAGCAATGGTTTTGACACCAGCTAGTTCCGCATCACGATGGAATTCAAGCCAGGTTTCTGCACCGTACATATCCGGCATCTCCATATCAAGCACGATAAGCTTCGGCAGAGCGCCAGCTCCAATGCGGCGCAGGCGATCCCTAGCCATTTTCCAAGAGTGAAATGGAATAGGCGTCAAGCCAAACGATTCGACAATATCGCTCCAGTGCTCCCGCATCTCGTCATCATCCTCTACGATCCACACGGGCTGCTCCAATAAATCCTGATGAACCTGCAAACGCGGTTCTGTATACTTATGAATAATAGTGAATGGCAGCGTAAAGTAAAACTCGCTTCCAACAAGCGCTTTGCTGGTAACCTTCAGCTTGCCTCCCATTAATTCAACAAATGATTTGGATATGACAAGTCCAAGTCCCGTTCCACCAAACTTCCGTGTTGTTGATCCATCCGCTTGCGTAAACGGTTTAAAGAGCTTCTGGACCTGCGCCTCGCTCATCCCAATCCCCGTATCCGAGATGATAAACTTCACGTCTACCCCTTTATCCGTCTGCTCCACTATCTCCAGCTTCAGCCTTACTTTTCCTCTATTCGTGAATTTGATCGCATTCATGCACAAATTGAGCAGCACCTGCTCAAGACGCAGCGCATCGCCAATAATCGTTTGAGGCAATTCCTCTGGCGTATCAATAATGAATTCAAACTGCTCTTTACCGCCCATAAATACGCTTAATTGATCAGTGATCCGGTGCATCAGCTCCTCAGGCTGGAACGGCTGACGTTCGATGTCGACCTTGCCTGCTTCAATTTTGGAGAAATCCAAAATATCATTAATAATTCGCAGCAGCGTCTCCGAGGAGGTATTCATCTTGTCCATATAATCCTTCTGTGACGAAGAAAGCCCTGTCTTGCGCATTAATTGCGTCAAGCCGATAATGCCATTAAGCGGCGTGCGTATCTCATGGCTCATGAGCGCCAGGAATCGACTCTTCGCTTGATTCGCTTCCTCCGCTTCGAGTGTGGCGCGAACAAGCTTCTCCTGCACCATCTTCTGCTCCGAAATATCTCTTGCTATACAAGAGAAAAACAGCTCACCCGTATCTTCATCCTTATGCGGCACGATGACCATGGAAACGTACAGCGGCTCGCCATTTTGCTTCATCAACTGCGCGTCGCTTTCCCAGTAACCAAACTCTTTGGCGAGCGCTGCTCCTCTCACAAGCTCCGAATACATTTCTGGATGAGAATATTCCTCTACCATATGCACCTGATCCGCATTGCTTTGCAAGCCCAGCATTTCTCTGCCTGCCCCATTCATATAGACGAGCTTGCCTCTTGAGCTGACTGATGCTATTAAATCCTTGGCTGATTCAACGATGTCGAGCAAACGGTTGCGTGCTTTCTCTACATGCTTGCGGTCGGATATATCGAGCACCATGCCTACAACACCAGAGAACCGTCCATTGCGGTCACGCAAACCATTCGAGCTGTGCAGCGTTGGAATTCTTGTTCCGTTTTTATGAATAAAGGTCCATTCCCTCTCATAGGAGAAGCTCGTGCTGCGGAGCTCCTTGAATACTTCAAGACCAGGCTGAACCGTTCTGCCAAGCTGTTCGGTAAGCTTCTCAGCTTCCAAGCGAACCTCATCTAGATCCATGAACAACAGCGGTGTTGCGCTCCCAGCCAGCTCCGAAGTCTTGTAGCCCAGCATCTCTTCAGCTGTTTTATTCAGATAGGTGACCTTATACTGATCGTCAAGCACGATAAATGCATATTGATTTTGATTAATAATTGCTTCAAGGCGATCGAACATTTCTTGCAAATGCTCCATCATGCCGTTCACAGAATGACCAAGCTGACCGATCTCGTCATACGGCTCAACTTCAAGATGCTCAGCCTCGAAGCTCCCCGCTGCAGCCTGCTCCGTCACGCCCAAAATACGTTCTAACCGCTTCACAATACGTTCGAAGTAGAGAAAGAAGAAGATAACAATGATCACTTCCGAGACAGCAATTGTCGTGAAAATACGCCAAAAGATCGGCTTTACCTCTTCTTCCAGCTTGGACATTGGCTCTTGCAATGCAAAACGCCATGGCGTTTCACTCACCTTCGTATGAAATACCGCGTACGCTCTTCCCGCTATGTTAATTTCCGAAACACCCTCATAGGAGCCAAGCATCTTCTCGGCAATCGGAGACAAGGAAGACTTCTCATGAAATAAGCCCTTGCTAATGATCTCTTGGTTATCAGAGCTATAGATGATGCCGCCTTCATCATTGAACAAGCGTATAATCGTTTGATCGCCTGTAAATTCAATGAATGGCCGAAGTGTCGTCATGACAATAGAGGCATACACAACTCCTTTGAGTTCATTCGTAGCCCCATATACAGGTACAACAATAAATGATTGCGTAGCATCAGAAAAAGAAGGCTTAAAAGGGTCCGTAATGACCACTTTGCCTGTAATCGACTCCTGAAAAAATGACTCCATACTCATGTCTCGTCTAATACCATCGGTACGCAGGCTTATGCCTGATTCATCTATATACCCAATCGAGTGATAGATAAAGCCCCCGCGAACGAGCTCACGTCCAAAATAATGAAGACGCTCCTCATCTGTGCCAAAACGGACAACCTCTGTTCGACTCATCACAATAACCTCCGCCTTGCGGATAGCCATCCATGACGCCAATTCGTTTGCACGTTTGTTTTGCATACTGCTTGTTTTCTCGATTTCGGATTTGAGCATTGCATCCTTGACCGCAGAATAGTTGCCTATTCCAGCAATCAACAGCGGAAAAAAAGAAATGAGAACAATCAGGATCAAACCTTTTGTACGCAACGACATTTTTTTCAAACCACTTCCACCTTTCGCTACGCATGAGCCAAATCTGCCTGACTTTGACACTATTATATCTCTTTCAACTATTATTTGGATAATAAAAAAACGCTAGAGCCTGCATCCCGCAACACTGCGGTTAGCTGCTCTAGCGTCTCATTATCATTTATACTAAGCTATTCGGCTGCAAGCACCGATTCAATACGGCTAAGCTCCTCGTCGCTGAAATCAAGGCGGCGTAGTGCAGCAACATTATCATCAATTTGTTCAACACGACTTGCTCCGATCAAAGCCGAAGTTACTCTTCCGCCTCGGAGTACCCAGGCAAGAGACATTTGGGCAAGCGATTGTCCACGATGCTGTGCAATCTCATTCAACTGCTTAATTTTATTCAATGTGCTGTCTGTAATATGATCTGCCTTCAGAAACACACTTGGTCCTCCAGCGCGTGAATCGGCAGGAACACCGTTCAAATAACGATTCGTCAGCAAGCCTCCAGCAAGCGGAGAAAATACGATCGAGCCAATGCCTTCTTCGTCTAAAACATCCTGCAAGCCGTTCTCGATCCAGCGATTGAACATCGAATAGGATGGCTGATGAATAAGGAAAGGCGTACCTAGATCCTTCAGAATAGCGGCCGCTTCAGCTGTTTGCTCTGGATTGTAATTCGAAACGCCGACATACAGCGCTTTTCCTTGACGCACAATATGATCAAGAGCCCCCATTGTTTCTTCAAGCGGTGTATCAGGGTCTGGACGATGGTGATAAAAAATATCGACATAATCAAGGTTCATCCGCTTCAAGCTCTGATCCAAGCTGGAAACCAAATATTTGCGTGAGCCCCATTCGCCATAAGGGCCTTCCCACATATAGTAGCCAGCTTTGGTTGATATAATAAGCTCATCACGATATGCTGCAAAATCTTGTTTAAGTATTTGGCCAAACATTTCTTCTGCTGAGCCAGCAGGAGGTCCATAGTTATTCGCAAGATCGAAGTGCGTAATGCCTAAATCAAATGCACGGCGTACCATGGCACGCCCATTCTCATGACGGTCAATGCCGCCGAAATTATGCCACAAGCCTAAGGAAATTGCCGGCAGCTTTAAGCCGCTTCGTCCGACACGGTTATACTTCATGCTCTCATACCGATTATTAGCCGCTAAATAAGTCATGTTCAATATTCCCCCAAACCGTTATTGGAATCGCTTATTGTGCTTATTAAGCATCAACAAGCTGCTTCCCGTATATTGTACAACTGCAGCTTGCCAAATGGAAATGCAACTATTTGATCTGCCTTTTCTCCAGCTTCAAATGCGGACTGTTGCGGACGGTTTCCTCGAAAAAGCTCGTTTGCTCCCGAACAAGACGCTCCCATGCCTGAACGCACACGGGGTCGAAATGCCGCCCGCTCTCCTTTAGGATAATTTCCATAGCTGCCTCATGCGACATAGCCTTTCGGTAAGAACGTGACGAGGTCAAGGCATCATAAACATCCGCTACGGCAGTGACCCGTGCAAGCAGCGGTATCTGTTCACCTGCAAGCTGATCGGGATAGCCGCTGCCATCCCACTTCTCATGATGTGACCTTATAACGGAAAGCTCCTCCGGCATAAAACCTAATCTTTTGCATAAATCGTAGCCGGATATAGGATGCACCTCAATAATTTCACGTTCCTCTGGTGTAAGCTTGCCTGGCTTGTTCAAAATCGTATCCGGTATTCGCAATTTGCCGACATCATGAACTAATCCGCCTTGCGCAATCGCTCTTAATTCAGCTGAGCTGAGTGAGAGCTCCTCGCCCAGCTTCAAAGCATAGAGGGCTACCCGATAGTTATGGCCTGCTGTGTAAGAATCACGTGCTTCCGTTGTCATCACCAGCTCTCGAACGCTTGAAGACATATAGGTGTTAATCCAATCGCGCGGATTGGCGCGGAACATCAGCTTAATAGAGGCTGTAATGGACTTGGAGCTGACATATTGATTCACAATACCCCAAACCATGACGACAACTGAAGCAAGCAATAGGATATGGTAAAGCCACCAGCTTATATTCCAAGCCTCGCCACTCACGATAATCAGCTGTGCAATAATCATCCAGCCTGAGCTGTACACGATGGCTAGCTGCAATGGAAAACGAGAGGATATGTACGCTTGCAAATACCGATATATTGTCCAGCCATTCAAAGCGATCGTAAATAGGCTTGCGGCCCATTTCATTGGCAAATCCTTAAAATGCAGAAATAGAATAAGATTCGGGTAAAACCAAAGGATGGTGCAAAGGGCAAGAAGCAAGGATATCCATAAGGGCAAAAGCATTCGCTGCAGCTGAGCAAACCATTTGATGAGAGGACGATCTACAGATATAGAGGACAACCACAACCATACAACGGCCAGTATAACGCTAAGCTGAGCAGTGCTGCCTGCAGTACTTGAGTGATGCGTTAAAAAACCAGGGGTAGATAAGCCATGCAGAACAAACAATGCAGATAATGATACATAAGATAACGATAGAAAACTAATCTTAATATTGCGAAGGGTAATCGCGACGAATCCTACAGCAATAGCAAGGATCAGTGAGATCAATGCTACGAGACTGACGATATAAAAATGCTCTTGAGGTGCGTTAATGCTCTTATCAAGCTCCGAACCTCGCAACGCGAAATAGCCTGCCAACGGCAAAAGCATTAATAAAACTAAACGTGTGTATACCCACATATTTTTGCGCAAGCTTATTCCTCCTAGATGTCGTTCTTTATATGTATTTGCTGGTAAACATACCGCCTGTGGGAGGCGCAAAATGTAAAGCTTCATTAAAAACCAACATGAAACTTGTAGGATAATGTTGGATATTCGTCTTTTACTATCATATCATCACGGAGTCAACCTATAAATAGTGAAATTTCGCGGAAATACGGATAATTCGAGCCGACAGCATATATTTTTATTTTAGATTAAGGTTTTTTCAATCTTGTTTTGTTATAGTAGTTGAAGACAGGTAAATTGAAGGGAGTTTATGGAATGAATAACAAGGAATCGCAGCCAAACAAAGACGCAGAAAACGAATTGACTGCGAAGGAAGAACGTTACGAGCTCGAACAGACAGAAGAGCAGGACAAGCTTTCGGATCAAGATACAGCTATCGAAGAGGAGCTTCAACAAGAATTAAACGAAGAGCTTCCTGAAGCATCAAACGACGAGGTTCGTGCTGCTGCCCTAAATTCGGAGAGCGTTCATCAGGCTCCCAAAGGCGGAAGCGGTAAAGCATGGTTGATCGTCTCAGCAGTACTGGCTATTTTGCTGATCGTCGTATTAATTAAACCGCCATTTGGATCAAGCAATGAAACCGTGGCAACTGTCAACGGTGTCAACATAGGGAAAGACAGACTTTACGATGAGCTAGTTAAAGCAGGCGGTCCGGCTACACTTGAGAACATCATTACACAAGAGCTGATCTTCCAAGAAGCAGAAGCAAATAACGTCAAAGTTACAGACGCTGACGTGGATGCTGAAATTGCGCTGATCAAGAAGAGCTTCGGTACGGACGAGCAGTTCAGTAATGCACTTGCTCAGTACAACATGACGCTTGAAAACTTGAAAAGCGATACAAAAATCAATCTAACGATTCGTAAAGTTTTGGAGCCAAAAACAGACGTAACTGCGGAAGAAATTCAACAGTTCTATGATACGAACAAAGCTGCACTTGGCACGCCTGAGCAAATTCAAGCTTCACACATTTTGGTAGCTACAAAAGAAGAAGCTGACGCTATTCTAGCTGAGCTTAAGCAAGGCGGCGACTTTGCTGCAATTGCAAAAGCGAAATCGATCGACCCAGGTTCGAAAGATAATGGCGGAGATCTTGGCCTATTCGGAAAAGGAAAAATGGTTCCTGAGTTCGAAGCTGCTGCTTTTGCTCTAAAAATCAATGAAATCAGCGGTGTTGTTCAAACCGAAAACGGCTTCCACATTATTAAGAAAACAGCTGAGAAAGCTGCTGTTGTTCCAACGTTCGAAGAGAAAAAAGAAGAAATTAAGAACCAGCTTGTTGCTACAGAAGCAAATGAGCTATCCGAAGCTTGGATGACAGAAATTCGTGCAAAAGCAAAAATCACGAACACACTGACTCCAGCAGCTACTGACGCTCCAAAAGCTGAATAATAGCTAATGCTTTCTTTAAAGGGACTGTGCTTCATAGGTTATTTATAACCTGTGGGCACAGTCCTTTTTTCACAATAAAAAGCCCCCCTTTCGCCCGGAGGGATGGGCTTCAGGGAGGCTTTGGCTTCAGAAAGACAGATGAGCCTCTTCAATTTTATGTCATTCTTCTGAAGTTAATATATATTATTCTATGACTATCAATTGGCGTAGATGATTGTTTTACTAGATTCGACCATTTTAAAACAGGCAATCGATCGGTTAGGGATAGTCGTACGGATGACGGGGAGGGCGAAATGACTCTGTAGGCGTGATTTAGGACATAAATAGTGAGGTAGCGTGTATTGCGAATATGATATGATGGTGAAATATGCCATGTACCTATTATTGGAGGGAAACAAGTGAGCAACTACGAAGTACGCAGCTATAAGGATACGTATACCTTGTATGAGTTAACGGAAGAAAGCACGCAATCCCGCATCATTGTATGTCCAGAGCGCGGCGGTATCGTTATCGGCTGCCAGCTGCATGGACTAGAGCTCTTTTATTTGGACAAAGCGACGTTTGAGAACCCCACAGCCAATATCCGCGGAGGCAATCCGATCCTGTTCCCAATTAGCGGGCAGCTTGCTAACCAAACTTATGAGTGGAACGGTCAATCGTACACGATGGCTAATCACGGCGTTGCCCGTACTGCTGTATGGGATGTTGTCAGTACAAAAACGGATGGTGAGGCTTCGATTACAATCCGCCTGCAAAGCAATGAAGAAACGCTGCGCTCCTACCCTTTTGCATTCGAATTGTTGTTTACCTATGTACTGCAGGATGGTCAATTACATACGCGTCAGCTGTACCGCAATCTAAGCGAAGCAGCTGCGATGCCTTTTTATGCTGGCTTCCATCCTTATTTCGCCATTGATTCGGGTAAAAAGATCGCATATGAAAGCGATGCTACCCGCTATGTCGATTATAACGATAATGTAGAAAAACCATTTGATGGTGTTATCGACTTGGAAGGACTTGTGGAATCCGTATGCCTGCTCGATGCGAAGAAGAGCGAAATCTCCTTCGTCGCTTTGCAAGGCGCTCGCGTTCGTCTAACTTACGATGACATTTTCAAATATATGGTGCTTTGGTCCGTTAAGGATCGGCCTTTCGTATGTGTAGAGCCATGGATGGCTGAAAATGGTGAGCTTAATCGTCAAGAGGAGCTTGTCCTGCTGAACGCTGGCGAAGAGCTGCATGCCAACATGACGATTAGCTGCGAACGTTAAGTCCCGCCTCTTTGGACGAACGATTCAGCCATTAAGCAAAAAAGAGAGGGAAGCCTTGCAAGCCATGGGTTCGGTTCCATGGTGCAAGGCTTCCCTCTTATCTTTTTATGAGCAATGAACTAATAGCCTTCGCCTAGACCGCCTGTAACGATAGCGATGCCAGAGCTTGCTCCAATACGTGTTGCGCCCGCTGCGAACATTTGCAGAGCAGTCTCCCGGTCGCGTACGCCGCCGGATGCTTTCACACCGAGGTCAGGACCTACCGTACGACGCATCAGAGCGATATCCTCTACCGTAGCGCCTCCCTTGCCAAAACCCGTGGATGTCTTCACGAAATCTGCGCCAGCCTGTTTGCAAATTTCACATGCGACAACCTTTTCTTCATCCGTTAGAAGTCCCGTTTCAAGAATAACTTTAAGCAGGGCTTTTCCTTTAACCGCCGCAGCTACACCCTCAACATCACGCTTCACGCCTTCAAGATCGCCTGACTTCATCAAGCCGATGTTTAAAACCATATCCACTTCCGTTGCTCCAGCTTCAATAGCAAACTTCGCTTCTGCTGCCTTAGATGCCGTCATCGTCGCTCCTAATGGGAAACCAACGACTGTCGTTATGCCTACTCCCGATCCCTTTAGTTCTTCAGCAGCTGTTGCTACCCAGCCTGCATTTACGCAAACCGTTGCAAATTGATACTGCTTAGCCTCGCGGCAAATTTGAAGTACCTCATCCTTTGTTGCATCAGCTTTAAGTATTGTATGATCGATCATCGCCGCTATTTCCGCAGGCGATAAATTCATATCGTTGCTCATTTTGCTGCTCCTCCTCTATCATTTTGATTGCTCCAAACATTGCTCTGCCGGTACGTCTCATCCCTATCCTATCCAAACGAATGGGCGAGATACGCATGATACGTTTCATTATACGAAGCTTTGTTCAAAACAACAATAATATAGCGCCGAAAATACCACATGCTTACTTTTTTGCAGATGATCTTTCCTACAGAAGTCATGTGGACAAACGGATGGTTGTGTTCTATTCTTTACTATGTACTAACAAACTTATCCAGTCTGAACCGCAGAGAGGTGCGCAGCTTGACCTTGTTTTCGAAATCAAAGCGCGAAGCTGATTTATTCGGCAGCGCTTTTCATTATGCCTCAATAGGCATGGCATTAGTAGATTTAGATGGTCGTTTTATCGTAGCCAACCCTTCCGCTCAAACGATGCTCGGTTATGAGGAGAAAGAGCTTATCAATCTTACGTTTGGCCAAATTACCCATCCGGATGACTTGGAAGAGGATTACCGCTACGTGAAACAGCTGCTCGAGGGCGAAATCGACACCTTTCAAATGGAGAAGAGATACTTCAAAAAGACCGGCGGCATTGTAACCGTGCTTCTTTCCGTATCCCTTGTATATGACAGGCATGGCGCCCCCCGTCATTTTATATCGCAAATGATGGACATTACAGAGAAGACGCAAGCCGTGTCGGAAGTAAGGCAGCTTACGATGCGGATCTCCACTATTTTGGAGAGTATCTCAGATGCATTTTTCTCACTGGATCATGAATTTAGGTTTATCTATACGAACAATGCGACTCAGGAACTATTTAAGCGAAACAAGGAACAATTGATTGGTTATAGCATATGGGAGCTATTCCCTTGGCTCTCAGAGTCCATAAGCCATCTAGAATATAGATTGTCTATGGAAACCAATCAGCACCGCATGTACGAGCAATTTATTCCACGGCTTAATAATTGGTTTGAGTCGAATTTATACCCGTCCGAATTTGGACTCTCCGTTCATTTTCGCCAAATTACAGAGCGGAAGCGAATCGCTGACAAGCTGCTGGAGAGCGAGAAGAGCTTCCGGCTGCTTGCTGAAAATTCAAGCGACATGATCTCCAAGCATGATCGAGATGGGTTATTTACTTATGTATCCCCTGCTTGCTATATGCTGCTAGGCTTTCGTGATGACGAGCTGATTGGATCGTCACCGTTTGTTTTGTATCATCCTGATGACAGAGGGAGAATGCTCGAAAATCAGGAGCTCATTTACAGCAACGTTGAAGCCAATACCATTACTTATCGCATGCGCCGCAAGGAAGGCATTTATCGCTGGCTCGAAACGACCTCCCGCGTCATTTATCATGATGGTGATCGCACGCAGACGATCGTTTCTGTCTCCAGAGACGTTACCCCTCGCAAAGAAAATGAGTTGAAAATGATTGAAAAATATCAATTATTACATAAGCTCTCGCATGTGGATGAGTTGACCAATATTGCAAATCGGCGAGTGTTTGATGAGTCTTGGAACAAGGAATGGCTGGAAGCGCAGCATCACCATATGCCGATCACGCTCATGCTGGGCGATATCGACAACTTCAAATTATTCAATGATACGTTCGGGCATCAAAAAGGCGACGAATGTCTCAGACAAATCGCCGCCGCATTGCGGAGCGCCCTGAAGCGTCCGCTTGATATTGTCGCCCGCTATGGGGGCGAGGAATTTGGATTTATTTTACCTCAAACGAGTGAAGAACGTGCCGCCAATATTGCATCTAGACTTCTGGAAGCGGTCAGACAATTAAAGATACCGCATGCAGAATTATCCGGCTGCCAACAGGTTACGATAAGCTTGGGATCAGCAACATGGAAGCCTGGCTGTTCCGCTAAGCAAGATGAGCTGTTTACCCATGCGGACAAAGCGCTGTACCAGGCGAAGCGCGAAGGAAAAGATCGATACGTATCACACTAATTCCACGCGATCGTCGCTGCTGTTTTTCACGGCTACGATCGCTTTACTATTTCCGCCAAACCCGCTTGCTTAAGCTGCTTCTCATATACGAAATATACAACTAAGTAAATGACGAAGAACAGACTGGATACGAGATACATCGTCGCATAATTCGACCATGTCGCGACTAGACCAAGCAGCATGGCTCCGCTTCCGATCCCGATATCGAATGCATTATAAAAAGTTGCAGTCGCTACCCCTCTTCGCTGCGGCTCCACCCTGTCAATCACCCAAGCCTGCAAGCCTGGGAAAATAGCCCCGAAGCCCGCTCCATAAAACACCGCTGCAAGCAGCAATGTTCCAGTTGATTTGGTCATATAAAGGATTATGCAGCCCACGATACAAGAAATTGCCGCAGGAAACAGTACCCAGAATCTCCCCTTCGAATCGAAAATCCGACCGCTGATAAAACGTATTAAAAATTCGCTTATAGCAAGGACAAGGAAGAAAAACCCTATATTTTGTACGCCTGTTTCTTTGCCGAACAATGTGATAAAGCTGATAACACCGCCCAGAGACAAACCTACAAGCAGTCCTAATAAAGAAGGCATAAGTGCTTTCGGCTCAATAAACCGCAGCATGAATGAGGTTTCCGTGGCGGACGCTATTTGCGCCTTTGCCCTCTCCTCTTTGGTGTCACCTTTGACGAAGGCCGTACAAACCATCGCAATCAGCAGTATACATGCGCCAACAATGAACAATACGGAGAAACCAAACTCCTCCATCAACCAAATGCCAAGGAAGGGCCCGAGCGAAATGGCTACAGCATTTCCTGTACCGAAAAACCCCATGCCCTCTCCTCTGCGGGAGGCCGGTATGATGTCCGAAGCAACCGTTCCGTACAAGGTCGTTGAAATACCGAAGCCTACACCATGCACGATACGAAGCATAAGCATCATCGTAATCGTCACTGCGGCGTAATAGCTGGCCGTACCGATTAAACAAATGGCTACGCCGACGAGAAGCAGCAGCTTTTTGCCGAACTTATCCGAAGCCATACCAACAAAAGGTCTTAATAAAACAGCTGAAAAAGTAAATAAACCAATAATGAGTCCGATCTCAGCATCCGACCCGCCTTTATTTGCCGCAAACATCGGAAGTGTAGGCAGCAGCATCTCCAGTGATAAGAACAAAAATAAATTAGATAAAATCAACAAAACAAACGGTTTGGTCCAGAGTGATTCCTTCACCTTATTAATTCCTCTCTTGTTGCTTGTAGTCGTGTCTATATTTCCTATAATGGCAAATTGATCTTCTGCACAAAATGGCACTCCTACATGATATCAGCAAAATTGATGTTCGTGACGATGTTTTATTCAAAGAAGGCAAGCTGACCGACGAAGAGTTTGATCAAATCAAGCTCCATCTATTATATTAGGGAAAGAGTTCTGTTTGGAATAATATTTGACAGAACCTATTAAAAAAAGCTCCAAAAGGAGCCTTATCATTACTCTTCTAGTTCACCAGTTTATTTATAATACCATGTTATCGACGTAAAGAATTATTCTTTTAACATATGACTTTTTTTTCGTTTCGAAGTAGCTGCAAAAAACAAACGTCAGTCCATTGTTGGGCTGACGTTTGTATGTGAATATTATTTCAAGCCCGTATTGGCAATGCCTTCAATAAACTTATTTTGAGCCAGGAAGAAAACAACCAGAATCGGGACAGTTGCTATGGTCGAAGCGGCAAGCAGCAGCGGCCAGTCCACGCCGGTATCCGTAGTAAGCAGCGATAAGCCGATCGGCAGCGTGAACAATTCCTTCGTATTTAAATAAATTAGCGGTTCAAAAAACTCGTTCCAGCTATTCATGAATGTAAAGATGCTTACGGTTGCCAATGCGGGCGTGGCAATCGGGAGCATAATCGACCTGAACGTGCGCCACGGCGAACACCCGTCTACTTTGGCTGCTTCATCCAGTTCAATAGGAACGGTAATTAGAAACTGACGTACGAGAAATACACCAAACATCCCTCCCGCTCCAAGCATTGGCGGAAGAATCAGAGGAATATGCGTATCGATGAATCCGAGTTTTGATATCCAGCTGAATAAAGGAATGGCCGTAACTTCTGTAGGAATCATCATCCCGCTGAGCAGGAACAGAAAGATCGCGTTTTTGAATGGAAAGTGCAATCTGGCAAACGCATAGCCTGCCAATGCGGACAAGAAACAAGTGCCTGCCGTGACGAGCACCGCGATATATATACTATTAAAAAAGTAGAGATGAAACGGCATTTCCGTAAACACGCGAATATAATTGAACCATTCCCAAGCTTCGGGTATCCACTGGGGCGGAAATAGAAACACCTCGGAATCCGTCTTCAAGGATGTGCTGACCATCCAAAAAAAAGGGAACAACACGATGAAGGAAACGATTGTTAGAACCAGATAGGATGCAAGGTTGGATGTTATCTTTTTATTGTTCATAATGTACCCATCTCTTTCTCAGTTTCCACTGTATCAAAGTCAGAACCAGGATAATGCTGAACAAAATAAATGCCAGTGCCGATGCATAACCGAATTCGTAGGAGCGGAACGCTTGTTTGAAAATGTAGAAGACCATCACGTAAGTGCTAGTTCCCGGCCCTCCGCCTGTCATTACATAGATTTGTCCGAACACTTTAAGAGAACCGATAACGGTTATTATCGTTATCATGAATACGGCTGGCGTAATCATTGGCAATGTAATGGATTTAAAGGTTTCACAGCGCGAAGCACCGTCAATTTTGGAAGCCTCGTAATAATCCTTCGGCACATCGTGCAGAGCGGCCAGGAAGATGACCATGTTCATGCCCACGCCTTTAAGCGCACTGACCACTATAACGGTAGGCATCGTCCAAGTTTCCGAGAAAAGCCAGGCAATCTCCGTTCCGCCAAACGTTCGGATCAGCAGATTGACTAATCCGCCGTCCGTAGAGAAAATAAACTTCCATACGATCCCCCAAACCACGAGGGAAACGACTACCGGCGTAAAGATCGCGGTCCGAAACAAGCCGATGCCCCATATTTTCCGTTTCAATAGCATGGCCAGCAAAAGCGATAAAACAATGTTCAGCGGGACCAAGCCCGCAGAGAAATATACGGTATTCACGACCGTATCCCAAAAGACGGGATCATCGCGCATGGCGTAAATATAGTTATCTAACCCAATGTACGCTGTATTTCCAAATAACGACCAATTCGTAAAGCTCATCACGAAAGCGTACACGATCGGGCCAAACAGAAAGATTATATATCCCGCCACAATAGGCAGTATGAATAAATATCCCATCCACATTTCTTTTGATTTCAAAGATGATAAACCCGCAGACTTACCTCCGGCCATTCGCGCCTACCTCCTGTTGTCAATATGACGCAACCCTCCCTATAATTTACGAGACCGCCCTATTGTTCATATGGCGATCTCGCAATGCTCCATCGTTCTGGAGGGTTATTTCAATAGAGGATTAATGCTGTCTTCCATAATTTTTAACGCTTGCTCGGTTGTCGTGGAACCGAGCAAAATCGCATCCATATTTAATGTCACTTGCTCGTCAATCTTGACCCAGTTTGGATGAGAAGGCCGGATTGTACCTTCGGCCAACCGATCGTACGCAGCCACTTTCATCGTTTCAACAGTCGGGAACGGGAACTTGTTAAGATACTCATCGGAGTACAGGACAGACTTTCTCTGCGGCACAAAAAACTGGGCTACTTTAGCTGCATTTTCCTTATTACTAATAAATTTTAAATATTCCAATGCTTCTTCCGGATACTCTGCGTCTTTGAAGATCGAATAGCCTCCAAAGCCGATAGGCACCGTGACGCCATGGTCGCCTTTCGGAAGCGGAGCAATATCCCATTCGAAATCGACTTTGTCACGATAAGCGCTTGTACGGGTAACGTTCTCAAACGCCATACCAAGCTTACCTGTATCAAAAGTTAACTGCTCGCCGATGCTTGGATGCGCTTTCTTATCGAGCAGCCCTTTAAAGAGATTGATCGCTTTGGCCGTCTCCGGCGTGTTCATAGCGAATTGCGTTGTGTCTTCGTTGAATATTTCGCCACCCATAGCCCAAATCAATGGAATCAGATTGTCGGACCAGTTGGAGGAACTTTGTATGAACTTCACGCCGTATACCCCTTCTTGCGGTTTGGAGATCGCTTCGGACGCTTTGACCATCTCATCGTAAGTCCAGTTGCCCTCTTCATAAATCTGCATTGGCGACTTCAACCCATTCACTTCAAACAGTTTTTTATTATAGAAAACGACCTGAGGCGGCGTAGAGAATGGAATGCCGTAGAGTTTGCCGTCCTTTTCAAATGCAGTGAGCGTGGATGGTATTATATCACCGAACGCATAAGCCGCGTCCTCTTTCACGGACGAAATATCGAGCAGCTGGCCCCCATTCATAAATTGCGGAATCATGCGCTCTGAGATCCATACGATATCAGGCGAGGTTTTGGTCGCTGCCATGATCGCCAGTTTCTGCTGGTAGTCCGCCCATGGAATCACGGAAGTTTTGACTGTCACATTCGGATGGAGCTTCTTGTATTCCTCAGCAAGCTCGTCATACAACGCCACCTGGGCATCACTGCCCCAAACGGACATCTTAAGCTCGATAGGATCTTTTGACTCAGCAGCCACTTCCGCACTCGGCGTATTGTTCGCTTTTTCCTTTGCGGCGCCATTATTGTTATTGCCTTTTCCTCCACATGCGCTCAGCAACCCGAGCAGCAATACCATTGACAGCAAGACAAACCCGTATTTTTTCATTTTTATGCCCCTCTCTACGTTTGTAATCGCTTTCTATCACTAGTATAAATCTGATGGCTTCCAGAAAAAATAACGCGAATTCGAGAAAAACTATGTAAATTCGAGTACTTTAATTGAACCAGCTGAATAACAGAACTTCGGCCTAAGCCCGCGTAACAAGGACTCAGGCCGAGATGGTTCCTAATCGTTGACGAAGCCGACAAACACCTCATTGATTCTGGCCATCATATCGTTCAAATTGCCATTGCCCCATGACGGACGGACAAAATGGAAGCGCAATGCAGTCGTCACGACGGGGTTTTCCAAATTCAACGTCGTATACTGACCCAAAAAAGCGTCCTGATCATTATCTCGGACTTCGGCTATCTTCTTCCACTCTCCGTCTTCCAAAATCTGCAGATCAAAATCTCTGACATGCCAGTTGGCCGAGCCTATAACCGGCACATGTCCGCTCCACAGCTTCACTTGGTTGATCGTTTGCTCCGTTGTCCAGTCCAGTATCAGATAAGGCGTTTGGGAGCCTTTTGATATCCACCGGGTTTCCAAGCTTCCGTCCAGTACTCTTTCTTTTGTATTTGTACCCAGCGTGGAGTCGACCGACAACTGCGCAGTAATCGCCAGATTATTGGTTACATTAAGAACGAACTCTCCAGTGCGAGCAACGCCATCCAAGACGACAGTTGCCTGTAATGCTGCTTCTCCAGCTTGAATCGCGGTAACCACGCCCGTATGATCAACAGTCACTACATCCGGCGTCAGACTTATGAAAGATATGTCCGCATTTTCTAACGAAACGTGAGATCCTGTATTGTATGTGCCGGTCACATGCAGTTGGGTAGTCATGCCCGGCACCAGCTGCGAACGATCCGCCTTTACTTCTACGGCCGCAAGTTCGACAGGAGGATAGGTTTCAACCCGCAGGTAAGGCCTATAGCTAGAGTCTTGTCCATTGTATAGCTGAGTCAGATAACCGGTTTGATCGGCATCCTGCGCAAAAGCAAGTGATATCGTACGATCGCCATCCAGACGTTCATGCACGAGCACAGACGCATCGAATACATACCAGACGTTCTCGCTGTTATTATTCAGCCGCACAGTCGAGAGCTTTTGCCCAAGCTCTGGCGGAGACTGATACATATCCCATTTCATGGTATCGCCGTCCCAGTCATTGCTATCCACTGCATAGAGAGAAGTTGCCGCTCCCGTCTCTCCAACAGGGCTCTCAAGCGCTTGTCCATACACGTAGAGCCATGCGGTAGCCAGCTTGCCTTCAATGGAATTCAGATCGAATTGCAGATAGCTTCTCGCCGATTCGCTATCATCTCCGCCTTTAATCTGTAAAAGTTCCGCAACCGGAGCGTTCTGAGCATTTTGCTGTACGCTTGCTGCCTTGGTTGCCGGCAGCAGTTCGGAAACCACCACTTGATTCTCATAATCCGTCCCGGTATTTCCACTGATCTCATTGCCGGAGAGAAGAATATTCGTGCCGTGCGAAATCTTAACGCCATTCGTATTCCCCGTAACATGATTATCCTGAATGACAATATTCTCGGGTATGCCTGCGCCGTTCCCGGCGTTGGTGGGATCGCCGTCGTCTTTCATTGCAATGATACCCCAGAAGCCGGAAGCCGTATTGTTCACGATCTGATTGCCCTTCACAATCGTTCCGGGCGCATTTTTCAGACGTATTCCCTGGCTCCCCACGTTCGTAAATCCAGTAATGATATTATTCTCGATAATCGTATCCGGAGATCCCAAGTACACCTGTACCCCATACCGTTTCACATTCTCGATTAAATTGTTATGAATGTAATTGCCTGGTCCAGCGGCGTCATGCGTAGCGCCCGGATTGCCGACGCCGACAGCCGCTTCGCCGCCGCCAACGATATGATTGCCGCTTACTTCATTCATATACTCGTCTTCTCCGTGGAAATCGATAGCGTCTAATGCCGAGTTCAAGTAGTAGTTGTTTTCAATGAGATTGTTATGCGTGTAAGAATGCGCCATCGTTCCGTGACGCAGATAGGGACCGATAAACTCGTTGTTGCGAACGACATTGAAACGAGAGTCGTCCTCTCTGCCGAGCCGGCTTTCCTTGGACTTGCCTTCGATGGAAACGCCATATCCGTTCCCGCCCTCGGCTAAGTTCGTCGCATTGCGAAAAAGCGAATTTTCCACAATAACATCATGACTGTTCGTAATGACAACGCCGATCCGTTGAAACTTCTCGATCGTCAGTCCGTCCAGCGTAATGTTATATGACGGTTTGCCGGAAGCGGCGGTAATCATGATCACCTGCTTAGGTCCGCCCCGATCGGGATTCGCAACCGACGTATTGGTTGAATAATTCAAGTCCCAGCTGGACGTAATTGTCATGTTGCTGATCTTAATATTGTTTTGTCCGGCCATGCGGAATACGATGCCTTCAACCGAAGCATATTCTTCCTGTTCATTAGCATGGTCGGAGACAAGCAGAACGCCATCCTGGCTCTCGCCGCGCATCTGCACGCCGGATTTCATAATGAAATGGGTAACTCCGTCCCTATCTGTGCTCGTTAATTGATAGTGTCCGTTCGGAAGATACACTTCGTCCCCAAGCGTCGCTGCAGCCAGTGCAGCCCGGATAGCTTGAGCATCATCTATTCCGTTGTCGGCAGGATCGGCGCCGAAGTCCAGGACATTATACGTAGATCCGGTCACTGTCTGAGCCTCATGCGGCACATGCGGTGTGCCATCCGCATAATAGAGACCTGCTTTTGTCGGAATTGGGGAATCCGGGTCCGGTCCCGTTGGCGGAATCTCCACATCCCTTACTATAAATCCGTCCACATGGGGAGGGTAAACCTGAATTTCTGAAATGCTTGTCCATTCGCTTGCTCCGCGCCCGACAACCCGTACATAACGGGCGGTGACGGCTTCAAAACCAAAGGCCTCAACTTGGATCGTAGTGCCGCTGCTGTCGCCGCTGTATACGCGGGTCCAGTTGGTCTGGTCGTTCGAAACCTCGATATCAATGATCTTGCTGCGATTGTCTCCCCGGTAGAAAGCGACTCCCAGATAAGAAACCAGCTGTTCCGAGCCCAGATCCAGTTCGATCCATTGCCCGTCATCATACGCCGACCACCTTGTCTGAATATCACCGTCAATGGCATATTCCGGAATATTGGAATCGCTGCCGCTAGCCCGATAACCCGCGATCGTCAGCGGGGTTGCACTCGTCGTCTCCATGACGTGAACAACGAATGGAGGTTCCGCCTCAACACTGTAATCGTCCGAAGCGCCGTTCTCGAAATCCTCGAATACAATTCGGTTGGCAGACTCCGCTTCGGCTTTGGCCTGCACGCGGCTCGAGCCTATCAAACCCATGAACAGCATACTCAGGATTAATAATAACACTGTAGATCTTTTTGCAAGACTAGTCATTATCCACCACATCCTTTCTTTCATGACATTTCATTTGCTCTTCTCTTGCAGTCTTGTTGTAAGCGCTTCCAATAAAACCCAGCCCAAGCTTCCTCTCACACCTCCCGAATATCCGAATGTAATCATTCCGTCGCAATACATGAAGTCTCTGCACCAATTGGAAGCGCTTAACAATAAGTATACAAGTCAGCCTGTCAGTGAAAAACAACGCATTTTCGAGAAAAACTACGATATTCATAGCATCTGTTTTGTTTTGTGCTCAATGATCTGACCGGCCTTAACTCAGCGGCCTTTTTCTATATTCGGTTGGCTTCGCTCCGCAATGCTGCCGAAACACGGCCATAAAGTGATTGGCGCTGGCATAGCCGCAAAGGTTGGCGACCTCGTATATTTTCAGATGTGTATGGGTTAGCAGCTCCTTGGCTTTACTCATCCGGCAGGCCGTCACATAATCAGAATAGTTTTGTCCGGTTTTCACTTTAAACAATGTGGATAAATATTGATGATTCAAATGCACCTGCTCCGCGATGAATGGAAGTGAAACATCCTGATCCAGACAAGAGACGACCAGTTCCTTCACTCTTCGAATCGTCAGATCTTCATGGGCTGCTTCGGCGTTAGGCATCTCTACCGCCCGCTCGCGGTCCAGCCGCGCTTTCAAATTCAATAGAAAATGGGAAAGCTCAATCCGGTCCACCGGCTTCAGGATGTAATCCGACGCATTGTGACGCATCGCCGCCTTGGCATAAGTGAAATCTTCATGCCCGCTGATGATTAATACAGGAAGGCTCGGATACAACCCCCGGACATGCCGCAATAACTCGATTCCGTTCATCTGGGGCATACGGATATCCGTAATCAGCAAATCCACCGATTGCATTCTGAGAAGCTCCAGCGCAGCGAAACCGTGCTCCGCTTCCGCGGTTACCCTGTAACTGCCGATCACTTCCTCGATCATTATCTTTAACCCTTCCTGAATTTTCTTCTCGTCTTCTACCAGCATCACATTGTACATTCCAATTCCCCCTATCGTAATGGCAGCCGGATTCTCCATTGTGTTCCGGAAGCCTCATCGCTCTCCACGCTTAAGCCGTATTCCACGCCATAAAGCAGTTGAATGCGATGGTGAATATTTTTGATGGCATAACCTTTCAGCGTATCTCCAAACTTTGGACGGCTGCCGTCCCGCTCCGGCTTGCACAACATCTGATGGCGAACCTCCAATAAACGTTGCGGAGGCATCCCCACCCCATTATCCTGTACAGTCAGGAGCAAATCCTGATCCAGCACGGATGCCCTGATCGTTATCGTCAATCCGCTATTGCCCATTCCGTGCTCCAATGCATTCTCAACCAGCGGCTGAAGCAGCAGCTTTGGTACAAGACAAGATTCGAAGGACGGATCCACATACATTTCCGAATTCAGCTTCTCGCCATGCCTGGATAACTGAATTTGCAAATAAGCGTTAACGAACCGTATCTCCTCCTTCAATTGCACCGGTCGTTCCTGCTTGTCAAACGTGTATCTCAGCATTTTCCCCAAACTGGCAACAATATCGCTGATTTCGAGATTTCTCTCCTTCAGCGCCTGCATGCTTACCAATTCCAACGTGTTGTACAGAAAATGCGGATTAATCTGGCTTTGCAGAGCCGACAGCTCGGCTTCGCGTTCGCGCAGTTTCGTTTCATATACCTCCTTGACCAGCCGCTCCACTTCCGTCACCATCAGATTGAAACCCTCAGCCAATTGCCCGATTTCATCGCGATTCATCAAGCTCAAATCTGCCCGTTCGCTGAAAGCCCCGTCCTTTACCCGCCGCATGCGCGACTGAAGATAACGGATCGGCCTGACCAGCCGCTCTGACGTGAAAATCGCAAACAAATAGGCAATGATAAGCGATATGACTGAAATGAGGATCGTAAATCCGACGATTTCCTTGCCGCCCTGTTGCAAGTCGGCCATCGGGATAAGTCCGTGAATATTCACTTTCGTTGATTTGGAGTGCATGGTTGTGTACAGATAAGTCTGGCCGTTCCAATCTATCGTTCCGTCCCCCGGACCAATATCCGGGAAATTAACCGGTTCATCCGGAAATAACAGCTCGCCGTTATCCTTCGTCAAGTAAAACTGGCTGTTTTCGCTGAGCCATACTTCTGACAATAACGCTTCGAGCTCTTTCATGTTAAAATCAATTTTGACGACCCCAATGCTTTGGCCCGTTGCAGGGTGATTCAATGCTCTGGCAGCGGAAACAACCCGTTCCGATCGTTTGTAATAAGTCGTCTCATGAGGTTCAATAATGACAAGCCTACCTTCTGCATCCAGCACCTCCTGCATCCAGCTATTCCCTTTCTCGTTCCAATAACGCTGCGTTAGTTTTTCTTGGACGCTGAACATAATGCCGTCGCGGGTGAAAAAGATCATTCGTTCAATTCCGGGCTGATCCAATGTGAGCGAAGCCGCTACTCTTGCCATTTTGGTAATTTCCGCCGATGGAATAAGCTTCTCCTCGCCTGGCTCTTCATAACTGTGCTTCTCCAAAACCCGCAGCACGTCTTCGTTATATAAGGGAGCCACAGTTATTCTGTCCGCGTCTTTTATCGTATTTTCCAAATTAATTTTCACTTGATTCATAATTTGCATGGAGTACGCCCTGGAGTTTTTTTCGGATTCCTCCGCAAATTTATTGTAAGTGCTGATTCCGCTTATCAGGAATGGAATGGTGATAAGCAGAACGAACATGGTAATAAATTTGGCTCGTATCGAAATATACCGCTTCATTTCACCGATTCCTCCTGACAGATTCTAAACGCAAACACGTACAATCACATGGTAAAAAGGCCGCTCATCCGGTAGAGTGTTTGTTTTCCAACAAACTTCCGATACGAGGCGACCTTATAAAAAAGTCTACCATGACCCAATTATTACTTCAATTGAATTTGGTCGTTATCTCGCAGGCGGATGCGCGCTATACAGTCTGCCCGCTGCGCAGCAGCGCGCCGTTATGAATTAGACGCTCCTGCAGCTGTCCAATGTCGATTTTTCCCGGTGATATCCCCTGCTCCCATGCCATTGCTGCCGCCGTACCCGCAGCCTGTCCCGTCGCCATGCAGCTAGGTGTCAGACGCGTCGTTGCCAGTGCCTCATGCGTCGTCGAGATGCAGCGGCCTGCTACGAGCAGATTGTCAATCCGCTTCGGCAGCAAACAGCGGTAAGGAATATCGTACGCCCCGTCGCCCTGTACCCATGCGGCCTGTACGCCCTTGCCGGACGGATCGTGAATGTCGATGGGATAGCCGCTTCGTGCAATGCAATCATCAAACGCTCGTCCATCTACAACATCCTGTACCTGGAGTGAATAGCAGCCGTCTATTCTGCGGCTCTCGCGTATGCCGATTTGCGCTCCGACCGAAGAGATGGAAGCGTTCTCGAAGCCTGGCAAGCAGCGGGTCATGAATTCCGCGACCATGCGCACCTGCTTCCTGCCTTGCACCTCTCCTTCCGTCAAATCCTCCAGTTCAGTTCCGTCCAGCCCTTGAACACGAGTCGTATTGACAAGCACTTCGTCCGGTCCCGGACCTGTGAAGAAAAGGACCTGGTCTCTGTTAATGGGCAGGTCAGCCTCCTTCCAATGCTTGAAGTAACCCAATACACCGGACAATGGCAGTTCCTCCAGCTCATCGAAAGGCGTCTTCTTGTAAAACTCGTCCGGATGGTCGATCATATACCGTTTAACTCTCGCCAGGTCAACGCCTCTCATTCGGAACTTCATCGTCATTGGCTGCGTCAAATTGTCGCTGTCGCGTCCTTGCAAGCACGGCGCGCCTGAGAGATAGGCCAGATCAGCGTCCCCTGTCGCATCGATGAACTGCTTCGCCGAAATTTCGTACTTCCCGGACTTGGTAGCGAGTCGTACCGTTTCAATGAGGCCTTCTCTGGCCTGCACTTCGTCCATGAAGCTGTGCAGCAGCACCTTCACGCCCGCCTCGCGCAGCATATCGATAATTAACACCTTATACACTTCAGGATCATAAGGAGTGATCGTCTTTACAAAGCCTACCGTATCGCGAACGTGACCGGGCGAAGCCCCCTCGGCCATCAAGCGGTCTACAATTTCCTGCGCCGTTCCGGCAATGACCTGCTTGCCATCCATCGTGTGAAAGGTCATCCATGGATAGACCAGAGCAGCGGTCGACATGCCGCCAAGAAAACCGTATCGTTCAATCAGCAGCGTTCGCGCCCCGCTTCTTCCAGCTGCCAGCGCCGCATTGATGCCCGCCGGCCCTCCGCCGCATACCACAATATCCGTCTCTATTTTTCTCATGCTTAGCCCCTCCTCTGAAAGTACTTTCATTATAGGAGCCGGGGGGACTTCTAAAGTAGTTTAAGTTTAGTTTAAAATAGAGTAATCAAGCGTTAGCGTGGACGATAGCATTACGTTCGCATCCCCTAACCAAACGAAGGCGGTTTTGAAATTGGGAACTCGTAAATCGATTACTCTGCACGATCTTTCCAAAGAACTTGGTCTTTCGATTCAGACCATATCCAAGGCGCTGAGCGGACGAGCCGGCATGTCCGAGGAAACGCGGAGCCGCATTATTCGAACAGCCTTCGTACGCGGCTATTTGACTGTATCTCAGGCACGTGAGATGGTCAGCCGCGGCATTGCGCCTTATCCTACCTTCCAGTTTCGATTTGTATTGATACAATCCCGGCAATCTATGAATTACAACGTATTGTTGACAGAGGGGTTAAAAGAGAGGCTCGATCAATTGGAGCATCGATTGGAAAGCTATGTGCTGGATGAGGATGTGCCGGATCACGCATTCTCGGACTGGATGGAGCAGCTTAATTTGCCGACGGCGGACGGTCTGTTCATCGCGCCCCGGCTGCTCTCGGACTCCACGGAGCGCAAGCTGTTCGAGCTGCCTTTACCCAAGGTGCTGATCAATTATCCGAGACCGCTTTCCCGAATCGACAGCGTAATCTGGGATGTGTTCGAAGCCGTCTGCATGGCCGTGGACCGGCTTGCGCAGCTTGGCCATACCCGTATTATGTATGTAGGAGATATTCACAGCCAGCGGGGGTATACAAGAAGATGGCAGGCGTTTGAGGAAATGATGGGTGAGCTTCAGTTGGATTATGACGCAGAACTGCAAATAACAGACGTTTGGGACGAGTGTATGCTGATCGACAAGCTGCGCAGCAGCCAACCAACAGCAATCATTGCCGGCATCGATGAAGATATCGTAAGGCTGTATGACAGCCTTACCTCTCTCGGCTATCGCATCCCGGAGGACATCTCCTTAGTCGGCTTGGCCAACGGACCGGTGGCGGCGCTACCGCATTTAAGCCGCCCCCAGCTTCTGATCAAGGAGACCGGATATAAAGCGGCTGACAAAATGCTGTGGCGCCTCGCCAACAATGGCGAGCCTTGCGAGCATATCCGTATTGCCGGCCCTTTCCATAACGGGCAAACCATCCGGCGCTTCAGTTGAGAAGCGCCGTTATCGTTTGATGTTCGGACGAGCATTGGGTTGCAGATTTGACATTAAATGATATAGATTGGTAAAGCTAGTTTGCACGCAGCCCATCGGTGCTGTTCTGCAAACATCCTGTTCTACTACGTACCACTCGACTCCATTCTCCTCTCCCCAGCGAATAATCGGTTCGAATTCAATCGATCCTGTACCGATTTCCGCGAATGCCTGCTCACCGTCTGCAGTCATATCCTTCATATGGATAATCGGCATCCTGTCCGCATAGGGCTTGAAGAATGATGCAGGCTCAAAACCGCCCTTCTGAAGCCAATATACATCCAGCTCTGCAAGGATTTCATTGTCTGCACCAGCCTCAAGCAAGTATGAAAGCGCATCCTGCCCCTCTATCACCGTTTCAAATTCAAAAGCATGATTGTGATAGCTGATTCGGAAGCCTTCACCCTTCAGCTGCTTCGCAATACCGTTTAGATCTTTCTTCAGCTGTTTGTATCCGCCTTCATTTCGCAGCTCAGCGGGAATACTCGGGCAAATAATATCCCTTGTGTCAAACAGCCTGGCGTCCGAGACCACTTTGCTTGTGTTCGCAACAATGTCATGGAAACCAACATGCATGCCTGCGGTCTTCAATCCAACTTCGTCCAAAACCGCTTTGAGTTCCTGTGGGTCATAGCCTTGAAAGCCCGCAAACTGTACGCCGCCATAGCCAATTTGACTTATTTTACGAAGAACTCCCGGGAAATCTGCAAGGCATTCCTCGCGAAGCGTATACAATTGAACCGCAATCTTATCCTTCAACAAACTACCATCTCCCTTCACTTCAGTAATCCCAAGTATAGTGACAACTGATTTAGAAGTGAATATCCGATTCTCTGCTTGTTGACTTATTTTGCAACATTTATGATAGTAAAAATAGTTTACTCACTTGGAGGTGGCAGCGAACGATGGACGCATCGTGGATCGAATGCCTGTTGATCGGTTATTCTCATCATACTTCTCCATTCACCGGCTCCTTGCAAAAAGGCACAAACGACAATCGCTTGCTCCTGCGCTTCCAGGTAAAAGGGACATGCCGTGTCGAGATTAATGATGAGACATATGTTGTACAGCCCGGTGATCTGATCATCCGCAAGCCAGGCGAATACTACCGATTAGTGGTTGAAGCCGATAAAGACACTGAAGTTTCTCAGCCAATTGAGAGTGCCGATTACTACTTATCCTGCAGCGGAGTATGGGCTCAGCAGTGGTGCATCAGGAATGATTTTCCAAGCAAGGTTCATCTGGATACGGCGGAAGACTTCTTGGCATTGTGGAGAAAACTGATTTATGAGAAGCGGAATATTCATGGGGATAATGCGGAAATGATGGACGCTTTGATCAAAGTTTTATGTCTAACTATCGAGAGGTATGTAAAGATGGCGGCGGCCTCCAGGCCGGAGCTCAACATTCCTTACAAAATGAAGCAGTATTTGGAGAAGCATGCTACCGATCCGCTGACGCTGACCCATATCGCCGAACGTTATGGCATCAGCGTATCCACAGCCTCCCACTTGTTCAAGCAAGCGTTCGGGCAATCTCCAATGCGTTATGTCATTGAGATCAGGCTGTCTATTGCCTCCGAGAGAATTCTATATAGCGACATGAAACTGGAAGATATCGCCGAAGCCGCCGGGTTTCACAGCTATCCTTATTTTAGCCGCGCCTTCCGGAATCATTTTCACACCAGTCCCAGCAAATACCGCGTTCGGAACCAGCTTCGCAAGGCAGAGAATCCTTAATTGGAACGATGCATCTATTCTATTGCCGCTGCTCCCCGCTACAGCCTTAGGCGGTATTGATGCGGAGATACGCCCATAATCCGTTTGAACAGGCTAATAAAATAAGAGGTGCTCGTAAACCCTACCTGCTCGCCGATCACTTCTACGGATTTGTTCGTCGTTTGAAGCAGACTGCAAGCCTGCTGCATTCTGCGGGCTGTCAAATAACCGGTAATGCTGCTACCCGTCTCTTGCCGAAACAGCCGGGACAAATAAGATTTTGACATATGGAGCTCGTCCGCAAGCAGCTCAAGCTGAAAGGGCTCCCCGTAATGATTTTCAATCCATGCCATAACACGTTCCGATTGGCGAATCAGCTTCATATATTCATCCTGCTTGGGCCCTGGAATAACCTTTCGTTTAATTAACGACAACACCTTTAACAAATAAAGCGCGCTCTGCTCTTCTTGGCTGCTGGCGGAGGAAGCGCGTAGGCCATTCTGGAATGCGGAGCAAGCGGCATTCAACTCTTCATTGCAATCGATCATATCTATGCCCTGCAAAGCGATAAGCCCTTGTAGCATTCGTTTATAGACGTCATAAAGAGCCGGAAACGTTCTTAGGTAGCCCTTCATAAATACAGGGTCGAAATGAAAGACGCTGCGTTCATATGGCCGGCTTTCATCCACTTCCACATAAACATTATGCAGCTGATAGGGCTCGAAATAAAACAGCATGCCTGGCTTAAGCTCGTACGTCTTCTGATTAACAGTAACCATGCCGTGTCCCTGATGCACAGCCAGCACCTCGAAACCCCTATGAAAGTGGTAATACCCCTCGAAATCTTGCTGCGACCAGTTGCGGTATGACCAAAGAAAAGACAGTCCCCCGTAGTCCATTTCCTGAAACAGCGTCCCCTTCACTGACTACACCCCCTCATTTTAACAAGTCAACAGAACAACATTTTTAACCATTGTAGCGTAACTTTGTCCATTTGTCAGAGACTATAATGATAGCAAGCAGCTTAACCGCAATCATGGGTCAACGAGGAGGCTTACTACAAAATGAATCAGGCATACAAAGAAAAAATATTGGTGCAATTAACCGAAAAGGTAGAGCGCATGATAAACCAAATTGGAGAAAAAACGCCTCATGTGGCAAAAACCAACGGCATCTATGACAACACAGAAGATAACTGGTGGACGTCCGGCTTCTGGCCCGGCATGCTCTGGGTTATGCATGATACTACAGGGAAAGAGTTATTCAAGGCAGCTGCTTGGGAATGGGACGCCAAGCTGGAGCGCTGCTTCTGCGAGCATCCGGTACAATTGCATCACGATGTGGGCTTTCAGTTTCTGCCGACTGCTGTCATCAAATACGAATTAACGGGCGATCAGGAAGGTCTGCGAATCGGTTTGGAGGCGGCAAACTTCCTAGCGGGCCGCTTCAACGTGAATGGCGAGTTTATTCGTGCGTGGAACGGGCAAGAGGCTTACGGCTGGGCCATTGTTGATTGCATGATGAATATCCCCCTATTGTTCTGGGCAAGCCGCACGACAGGCGACCCGCGTTACAAGCATATCGCGATACGTCACGCGGATACCTTCCTCCGTTACGCCATTCGCGAGGACGGCTCGGTATGTCATATTTTATCTTTTGATCCGGAGACGGGCGCGTTTATAGAACCGCTGGGCGGTCAAGGCTTTTCCAGCTCTTCGGCGTGGAGCCGAGGCAATGCCTGGGCACTTTATGGCCTCGCGATTGCTTACCGATGCACCGGGCTTGAGCGTTATTTGCACGCGGCGAAGCGGGTAGCGCATTACTTTGTCGCCGCCCTGCCGGAAGACGATGTGCCGTATTGGGATTTCCGCGTAGAAAACATAGAAAATGAGCCGCGCGATACTTCCGCTGCCGCCATCGCAGCATCCGGTCTGCTCGAGCTTACCGAGCTGGTTCCATCCGCGGAACGCCGGATCTATAACGCGGCTGCCGAGAGAATCCTGTATTCACTAAGCGTGAATTATGCGACCTGGGACAATCCGGACCATGAAGCAATTCTTCTCCAAGGCACCGGACATAAGCCTGAAAACGCCAACATCAACGTATCACTTATTTACGGAGACTACTACTTCGTAGAGGCATTCGCCAAACTTAACGGCTGGAGCCACCGAATCTTTTAGCCAGCCTCGTTCCTTTGGTCATAACAGGCCACGTACGAAGCTTCTTAATTGCAAAATAAGAGCCATCCGGGAAAGAAACTTCACTCCTCGGATGGCTCTTCAACATTTAATTAATGATCGTAATTATCGCTTAATGAGCTGGAAATCATCATAATGGAAACCCGGAGCTACAACGCATGAAACGAGTACAGGCTCGTCCCCTAGCAGGTGGGACATTTGCCATTCGTTAGCCGGAACTAATGCTTGCGGCTGATGACCTGCCAACACATCAGGCCCAACAATAATTTCTTTTCTAGTTTCCGGCGCATCTTCGGTACCGCCAAGCGTCAGCATCAATGGACTGCCCGAATGCCACATCCACAGCTCGTCTGAATAAACCTTATGCCAATCTGAAAACTCACCTGGATGAAGCATAAAATAAATTGATGATGCTGCGAAGCGTGGTCCTGAATAAGGAGCTCCAAGCACCTCCTGCGGTATTGTGAAACCAGCCTTCCAAATTTCCTTGTACCATCCACCCTCAATATGCTCCTTCAAACCAAGCGTTTGTACGAGCGGTGACAATTGTTTCACTTCTGCTCCCATCCATTTCAACCTTCTTTCTCTCTTTTACGTTCTATTCGCCTTAAAAAAATCGTTTACTTATTTTATAACGCTTAGGGTCTATCGTCAATTTATTAAACAGCTGGGAATAGAGGGCAATAATCAATTTTTCTTTGTTAATATGTAACATCGCCTTTTTAAATTTCAATTTATAAGTTATACTTATATTAACGAAATCTTTTGGAGGTGGACAGATGAACAATGGCATACATGATTTCAGTCGCATTAGCCGCAAGCATTTAATGAACTTGTTCCTTATTGTTCCGCTGCTGCTCGCAGCGCTGTTCGCCTACCAAGCAGGCAATATGTTTGAGTTAACAGCTGGTGCAAGCCGCATTACTGCGGCAGCCAAATATGCGACGTCAACCGTACGCAAACAGAGCACCACTGCCACAACATTTTTACCTGAAAACGCACTCGTTGCCGCCTATATGCATGCTCTCATGCTTATTTATTGGCGTTCCACAACCCTATCCGCACTCGTCACTACCTATCGACAGAGATTGCGCGATCTGCTCATGACTCCGATTAAATTCACTTCCCATTTCGTTGGTTAATCCTCTCATTTTGTTCGTATACTAACAACAAATGAGGAGGCATACACAATGAATATTAGAGAATCCGATCTGCCCGGCATTGGTCGAAAGTACCAAGTTATGACGAGGAGCGGCGATAAGTTTGTCATTATTATTCATGATGACGGACGCCGTGAGATGTATCACTTTGACTATGAGGATCCAGATGATAGCATTTCCATGGTTACCCTAGAGGATGAAGAAGCAAGACAAGTCGCTGCCATCATTGGCGGTATGACTTACAAGCCGAAAGCGCTTGAAACGATTGAAGTCGCACTCGATGATTTAACGATTGAGTGGTACAAGATTGAACCAAACGCCGCATGCATTGGCAGAACAATCGGCCAGGCCGATATTCGCCAAACGACTGGAGCGACCATTATCGCTGCGGTTGAGAAGGAAGCAAAACATATTAATCCCGGCCCCGACTATATATTCAAAGCAGATACTACCCTCATCGTTGCAGGTGAACGCCAGCATCTGAAGCTACTTAAGCTGATGCTGCAAAATGGGAGCCGTTAATTATGGATCACATGGTGCTGGAGATCGGTCTTGCTGTTATACTCATCGCCTTAGTCGGGCTGTTAGCTGCAAAAATTCGATTTTCCGTCATCCCGTTTTATATTTTAATCGGCATGGCCGTAGGTCCACATGCTCCGCACGTAGGCATACTGGACTTTAGGTTTATTCATAGTGCAGAACTAATTGAATTCATGGGGCGGCTAGGTGTGCTGTTCCTCCTGTTCTATTTAGGTCTGGAATTTTCTGTGGGTCGATTAATGAAATCGGGTCGCTCAATAGCGGTAGGCGGAACGATCTATATTCTGATCAACTTTTCACTTGGCTTATTATTTGGCTGGATCAACGACTTCCCTGTAGCGGAAACCATGGTCATCGCCGGCATTACAACGATCTCATCGAGCGCTATCGTCGCGAAGGTGCTCGTCGATTTAAAGAGGACTGCCAACCCGGAGACAGAAATGATTCTCGGCATCATTATGTTCGAGGATATCTTCCTTGCTGTATATATTTCCGTGCTCTCCGGACTCGTGCTCAGTGATTCGTCATCTTTAGGCGGAGTACTCCTGTCTGCTTCCTATGCATTAGGATTCATGCTGCTCTTCTTGATTATCGGCAGGAAGGCTGCACCGCTTCTGAACAAAATTCTCAATATTCGCTCGAATGAGCTGTTTCTGCTGCTCGTATTCGGCTTCTTGTTCCTCGTAGCAGGCTTCTCTGAAACGATTCACGTAGCTGAAGCGATCGGCGCTTTGCTTGTAGGCTTAGTACTAGCTGAGACTGTTCACATGAAGCGGATTGAGCATATGATTTTGCCTTTCCGTGACTTCTTCGGCGCTTTATTTTTCTTCAGCTTCGGACTGACCATCGACCCATTCGCACTTGGCGGAGCCGTATGGCTGTCACTTGGTGCGGTTGCCGTTACACTATTCGGCAACTTCTTGGCAGGCATGTTAGCCGGTAAAAGTGCTGGCTTAACGCCGAAGGCATCGGCTAATATAGGTTTGACCATCGTATCTCGCGGCGAGTTCTCCATTATTATGGCGAACCTCGGCAAAGCAGGCGGCTTGCTTGAGCTCCTGCAGCCATTCGCTGCCTTGTATGTACTCATTCTGGCGATATTGGGACCACTTCTAACTAAGGAGTCAAAGTGGGTATTCAAAGTGTTAAACAAAGTATTTAGGTGGGAAAAAGGAAAGAAAGCACGGGAGCCTGGAAGCAAGGGCTGACCAAGCAATGAATAGAAAGGGACCTAGCCGTTGTCGGCTAAGTCCCTTTCTTTATTTTCAAATAAATTCCTATTGCTGATTCACATCAAACGTTGCTTAATGGTATGCATTCCGCCAAGCTCTGCCGTATAATCGAAGCAGACCAGTTAAAATAAGGAATCAAAATGAATGAACGAAAGGAAATTTATAAAAATGACGGCATCACTGCTATATATTGAAGATGATATCGAAATCGGAAGCTTTGTCTCACAACATTTGCAAGAGCAAGGCTATAAGGTTGAATGGTTAAAAAACGGCGAGCATGCACTCGAGGCCGCTGCAGGCTGCAGACTCGTCATCCTAGACGTTATGCTGCCGGGTCTCGATGGTTTTACTATTGGA
This sequence comes from Paenibacillus sp. 01T431, assembly GCF_056398625.1. Lineage (NCBI taxonomy): Bacteria > Bacillati > Bacillota > Bacilli > Caryophanales > Paenibacillaceae > Paenibacillus > Paenibacillus sp. 01T431. The sequence goes on from NZ_JBFTPT010000007.1 coordinate 134,330, forward strand.
CAACGGCTGAAAAAAGCGGCGCCGGATGTCCCGATTCTCATGCTTTCAGCGCGCACCTCCATCGATGATAAGCTGCAAGGGCTGCAGTTCGCTGACGACTACCTCACCAAGCCTTTTCATCCCGACGAGCTGACCGCACGCATCGAAGTGCTCCTTCGCAGGTCAGGCGCACGCCTTGCTGAACCTTTGGCGATTAAGCATCTGCTTGTCTATGAGCAGCAAAACCGGGTGGAAAACCGTGAGACCGGGGAAGAAATTATGCTGACAGGCAAGCAGTTTCACATTTTCAGCTATCTGCTTCGCCATTTGGGACAACTGCTTACGAAAGAGCAAATCTATGAGGCCGTATGGGGAGAATCCTTTATTGATGGAGATAAAACGTTAATGGTTCATATCCGTTATTTGAGGGAGAAAATCGAGCGAAACCCCGCTGCACCTGAAATTATTGAGACGGTACGCGGCATCGGCTATCGGGTGCGCGCATGAAGAAGCCCAAACCACACGCGGGAGGCATGAAGTTTCGCCAAACCTTGTTGTCTCGCTACCTGCTTATTATTTTGTTTGCTTTTCTATTTATTCCGATCATATTTCCGGTGGCTTCTATCCTTTATATACTCATTCAAGAAAATACACAAACCGCTAATATGGACTATTTAAAGTATGGCAGCGGGAAAGAATTAAATACAATTTGGCATAAGCAGGCCGCTGAGTTAACGGAGAAAGATCCCACTAAAATCGACAAAAGATTGCATGAGCTAAAACAAACTTACCCCGAGGCTTCCCTCTTCTGGGTTGACTCTGCAGGATCAACAAGGCTGCAGCTTCCTATACAAGAGCAGCTTCCAAGCAAGTGGACACCTGCCAGCTCCATTCAATTTATGAAAGCAAGCATCGACAGCGATCCCTTTACGGTCGTGTCCTTCCTTGGCGCAGACCATAAGGAGTCTGGGTTCATGGTGATGCAGCTGCAGCGCTCCATCATTCAGATCGATAAGCCGGTCGGTTCAGGCACACCCTTTTATTTGGCGTTTCTGTTTATTATGTTCGCCTTTTTCTTCTTGATATCTCTGCTCTTCTTCCGGCATATTCGCAAACGTCTGCTCAGTCTGCAATCAGCGATGACGCTGCATGGCGACAACGGTCTTCCGATGCCGATCCTTATTAACAAAAATGATGAGATCGGGCAGCTGGAGACAGCTTTTAATGAGATGGTTGAACAGCTTAAGGAGAGCAAGGAGCGCGAGCGTGCAGAGGAGGAGCTTCGCAAGCAGCTCATCGCCAGCTTGTCGCATGATCTGAGAACACCATTAACCGTCATGAACAGCCATCTGTATTCCTTGCATAAGGAACCATTAAGCTTGAATGCGCAAGCAGCTGTGAAGCAGATGGAGCAAAAAATAACCAGCTTAGACAGCCTCATTGAAAATTTGCTTTCCTACACGCTCATGACAAGCGGACGATATCCGCTTAAGCTGGAGCCACTGGATCTGCTGCGATTAGTTCGTGAGAGCGCCGCGTCTTGGTATCCCCTTTGGGAACAGGAAGGTGTTGTCGCTGATGTGGAGCTGCCTGATGGCGCTATGCTCCGTGTTGTCGATAAGGCAGGTTTCCGCCGCGTGCTGGATAATTTATTTCAAAATGTGACGAGGCATGCGAGCGGCGGCAAATACATCGGCATTACCGTTGAGTATTACCTAGGCCAATCTGCGCTCGTTATTCGCGATCATGGCAACGGGCTAGAGGCTGCTCCGACGGGCAAAGGTGCAGGCATTGGGCTAGCCATTGTCGATTATCTTCTGAAAGAAATGAAGCTCGAATGGCATAGGGATACCCAAGCTAGCGGAACGACCATATACATTTATTCAAATTGATTTTAATTTTTTAAACAAAATTTAAACTTGGGGAGCTCTTCGTTTAACCTTCACCCGTTAATGTAAGTAATGAGGTGATTAACGTGAATGAATGGGTAATCGAAACGAAAGGACTAAGCAAACGTTATAAAGGGCGTTATGCGGTGTCCAATCTGAATTTAAAAATTGCAAAAGGTGATATTTATGGCTTCCTTGGACCGAACGGCGCTGGTAAAACGACGACAATCCGCATGCTGCTCGGGTTAATCCAGCCCTCGGGCGGATCGGTTCATATTTTCGGGAAATCTTTGAACAAGGAAAGGTTATCTATATTGCGCCGAGTCGGCTCGCTCGTTGAATACCCTTCGTACTATGGCCATTTAAGCGCCGTCGACAACCTAGAAGCTATTCGCCGCATACTCGGTGCTCCTGTATCCAAAATTGCTGAAGTGCTCGACATCGTTGGACTGGCCAAGGAAGCGCGGCGTCCAGTGAAAGGCTTCTCGCTTGGGATGAAGCAGCGACTAGGTATCGCAAGCGCATTGCTTGGCAGCCCAGAGCTGCTGCTGCTCGACGAGCCGACAAATGGACTAGATCCATCCGGCATATTGGAAATTCGTGAATTAATTAAAGAAATGCCTAAGCAGCACGGCATTACCGTCCTTATATCCAGTCATTTGTTAAGCGAGGTTGAGCTTACAGCAGGAACCGTCGGTATTATTCGTCAGGGGGAGCTCGTCTTCCAAGATACGATTAGCCATTTGCATGAACAGGCACAAGGCACAATATCGCTGGTTGTGTCTGAGCCAGAGCTAGCACTTGCTGCCTTGCAGCGGCAAGGTGTGGGCGCTGTACAAAATGGTTCCGCCATTATGCTGGAGCATACCGATAACCCTGCGCTTGCACGCATTGTCAAAAATCTCGTAGAGCGAGACCACTCTATCTACCGTGTCGAGGAAAAACGCAAATCACTGGAGGATCTCTTCCTGCAAATTGTCGGGGAGGGTAAGCTATGATGCTCAAAGCACTTTCAGCTGATTTTTTGAAAATACGCGGCAAGGGGCTATGGTTTCTTATCTTTATTGGCCCTATCGGATTGATCGCTATGCAAGCTCTTAATTTCGGACTTCGTTATGATTATTTAACGAACAGATATGCAGGGAGACTCTGGGAGGTCTTGCTTCAGGACATCCAAATGTTTGTTCCAATCTCGCTATTTCTTGGAGTGACACTTGTCTCTTCCCTGCTAGCAAATATCGAACATAACACAAACGCATGGAAGCAGCTGCTCGCCCTTCCTATTTCCAAGGGTGCCGTGTTCCGCTCAAAATTCGCATTAAGCTTCCTGTTGCTGCTCTCATCATGTGTTTTGCTGGCGATAGGTACCGCTGTGCTTGGTTTATCGTTGCGATTCGGGCTTAAAGAGATGCCAGTAATCGATATTTTGCGGCTATGCTTCCTGCCGTTTATCGCATCGCTCCCGGCGCTTGCGCTGTTTGTATGGCTATGCATGACCATGAAAAATCAAGCCATTCCTATTACGTTTGGCGTGTTGATCGCAATCAGCTCCATATTCACAGGCCTGATTTCAAAGGATTGGTCAAAGCTGCTGCCGTTAAACTGGCCGATGCTAGGTTATATGGATCCGCAGCGAGAGCTATTCGTAGGTGGAGGCTTTCTGCTCGGGTGCATCCTTCTACTTGTTGGCGCCTTTCATTTCATCAAAAAGGATGTGAATTGAAATGATGGGTTTCCTACGTTTAGTCGCTGCGGAACGGATTAAGTTATTCAAAACGTTTATTTGGATACTCATCCCGCTCAGCTCGCTGCTGTCACTTGCTCTCGGCATGTTAATATCGTTTGATTCGCCGGATGCGTCCGCTCAATATGCCCTGCTCATTGCTTCAATGGCTTCGTTCCACGCCATGCTGTTCCTACCAATATTAACGGGCATTCTGTCCGCTTTCGTATGCAGATACGAGCATGTAGGAGGAGGCTGGAAGCAGCTGCTGACGCTGCCCGTGTCTAGAATCGGACTCTACTTCGCCAAATTTAGCGTAGTCGCTGTTCTCCTTGCCATAACGCAGCTGCTGTTTCTAGGAGCAGTTATCATTGCAGCGACCTATCAAGGCATCGACGGCCCGCTCCCGTGGGCAATGCTCCTGAAAGGAGTTGGCAGCGGCTGGCTTGCCTGTCTCCCGCTTGCCGCGCTGCAGCTGCTTGTATCTGTAAGCTGGAGCAGCTTTGCCGCTCCACTCGTCATTAATGTGATGCTTACGCTGCCTAATATGCTTATCGTTAATTCTGAACGCTTTGCTCCCTTCTACCCATGGGCACAACCTATGCTCGCCATGCTAAGCTTCGAAGGCGACAATTTCGGCGCTTTTGCGCTCCCTTTAGAAAACTTGCTCATTACGATAACGAGCAGCTTTGTTTTGTTTTTTGCAATTGGCCTACTTTATTTCACTCGCAAAGAAGTATAAGCCGCTTAGGAGGAAATAAAAAAAACGGCCAATCCCGCTGCAGATGCGGGATTGGCCGTTTTTTATTACTGTATTGGTAACTTACTCATCCCAAGCAACTCATTCTAGACGACGTCCTGCCTTATTGGCTTCTAGAGAAGCAAGCTAACAGGAATTTCTCCCGCTATAATTCGCTATTTTCCGATAAATACCAGGTTAACGGGAAATTCTCCCGCTAAACTAGGCAATATTTTAGGAAACAGCCCATTTCCATTGATTTAACGGTACAAATTCCTTCTAATTCGGAAATTAAGGGCATAATCGCAAAATTAACTGGAGATTTTCCTGTTGATTTTGATCTCTATCTGCAATTCCAGCCTGCTCGGTTAAAAGGTTACGAATCCCATCGCGCGTTTCGCTTGAACAAGCGTTATTCGAGCCGTTTCCGAGGCTCTCATCGCTCCTTCTTTAAGGATACGGATCAGCTCATCTGAATCGATAATATCTCTATATCTCTCTTGTATAGGTACTAGCTTCTCGACGACAACCTCGGCTAAATCCTTCTTAAACCCGCCATATCCTTGGCCCTCGTAACGCCTTTCAATCGTCTCGGTGGACTCTCCTGAGAACACCGCATAGATCTCGATCAAATTGCTGACCGCAGGTTTATTGTCCCAATCATATCGCACAGACATTTCTGAATCGGTAACAGCTCTTGCGAGCTTTTTACGAATATCAGCTGGCGAGTCAAGTAGCAGCACGTAGCTATTTTTATTGGGGTTGCTCTTGCTCATTTTTTTAGTTGGATCATCAAGCCCCATAATACGGGAGCCAATAGTGGGGATGATTGGTTCAGGAATTACAAATGTTTTTTCAAAACGACTATTAAATCGCGCAGCCAAATCTCTAGTCAACTCTAAATGCTGCTTCTGATCCTCCCCGACAGGAACATGGGTCGCTTGATAAAGGAGAATGTCCGCTGCCATCAAGGCAGGGTACGTAAACAAAGCAGAGCTGACAGAATCTTTCCCATCTGATTTCTCTTTGAACTGCGTCATTCTGCTCAGCTCTCCAAAGTGAATCTGAGTCTCCATTATCCATCCCAGCTCGACATGAGCAGGCACATGCGATTGTATAAAAATCGTCGCCTTTTTAGGATCAATTCCAGCAGCAATATAAAATGCGGCAATGTCCTTAGAACGCTGAAACAATTCTTTCGGGTCCTGAGGAACAGTAATCGCATGAAGATCCGGCACAAAGAAAAAGCACTCAAAGTCATGCTGCATTTTCATAAATTGATGCAACGCACCTCCATAACCGCCTATATTAAGCTCCCCACTTGGTTTTATTCCTGAAAGGATACGTTTCATGTTACTTCCTCCTTATTTGCGGCTAATAATTATTGGAGATATTCTTGCTCCAAGCGCTTCGTGAGGTCGGTACTACAAAAGATAGAACTATTGCGATATTCGGTATAACGTTATGCTATAGGGGTACAAAGCTCCCATACACACAGAAGAGGTGTTGTCCCGATGAAACAAAAGCTATTTTACGTTTTAGTTGCTATAGCCAGCTATTTTGCAGGCGTACTCGCTTATTTAGGTTATTTGACGCTCGTATATGATCAGAGCCTCGGAAGTGATTCGAGCAAGCTAATCGGCTGGACGCTTCCTTCGTATCTATTCCTTATTCTCCCGTTTTACACCCTGATGTTCCGATGGAGGAAGTCGGCTATTTTTCTGCGCACTACCCTGCTAATTGTTCTAAGTATCATTGCCGCAGCTTCCGTTACCGTTATGATGGGCTTAGGAATATGGGGAATACAGCATCTCTTTTCTCCTGAGTTCGGACTGTTTATTTTACTATTTGCCAGCTCTGCAATCGTATTCTCTGTAGGTTCTCTTATTGCTATAAAAGAGAAGGGATATCTCATCTTCTTGCTTGCTTCACTTGTAATCATATACCTGCCGATCAATATGCTGGTCTCAGAGGCTGAGAAAAACAGACCAGTTATCCATCACATTCCGCAAAGCTTTCACGGAACTGTTGTCATTCATTTTGGTGATTCAAGCTCTCCGCCTATCTCTAAGAAAAAAGGATATGAAGTCATTAATATTTCGGAAAATGGTATCTATAAAACGTCTAGTCCTCGGCCTGTGCGAGGCATTAGGCATGTATTAGTAGATGAACTGGGCAATGAAGTAAAGGAAATTTCGATCTCTGGCGAAATCATGAAATACGGCTCCGACCCTGGAGTAACGATTAGCGAGTATACTGTGCCTTAACAAAATATGGCCCTAATTCAGACTCATGGGTTACCACATAGGTCCACTTAAAATGCTCATCTACAATATAGATATCCTGCTCACTTTCTACATCCTCAGGCATTAAATGTGCTGCATCTTCTATAAACAACACTAAATCATGCTGCTGATAGAAGACATAACATGCCTTTTTAGGCTCATTACGGAATGCTTCGACCGCCTGTTCATTGCTTAAGCATGGTTTTTTTGCATAGCTGAAAACATGCCATAAATATTGTTCCATATAAATGTTCGTCTTTTCTTGAGCATCCAAACCCTCTGCAAAAACGTCTTCCCACTCGCGCTTCATGTCACGACCCTCAAGCTCTGCCTCAGCCACAATCATAGACTTAGCTTCAAGCTTAGGTACCAGCTTTAGATGCTCGATCCTCGCCTGCCATTCGCCAAACAGAAACTGTTTGATCACCTCTCTTAATTCATCGCTGGCATGCTCCAACATTTCGCGTAGTGTGCTCGCTTGGCTGCTGATTATAATCGGATCGATAGTGCCCTTGCTTTCGAAGAAACCGTCAGGATATTGTCCAACATTCGGTGCCTGAACCCAGCCAAAATATTTAAATAAATACTCGAATGTATTCTGTTCAATACTCTCATCAATAATTTTCTCAATATGTGCTCGACTTACTTTATCGACAATAATCAAATTTTCTTCTAACCAGACGAACGTATTGTCCCCGCTGCTCAAATGATCGTTGCGGATGGATTCGATACATTTTACCGTATAAAAATTAGCTACCCACCGGGAGTAATCTGGAAATGTGACATAAACACAGACGCGAGCATCTGTTTCGTCCTCAATGGAGCATTCCCAATCTATCCTCACATGCCTCTTTTTCGAAAACAATCCCTTACCCCCTTAAGCGTTAGGCCTGCTATTAAAATATTTCTTCATCGTACCACAAAGTTTTTGGGCTATGTTTACAATTGACTGAACTTATGTTAAATTTATCGTATAACGTAATTACGTAAAACAATAATATTAAGAGGTGATGCCGTTTGACAGCTTCTAGAGACTACGGAACTGAGCTTGATTTACTTACCAAAGAGATGAACGAGCTCAAACAAATGTTAACTCAGGTCATTAATACTCGTCCTAATCCAAAACAAGCATTAACCATGAATTTAAATGAGAACTCATTAAACGATGAAGTCCCGCATGATTTAGGCAGCCTCTTTTATTCCGGGCAATATCGTGGGCACAATGGCTTCAGATGGGATCCTAGGCAGCAAGAAGTCCATCACTTACTTGGTCTTGACACCGATAAAGTAGCAAAAATTTTGGCAGCACTCGGGAATAAGCAGCGGCTCGACATCCTGCTTGCTGTATTGCTGGAGCCTCTCTCCGGCTCAGATATCGTAGAACGATTAAACCTGGGAACTACGGGTCAGCTTTACCACCATACCAAAGCCTTACTCGGGGCTGACCTTTTGGTTCAAGAGGAACGTGGAGGCAAGTATTCTCTGCCTGCTCATCGAACGCTTCCGCTGCTGCTTTTGTTGACCGCTATTACTGATCTGCTCGATACGAGCCATTATATGGAGCTTACAGAGGCTAGAAATAACGTTGAAGAGTATTTAGGCGAAAATAAAGAGGGGTACGATCCGAATCATCTTTTATGGTCAGTCATTGACAACTCGGTGTTGGAGCACCAAGCAGGCTATAGTACGGAGCTATATATCGTCCTTCACAGCGATACAAGTATTACCGTCTCTGATAATGGTCGAGGCATTCCGATTCAAGCCTTCCCTCAGTCGAAAACAACTCCAGTACAAACCGTGCTTACGGAGCTTGGGCATTACAATAAAAGCGCATCCGTTGTAGCTTCCGAAGGGTTAAAAGGCATAAACATGCCAGTAGTTAACGCTTTGTCTGAACAGCTTTCTGTAGAGGTTCGCCGTGATGGAAAAGTATTTCGTCAAGACTTTAAACATGGCATACCGCAAAGTGAACTGCTTGTCTTAGGCATGACGAAGGAAACGGGCACAAGCATTACCTTTAAGCCGAATCCGGACATTTTTAAATATCCATTTGATAAGGCTGCACTACTAGATCGTTTAGCAGAACTGCAAGGTCGTTTCCCTGACCTAAAGGTTGAGATGCTATAGCTGCTTCAAACTTGAAGCTGCGCTAGCGAGATGCAGAAGACGGTGGAATATGTCCACTATCTTCTGCATCAGCACTATTCATGAGTTGGAATGTAAACATCAACTTCTTCGGGGAGTTTGGAATTTGCGAAGTGGTAAATCTCCAAAGCGAGCGCTTTAGGGCTGTTCATTATGCCATGTTTGTTTAAATAGCTGTGAATCAAAAGTAAACATGACTTCAGAATTCATATGTGCACATATGTATCGTTCAGGGTACAGAATATGTTGAATTTCAACTCTACGTTCTTCGAATCTCTCTCTTGCCTGCTTCAACCTTTCCCAATTTGCATGAAACGGATGGGGAGTAGGGAGCAATCAGCTTTTCTCAAGACTTAATTGCCATGAAACGCCGAACTTATCTGAAACCCAGCCAAACTTCTCACTAAACGGATAAGCGGCAAGCGGCATGAGTATGCTGCCCTCAAGTGATAGGCTTTCAAAAACCTGATCTATTTCCTCTTCCGTATCGCAGGTAACGAACAAAGATATTGAAGGTGTGAACGTAAAGCCATGGTTGACGCCGCTATCGATACACATAAATTGTTGTCCTTTTAGAGAAAATGTAGCTTTCATCACGGTTCCTTCAGGGCCTGTCTCATTCGCTCCGTATCGCTGGATGCTTATGATTTCGGATTGATCGAATAATGAAGTGTAGAAGTTCATAGCCTCCTCCGCTCTGCCTTCAAACATAAAAAATGTTTTAATTTTTTGATTTGCTTTCTCCATTGTTTCGTCTCGTCCTTTCATGTCTTTTTTTGCTTTATAATGCCCCATTATATGCGGTTTCTTTCCTTATTAGGGAAATGACATATAAAATGAGTACCGCTGCATAGAGATTCCAAATACTCGGTATAGATGCTACAGATAAATAAATGCCATACGGCAGCGACCAGATGAGTACCACTAGCATTAACATTCGGTTTCTCAAAATTGCAGCTAAAATTCCTATACAAGCTGGAAGGATCAACATCATAAAGACGATAAGAATCGTTTTATCACTCACCAGTATATCCGTGTAAGGGTTCCAAAACAATAAAAGGCAGCTCAACATGATACATCCCACAGAAGCCGCTCCTGCACAAAAGGAATATTTCATATGAATACATACCTCCTCTGTACTATTTTATAAATTGGAACCCCTATTGCTATCCAACGTTTAGCCTCATCAAAAACTAACCTCGTTAATCATTCTTTATGTTGTACGTAGTATAGCTCATTGAACCTTTATCGTCGAAATCGTTATTTTATGCGAAATCCCGAGGTGGTTATATTTGATCGTGACCGATTCAATCGTTTGCTTATCCCCTATTGTTAGAGCATAGGTATGATCCGCATCTGTGACTTTGCCTTTATTCTCTTTGGCCGTCTGTGCCTGTGGAGATGTTCCTGTTGGAATGGTCACTTCATTCAGATCCTTAAATGAGTAATCCTTTTCTTCCGTCTCATCGAAGCGGTCGGTTACAATAAAACCTTTAGAAGGGCTGCTAACTTGTATTTTGACTCGCTCAGGCACGGCGCCATCATTTATTAATACCTCATTAATATCGATAGATCCAACCAAACTTTTATTCCCGACTATCACTAAAACAATTTGTCTATCGTTTGTTGAAGAGAACGCCTGTGCTGTTAAAGGCGGCTTCGCTTTCGAGTAGACATAAGAACCACCAAATACGAGGAAACAGCAAACAATTAGTAAAATGATTTTTTTCAGAATGGATCACTCCTTCTTTAGCCTCATTTCACATTATGTGCTAACATCATGGATTGCCACGTTTTATCAAATTTTATCTCATTTTCCACCATTTATAACTTAGCATGTTATGCAGACATAATCGAGTTAAAAGTGTTAATGCTATTCCCTCTCCCCTTTCTGTTGCAGCTTATTGTCCAGCAATCGAAAAGCTTCAAGAAGCGTTTCTTTAGGAGCCGCATCATACCGATCGCCAATATTAACCTCAAAATAGCAGCCTTCCTCGCCTTTATCACGGACAGATTGCGTCAAGCCGATGCCTGTTTTCGCTGCGATATCGATTAGGATTGAATCAAGCTGCTCCTTCTTTGCTGTGGTATGAACATGAAACATATTGGAAACAGGCACCTCCGGGATGGTCTTCATGCCCTCGCACCCGTTATATAATGCAGCAAGCTCCTGCGCTTCCCTGTAGTACTTCTTCATATGTGGAAGGCGCCGCTCCATGTAATAGTCTGCAGCAATAATATAGGGATATAAGCTGATGAGATCACCGCCATGTCGTCTTTTCCAAATCTTCGATTCCTCTGTAAAGCTGCGATCTCCGGCTAATATCGCTCCTGCAATACCGCCAATTCCTTTATAGAACGAAATATATACACTGTCGAAGAGTGCGCAAACCTCTTGAGCAGACTTTTCGTAATACGGAAGTATCTCGAACAGCCTCGCACCATCCAGATGAAGCTTAATTCCTCTCTCCCGACAAAATGCCGACATAGCCTTGAGCTCTTCAAATTCCGGCAACTGTCCGCCAATTTCGCGCTGCGGCAGCTCCAGTAGCAAACAAGCGATTTTTTCCTCTAGACCAAGCAAATCATGAAGAAGGACAGGCCTTTCTATATCCGCCAGCAGTACAGCTTCAAGATGATGCAGCTCTTTCATGCCGTCTTTCTCATGAATCTCTAGATGGCTTAAGGGATGATAACCGACTTTCTTATTCCCCTTCTCGTCACACCATATACGAAGCGCAATTTGCTGAGCCATTGTACCGCTGGGGAAAAATACAGCCGATTCTTTGCCTAGCAGTTTAGCCATCTTTTCCTCAAAATTCTCAATTATCGCTCCATTGCCGTACATATCGCTATCCTGCTCTGTGTCCCACTGCTCTAGCGCTTCTTTCAGAACTTGTACATTCCGCTTTCCATGACCAATTAACGGATAGCCGGCTTGATTGTATGCTTCAATTAATGTCTTCGTTTGTTCCATCCTATAAGTCTCCTTTACTCCGTTAATCGTTTATTCCTTAGGCAATATGGTTTTGTTCATAACAGGAGAAGAGAGAATGACCGACGTGTTGACATTGCCGAAAGGCATAAGCCTCTCTACAAGCTCGCTTAGACCATCCATCCCCGTTATCGCTGCTTTAAGAACATAGCTGACCGTTCCTGTTACCCGGTGGCATTCTATAATCTCATCATCATTCATGATGCGCTTCTCAAACTCCATCGGAAATACTTTCAATTCGCTCATTTGAATGATGACCTGTATGTTTCTCCCGATAGCAGCAGGCGATACTCGTGCGCCGAATCCAGTAATGATGCCTTTCTCCTGCAAGCGCAGCAGACGCTCAGATATGCTGGGGCGGCTGAGAGACAATCGTTTGGACAGCTCACTCACCGTTATTCGGCCATCCTCCTGCAGTAATTGGAGAAGCATACGATCCAATTGATCCATGATCACAACCCCCTTCATTTTGCAGGAAAAACAATAAAAATTCGTTCAATGTTATATAAATTCACATCAATTTCATTCTGTTTATTATATATACGATTGATGCTGTTTTGTATTCTTATAGTAACAAACTTAAGCAGGCGGTGCATGTGAGATGTTACGCATATTGGATTACAAAATGAAGGAAAATATCAGCAAATGGCTTCATATTGCAATAGGCTGCTTCGTTACTGTGGGCGGATTAGTCATTTTAAAGCATTCACATATCGTAACTGGAGGAACAGCAGGACTCTCTTTAAGCTTATCACCCCAGCTGCAAGTCTCATTCCACTATTTGTTTTTATTGCTCAATCTTCCATTTCTAATTTTCTCCTACTTTTACATGGGCAAATCCTTTACCTTCAAAACCATTGGTGCGATCGCGCTTCTCTCCTCATTAAGTGCAATAAACGATATCTTGCCTGCCTTTACGATTCCGCCACTAATCGGAGCGATCGTCGGAGGATTATTCATCGGAGCAGGCATTACCGCCTTATTCCGCAACGGTGCTTCGCTCGGCGGCGCGACAATACTAGCCATCTATTTGCACAAAAAGCATGGCGTCAACCCTGGGATTACCAACTTCGCATTTGATTTTCTAGTTGTCCTCACTAGTCTATCCGTATTTCCTCTTAAAAGCGGATTGTACTCTGCCTTGTCGATTGCCGTTACATCGGCCTTCTTGTCGTTTTATAAGAGAAGGAAAACAGGCGCAAAGAAAGACAAACAAGAAGTATTGTCAGGCGCCGCGAATACCGTTTAAACAAGACCGAACCATTAGTTCCTTTAGCATGGAGCTGAGTAAGTTGTAATGCTTGATGCTTTGGTTTAATGGGTGGGGTTGTGTTGGGTGAATTTAATGCCTAGTAGTGCCTGTAAGTTTCATTCTAGCGGCTAGTGATAAAGCACCTCGGCTGCTTTGTTAATAAAAAAAAGGCTGCCGATTCATCGATATCGGCAGCCTTCCTTTTAAATTATCTGTTGCCAAACTGCGCATGATGCAAGCGGCTGTAAATGCCGCCCGCCGATACAAGCTCTTCATGACGGCCTTGCTCGGTAATTCCTTGCTCCGTTACAACAACAATGCGATCCGCATTTTTGATCGTAGCGAGGCGATGTGCAATAACAAGCGTTGTGCGGCCCACAGACAGCTCTGCCAGCGACTGCTGGATTGCTGCTTCCGTTTCAGTGTCGAGTGCCGAAGTTGCCTCGTCGAGAATAAGGATAGGCGGGTTTTTGAGGAACATCCGCGCAATCGCAAGCCGCTGCTTCTGTCCGCCAGACAGCTTAACGCCGCGTTCGCCCACTACCGTTTCCAGTCCGTCCGGCTGCGCGTGTATGAATTCTTCAAGCTTCGCTCTGCGCGCGGCTTCCCAGATATCTGTATCCGATGCGCCAAGCTTGCCGTAACTGATGTTTTCTCTAATCGTACCTGCGAACAGGAACACATCCTGCTGTACGATACCGATCTGCTTCCGGAGCGAATCCAGCTTCAAATCACGAGTATCATAGCCATCGACGGATATGCTTCCGCCTTCAATTTCATAGAAACGCGGCAGCAAGCTGCAAAGCGTCGTTTTGCCGGCGCCGGAAGGTCCAACAAAGGCAATTGTCTCACCTGCACGAATAGTAAGATCGATATTTTGAAGCACCTTCGCTTCGCCTTCATAACCAAACGTAACATTCCGATATTCAATATTCCCGTTTAGGCGGTTAACCTCTTTCGCATTGGGTTTATCCGCAACATCAGGCGCTGTCTCCAGCAGCTGCACATAACGTTTAAAGCCGGCAATGCCTTTTGGGTAACTTTCGATAACTGCATTGATTTTTTCAATCGGTTTAAAGAAGATGTTCGTAAGCAAAACAAAGCTAATAAATTCGCCGTACTTCAGATCACCTTTAATAACGAACCAAGTGCCTGCAATCAATACGAATACAGATACAAGTCTCATCAGCATGTAGGTAATCGAAGAGTTCAAACCAATGATTTTGTAGGAAATGAGTTTCGCTTCACGGAAACGCAGGTTGTTCACCTTAAACAGCTTTTTCTCATGGCTTTCGTTCGAGAAAGCTTGAACAACACGAATCCCGCCAACCGTATCCTCTACTCGAGCATTAAAATCGGCCATATCCGAGAACAACCGATTCGCAGCTTTCGTCATTTTACCGTTGAACATCAGAACGAGCCAGATAATGATTGGCACAATAACAAAAGTAAGAATGGCTAACTCCAAATTAATATACGCCATAATGCCGAACGCTCCGACGAGCGTCATCGCAGCAATGAACATATCCTCTGGGCCATGATGGGCAACCTCGCCAATCTCGAATAAATCATTCGTTAGACGCGAGATTAGATGACCGGTCTTCGTGTTATCGAAGAAACGGAAGGACAGCTTCTGTACGTGGTCGAACAGCTTCTTCCGCATGTCCGTCTCAATATTAATACCAAGCATATGCCCCCAATAGGTGACTACATAGGACAAAATCGTATTAATAATATAAATCAGAAGCAAGATAGCACAGGCTGTAACGATAAGGCCCCAGTTCTCGTCAGGCAACAGCGTATCTATTACATAGCTGACTGCCAAGGGGAAGCACAGCTCAAGAATCGCCAGCACTACTGCACAACAGAAATCAAGCAGAAAAAGCTTCTTGTAAGGCTTGTAGTAGGAAAAAAAGCGTAAAAGCATCATAAACTCCTTCTTGTCACATGGTGATAATCATTTTCATTTAAAATGATATACAATCACTACCATGCTGTCAATCCATCGCCGAAATCGATTCGGTCATGATGGGTATATACATTCATCTCTCCGCCTCTAATAAAACCGACGCAGGTAATGCCTAAATCCTCTGCCAAACGAAGAGCAAGATCAGTAGGCGCCGACTTGCTGAGCATGATGCCGCAGCCGATTTTGGCCGCTTTCAGCACCGCCTCCGAGGAGAGCCTGCCGCTGAATGCAATCACTTTATCCGAAGTCCGAACACGGTGCAGCAAACAATAGCCGAACAGCTTATCGAGCGCATTGTGGCGCCCAATATCCGTTCTTACAGCAAGCAGCTCCGATGGCGTTCCAATGGCTGCATTATGAACACCGCCCGTGCTGCGAAATTCCGAGGATGCCTCCTGAAGCTCGCGCATAAAGCGAATACATTGCTCAGCAGATATTTTAGTGCGGGTCATGATCGTTTTGGCCGTCAGCATATCATTGTGAAAATAAAACTGCCTACTCTTGCCGCAGCATGATCCGATAAACCGTTTCGCGTAATGATCCTGACTTAACGTATGCTTATGCTCTAGCTCAACATAGGCAAAACCAGTATCCTCTTCGATCCGCAGCGATTTCACCTGACCGGCAGCACGTATAACCCCTTCGGAAGCAAGGAAACCAATGACCAGCTCCTGCAAATGTGATGGCGAGCATACCATCGTTGCAAATTCCTCACCGCCTAGCTTCAGAGTAAGCGGATATTCCGCAGCGATATCGTCATCCTTCTCCCAGTGGCCGCTGCTATCGTATTTGAGTATGCGCCATTTTGTCGTGTTCGAAAGATCCATTCGAATACTCCCCTTCTACGCTCAGCTTGCTTATGCATCATTATGACCACAGCAGTTCTACGCCGGCGGCTCGATTTCCAGCTCCACAATCCGCTTCTCCATATACTTGGTATCCTTAAAGGCATGATAGGTTTCAGCCTTCTCTACGATAACGGAAGCATTATACTCCGGTATGCCTGCAAACGGCTCATATACTCCTTTTGGAAATAGACTATTCCCTTCCGGCCAATACAACTCGATATTGCCTGGCGCAATATCCGCTGGTTTCGCCCTGCCATGGAAGCTCCCGCTTCGGTTATATACAACAATCGCATCACCTTCGGCGATCGCAAGCTCCGATAAATTCGCTTCATTCATCAGCACGTCGTAGCGCCCTGCATCGTTAAAAGCATCCTTCTCGCCATAAATCATAGAGTTAAACTGCTTTCCGCGCCTTGTCGTTGCATAGAAATGCCCTTCCGGTATACGAAGCTCTGGCAATTCAATGGGCAGCAGAGTACCCTTCCCGTCGGAAGTTGGACAAAAACCACCCTCGCAAAGCCACGCCCCGCCCCATTGGAATACGTCTCCTTGATTCCGCAGCAGCTCTACGCCCTCATAGTTCGGTGAAGCCATCGCAATCTCTTCCCTCACAGCAGCAGCATCTTTGAACGCGATAGCCGCTTTGAGCTCCGGCCTAATCCGTGCAGCTAGATCCGCATAGATTTGCCACTCCGCACGCGCTTCCTCAATCCTCGGCCCTTCAATAGTTGGTGAAAAATAAACCATCCGCTCCGTCGAGGTTGACGTACCCCCGCCTGGCTGTTCATACCTTGTCATGGCAGGCAGTACGATAACCTCCTCCTGCGCATCTACAAGTGTCGAGCTGTTCAGCACGATATCCTGATGCACCCGCAATTCGACGCTCTCTAAGCAGCGCTTCACAAAATCAGGATCAGGCATCGTCTCGATAAAATTGCCGCCTGATGTATAGAACAGCTTCAGCTTACGATCGGCATGCTCGTTCAACATTGCGTTTTCAAGCGATACGCCTACAATGTCACCCTGCCAATCCGGCAGCTTGAAGCCCCAAAGCTCCTCTAAACGGCGGATATCCGCACCTTTGAACTCACCGCCAGGCAGACTAAAGGGGTCAGCCCCCATTTCGCCTGAGCCTTGAACGCCGCTATGGCCGCGAATCGGCATCAAGCCGCAATGCTCCCGCCCGAGAAAACCGCGGAGCAGCGCAAGATTGGCAACCTGCGAAATATTGTCCGTTCCGAATCGATGCTGCGTCAGCCCCATGCTCCATACGAATACGCCCGACTTCGCCTCGGCAAGCAAAGCAGCAAAAGCCTGCATCCGCTCTCTCGTCAGCCCGGATGATTTCTCCAGCAGCTCCCAGTCCTGCTGCTGAATATGTGCCTTCAGCTCCTCGTACCCCTTCGTATGCGCGCTTACAAAAGCATGATCAATCGCTGAGCCTGGCTGCTCCTCCTCCATCTCAAACCAGCACTTCATGACGCCGTGCATGAAAGCAATGTCACCGCCGATATTTACCTGATAGAAATCGTCTGCCAGCTTCGTGCCAAAGAGAGCTGATTCCGGTATAGACGGTATCCAGTAGCCCTCCATCGCCGGCTCGCGATAGGGGTTGATCACGATGATTTTGGTACCCTTGCGCTTAGCTGCGTACATATACTTAGTCGATACAGGCTGATTGTTCGCTGCCACACTGCCCCAAAAAACGAGCACATCCGTACCAATCCAGTCCTTATAATTGCAGGTAGAGGCACCTACCCCAATAGAGCGCTTCATCGCTGTTTTGGATGGAGAGTGGCAAATCCGGGAGGCGTTGTCGATATTGTTCGTCCCAATGAGCCGAGCCGCCTTTGCAGCCACATAATAGGATTCATTCGTTATCCCGCGCGCAGTTAAGTAGAAAGCCATCTGCTTCGGGTCTATTGCCCTCGCTTTGGCAGCGATGCGTTCCAGCGCCTCATCCCACGAAATTCTGCGAAAGCTTCTTTCTCCCTTGCTTCTTATAAGCGGGTACGGCAGCCTTCCCAGCTTGCGCAATTGCGTGCTATCGAGCTTTCGCAGCTCCTCAATATCGCCATGCAGCACATCCCCTTTGATAGCAGGCATCGTATTCAGCCGCAGGACGTTCAATCTCGTCGTGCAAATATGAGGACCGTCCAGCGTCTGATCATATAAACCGGACACGCCAAGCGCACAGCCATCACATACACCCTGCGTCAAAATCCGATACGCATACGGCAAGCTGTCTCGGTTATCCCACGCTACCTTGAGCGTGTCACGAATATGATGCGGCTTAATGCGTCCTAGCCCAAACGGTGCTTTGCTCACCCACAGCTTAGGGTCTGGCAGCCTCGGCAGCTTGATCGGTCCTGTATGCAATGTTTTCTTCATTAATGATTCACCCCGTTAATGATCATTATGGAACGTTTGCCATTCTACTTACTAAGCTACCACAAATGAGTAAGCGCATACATTTTATATTTGAAAATAGATGCAAAGCAAGAAGCCTTCACATCAATCATCCTATCAGCTAACCTATATGCAGCTTTAGGAGAAAGCAGTTGCCTCCTCCTGTTAGTTCCTGTTGTCGCCGCCATCAGAAAGGCTCTATACGCAATAGTTACACCGCTGCTTACCTTTCACCTTCAACATACCTTTATAAAGGCAGCACCTGCACCGCCGCTTGCTTCCCGCTTACTTGTATGCCGGATTGCTTCTTGCCGCTCTCCTCTAGATCCTTCAGCATGCGCTCCAGCAGCTCCTTCGCTTTGGGGCCTTCCTTGCCTTGAATTTTTACAACGAGCTGCACGCCGTTGCCTGAACCAAGAAGCTTCGCTGCCTGCCGCAGCTTCGTATCATAATCATGATCCTCTATATGCGCTGTCAAGCGGAGCTCTTTTACTTTGCTAGGCTGCTCCTTTACCTTAGCTCCGCGCTTCTCTTGATCAGCCTGCTTCTTTGCTTGCCCTTTGGCTACCAGCTTGCATGGCGGGGGGCTGCTCATAAGCGAGGTGCAGACCAAATCCACTTTCAATTCCTTTGCTTTTGCCAATGCTTCATCACGCGAGACAATACCTAGATCCTCGCCTCGCAAACCAGTCAAGTGCACCTCGGAGGCGCGTATTTTTTCATTCATAATAACCATCGATGCCATATCCGTTAATCGCTCCCTTGCCGTGAATACGGAAAACAGCAGCCTTCACTTGCGAAGCCGCTGTCTATTCCTTCCTCTATTATACGCTTTTATTAGATATCCAGCGCGGTTTGTTTACGTGTTTTTCCACTAATGCCGCTCTCTGCACTTCTCTTCGCTTCGGCCTCATCCCGCTCTGCTCTGCGCAGAAACTTTTGGCCTCTCCAGCGAATTAAAGACAATATTCCGCGGATGTACTCATCTAAGATCATGCAGGCATATATCCCGATCAAGCCCCAGCCAAGTTGAATTCCCACAAAATAAGCTAATCCCGTCGCAATCAGCCACATCGAGAATACCGAAGTCCACATCGTAAAACGGGTATCGCCTACCGCATTTAATGAATTGCCGAGCGCCATATTGATCATTTTGCCCGGCTGCAGCAGTAGATTCATTCCGAGCAGGGACACGCCTAACGCTACGATTTCTTTGTTATCAGTAAACATGCCTAGCAGCTGCTTGCCAAACAAATAGATAAGAAACGCGTTAACCGTCACAACCGCAAGCCCAATCCACATCGCTCGGAAGGCGATATGGTACGCTTCTTTCACTTTGCCCGCTCCAAATAGATGGGCAATCTGAATTTGTACTGCCAGTGCAATCGAATAACCAAGCATGAAGCAAAACGATTCCAACGTATTCATATACGTCCGTGCCGCCAGCTCATTCGAGCCGAGAATAGCCAAAAAGGTGAAAATAAGCAGCTGCGTAAATACCCAGCAAGACATATTTACGCCAAGCGGCCATCCTATACGGAGAATTTCGCCGAACAGCTTACGATTAAATACATTAAAGTCACGAAGAGCAATTGTACGTTCAAAAGAGCTAAGGAACATGATGAACAGCACAATCGTAGCGAGCAAGCGGCATAACACGGTTGAGATAGCTACGCCCATCAAGCCCCATTTTGGAAATCCGAATGCCCCGAAGATGAACGCATAATTGAAAAAAACATGCACAATGTTCATTCCAATTGCCGTATACATAGGTCCCTTTGTATTTCCCGTATTCCGAATCGATGTGCTAAGCGCCGACATCAACGCAATCAATACCATTCCGCCGCCGACTATCGAGATATACGTCTTTGCCAGAGGAATTAAATTTTCTGGAAGCTGCAGCACCGCAGCGATCTCGCCTGGAATGAGGATGAGCAGCCCGCTAAGCAAAAGCCCAATGATGGCACTTACTTTCACCGCCATTATAGCGATCGTGCGAGCATCCTCGCCATTTTTGGAGCCTATTTTTTGTGCAATGAGTATGCCCGCTCCACTCGCGACCGTTATAAATAAAGTCGTCAACGCTTGAAACAGCTGGTTAGAGAAGCCTACTACCGCTACTGCATCATCCGATATCCGGCTCACCATCAGCGTATCCGCCGCACCGAGCAAAAATTGTAAAAACAGCTCTATGAATATTGGCCACGCCAGCATCCAGAGCGAAATCTTTTTGTTAGATAAAGCCATCCTGTTGTCCTCCTGCATCGGCTGCCTACTAGCGGCCGTATCCGTTGTCTTATCATCAATCGTCATATCAAATTATAGATGCTATACTGAGCTTGATGTATCACTTTTACAACTGAAACTATAACGATTCAAACTTCAATATTTGAAGGAGAAAATCCTAACATGACCATCATTCATATGACGATTCCACCGCTGCCGCATTATATCATTGGGGGTTATACGGTTGCCCCTTCTGGCCGCAAGCATCCAAGCAGATGCAACATTAATGTGTTTGATTTGCTTGTCGTAACGCGGGGCTGCTTATACATGGGAGAAGAAGACCAGCATTATGAAGTGAGCGCAGGGCACGCACTTATTCTCAGGCCGGATGCCCATCATTACGCAACGCGTGCATGCGACGAGCAGACCGCTTATTACTGGATTCATTTTCAGACGACTGGGATGTGGAGTATAACAGATCAATCCATGCCTGAGGTACCGCCTGACAGTTCCAAATCTAGAATACTGAGCACCAACATTTATACGGCACAAACCTTTGCCAAACAGCTTCCCCAGTTTGCTAAACTGCTGCAGCCCTCCAAGATGGATAGTCTGCTGCGCCAGTTGGTTCAGCTTAATATGAATGATCATATTCCCAGCGTAAAATGGAAGCAGCAGCTTGTATTCCAAGAGGTTATCGAGCATTTATCCGCATCGATGGAAGCGGAGGGGCCTTCTCCCTCTATTTTGTGCGCAGAGCAAGCAGCTTCCTATTTGCGAGAGCATTATCGTGATAGTATAACCGCGCAGGAGCTGGGAGACAGCATTAACTTTCATCCCGTTTATATCGCAAGATGCATGCAGAAGGAGTTTGGCTGCGCGCCATTCGATTACCTCATGCGTTTCCGGATTGAACAAGCAAAGCTGCTGCTGCTTCAAACGGATCTGCCTATCGCCCGTATCGGAGAACAGGTTGGCTTTAATCACGCTGCCTATTTCACCTCTTGTTTTGCCAAATACGAGAGCATATCGCCGCGCAAATATAGACAACGATTTTCTCATGGGTAAGGATGGGTGCATTCCCGCCAAAACATTACACCGAACATCACGCTTTTCCTTCGACATCAGTCACTTGCCTGCTTGCTCATAAAAAAGGAACGGCTCCCTCTAAGGGAACCGTTCCTTCCTTATGCCCTATTGATTATGCACCGGTCGATACGCCATCACTGCCGCTTACAGCAGCCGTACTTGGCTTCTTGCCCCAGCCAGTAAGCCACTTGCCTAACCGAATGGATGGCAGCTCTATGAAATAGTAGCTTAGCGCCCCGGCTCCGAATGAAGCAACAAAGGCGAGTATCACAATAAACGTTGTTTCCAGTTCGCCATTCAGCAGATGGATGAGCGACAACAGGATAATCATATGATACAAATAGAG
Organism: Paenibacillus sp. 01T431; assembly: GCF_056398625.1. Classification (NCBI taxonomy): domain Bacteria; kingdom Bacillati; phylum Bacillota; class Bacilli; order Caryophanales; family Paenibacillaceae; genus Paenibacillus; species Paenibacillus sp. 01T431. The sequence goes on from NZ_JBFTPT010000007.1 coordinate 156,224, forward strand.
ACTGTATGAGATTTTACCCAAAAACAATAAAGGCTTTCGCTGCAGCTGCCTCGATAAACGAACGGATGACAGCGCTGTAATAATAAAGATCGAAGCGCCAATAGCCGTCATCCAATCGCCGCTGTGCGGCATGAGCATGTCATGGAAGTCCTCGCCATAACCGATCCATTTGAACGAATAGAAGCACAGTCCGATAATAAGCATCAGCATGACCCGCCAACCATGCAACCGTGAAAATGCTGACTTCAGCTCTTTCTGATATTTGGCCAGCAGCGCCCCTATAATGAAGAAAGAGGCATAATGCAGCGAGATCACAAAGTTCGTCATATATTTCGTTTCAAAATTTTCAAGCATAATTTCAGCGCCAATGGATAAGACGAGTGCCAGCGGCAGCCCTACCTTCCAGCTGCTTTTGACAATGATGAACATAATAAACGGGAACAACAACGAGATGCGCATTTCATGAACGAGCGTCCACAAAATCGGATCATACCTCGTCGTATTGTAGTTTCCTACAAACAGCAAATGATGAATGATTGAGGTCACATTAGGGGGGATCACCCACAGATTGTTATAATAGCTCGTCAAATTCGTCAGCTTCGATACATAGACGACTTCCCTCATTAATATGGCGATCAGCAATGCGACGAGAAAAGGAATGTAAATACGGCAAATCCGCTTAATTACATATTTTGAATAGGATTGCTGGCGGTTGCTGAAAAACGGCAAGGAAAGTACAAACCCGCTGAGCAGAAAAAACATAATGACCGCTTCATGACCGCCCCATATCGCATGCAGCGGTGTGTATTTAAATAGGTTAAGCGGGTAATCAAAAAAGCTGAGATCAGACGTGTTTTGCGCAATAGGCGCAAATACCAATAAGAAATGACCAATCATTACGGCTAATGCCGCCAATCCCCTAAGTGAATCTAATTCCTCATAGCGCTGCAAGCTGCAATTCCCCCACATTTACCGAATCTATACAATGTCAAAGACGATTATAATGGATAGCAGCCTGCTTTGTCCGCAACTATTTTTGCACGCAGCCCGCAAGCTGAAATTGATTAATTAGAATAACTCCTATCATCAATATTGAGATCGATTCCGTGACCTTGATCGCCACAGCTTCACCACTCCTAAAATACACAAGCAGATAAGCAGTCCCGCACATCCACCTACAAAATCAAGAACTACATCAGTTGCATTACCCGTACGCTCGTCAGAGCCTAATTGATTCCATTCATCCATAGCCGGGACAGCAATGGCAACCATCAGTGTAAGTATAATGGAAAGGAACCAGCGTCCGCGGGTCAATGCTCGCAGAAACATAAACATCAACGCAGCAAAAGTCGCATACACAAACAAATGCGCGCCCTTTCGAAACAAAAATTCGATAAAGCTATAAGGCCGATCATGTGAATTAACGATGCTCGTTCGATAGGTAATCGTAACATCCGGCAGCCATCTCACGAGCTGATCGTATGTAAAGTGACTGCGCAAAAACGGMTGAATACTTTGTTGCTCATATGTTTGGGATGAAAATAGGAATAAAAGCCCGAGCCACCCTACTAATAATAGCCCCCACATCATAGTCGGCTTCCATCTAGCAGGTCTATACATATTCAAGTGCACCTCCTGTAAAGCAACCAGCTTCCAATTTATTATCCCTCTATCATACTTGAAAAAAACACTCAAATAAAATGCGAGCATAGGAGTGCTAAATTAGGCATGCCAAAGAACGGCTTGCTCACAAAAGCGAAGCAGCCGGCGGCGCTGAATTTTTAACTGAGAAATAAAGAAATATAATCCATCAATTATCAATATAAATGATATAAAAGTCCTATTTCAATATAGTCAATAAGCCTAAAGTTAGGTATTATAACTAAAAAGAAGTGAAATGAGGGCGATAGACATGTCTAGTTATTTAATGTTTACTGAGCTATCAACGCCATTGAAATGGTTTGGAATTCGGATTTTCAAGGATGAGAACGGCAGCTACTGGTATAAATACAAACAAAATAAACGTAAACGTATTTTTAAATAGAGCTATCGTCATCTAATAATGTACGTGATGCACAATTTTCCTCATTCATGCAGCCTCTCTCAAATCTTACGCAATCATAGCAATTAAGAACAAGATCAAGCGCCCTGCTTGCTCCCAACACTTCATCAGCTTGATAAGACTGGCACACTAATAGCTTATCGATCATTTCCTGCCGCAGCAGCTCAATCGTCTGCTCTAGCTTTATTTTGTGTAGAACAGTATCTCTATTAATGGTCCCTCACCTCTCCCTGAGCATGCGTATTACGAACGGTATCAACATTTAGTTCCTCGCTATACATATTGCTTATTCTTCTCATCACTTGACTAGCCGCTGCAAAATCGCCATCTTTTTTATAGCTATCCGCGAGTGATTCAACAAGTCCCAGCAGCATGTATTCCAGCCTGCTTCGTTCCTGAACCGCCCAGTTATCGTACAAGCCTGCGAGCATTTCTTCTACAGGATAGACAAGCAATTCTTTAATAAGAATAAATTTCCTTAATGCTCTTTTCTCCATATGAGCCTCTTCAAGCGACTGAATCCATTTCAGCAAGTCACACACGACAACCGCGTTCAGCTTAACATGGCTGCGATTAGCAACAATCGGATTCGTCCCCGCCGTATCGAACAATCCTTTTAAATGAGAAAGACTAACTCGCAGCAAATTACTTGCTTTGCTAATCTCTGCAAGTGGCCATAACGCATCGCATAACTGTTCTCTGGTCGGATTCGGGTAAAACATTAAATAAATAAGCAATCTCTTCGCATTACGCTGCTGCCAGCCACTCGATATTTCCTCGCCATTAATAAATACACGAAACGCTCCAATTAGCTTGACCTCGAGCAGCACATCCTTGCTTGGAGTACTCTTATAGGCATCGCCAAACATTTTAATGGCATCGATACTCATTAACCCAAGCAGCGGATCTCCGACATGAGTGCTCTCCGTGCCACTTAAAGGGTTGGAGAGGAAATCTAATATCTTCTGAGCGGCATAGGTCTGATTATCTATAAACACCAAGCTAGCTGCATCAGGCACCGTTACCGAGAACGCATTCGGAATAAACTGCGCCGTAATCTTCGACATATAGGATGGATATATCGTATCTTTGTCCCCCGCCATAACGAGGCAAGGCTTATTAATTGCGGATAAGTCATCCAAAGGATTCTCGGCTGCAAAGAGCTCAATTAATTTAAAGTACACATCCATGTCGCACTGCAAGTACGCCTCTTTTACCCATCTTGTCTCTTCCCTATCCTGAGGCAAACAGGTTACTAAACTAGCCATCTGCTCCGCCAGTGCAGCTGCCACACCGTTCTCAGCATAGCTCCGGCGCAGCTCAACCGAACGCTCCATTGCCTCCGGAGGATAAAATCCAATCGTCGAAATAAGAACAAACGACTTCACTCGCTCCGGGCGGCTAATTCCATACCTTGCAGCAAGATTACCGCCAAGTCCATGACCGACCAAATGTGCCTCCGTTATGCTATATAAGTGGAAAATTTCATCAAGATCATTGCAAAGCAGCTCCCATGTTAACTGAGAACCGTCATGTGATCGCTCCCCATGCCCGCGCAAATCATACCGTACAACATGATACCGTTCAGTTAGCACAGCAGCCATCGGCTCCCAGACACGAGCATTTAGGCCTAGACCGTGTAAGAGTACTACAACTTCAGCATCAGGATCAGAAGTGCACTGATTGAATTGGTAGAACAAATTAAATATGTCCATAGTCCCCCTACATTACCACTACTGTATGATTTTAGGTTAGTCTGTAATGCTAGTGTAATGCAAATTTTAGTACTATGGTAGTGGCTTTGCTAGTGAAATGAGTCATTTTTTTACATTTTACAACAAATTCTTGTAAGGGGAGACAAAAAACATGCAAAACAAGCTATTTGAACGCAGCTTTTTGCTGTTAATGATCACTCTGCTTGATTTGGGTAATCCTTTTCGTGTTAAAATATATCAGGAATTGGATTGGAAAATTCATTATACATTTTTAATCTGCATCACAACCTATAATAAGCTGAACGTACCGCTAACGACTTACAAGCCTTAAGGTTTGTATTTAAGGAAGTGTGGGCTAAATGGGAGCCCTTATCCCCTATAGCTGCAGCTGGTCTCTTATAACTAAAATAAATTATAAATAAATGCAAGCAGATGCATGTATCACTTCATGTAATTGTAAGGATAACGCAAAGCAGGGGCAGAAGAAGTCATCGCGACCTCTTCTGCCCCTGCTCTAATTTTACAAAAAAGAAGTGAAAACTCCTATTACATCAAACCCTCTGCAATAGCTCTTCCTGCTTCAAGCTCTTTGTTAAAGGCTTCTCTGTAGGAAGCAAGAACGTCTGTGCTATACCCATTCGTCGTCAGCTTAGCTTTCGTATCGGACATGATAACTTCAAATTTTGCAGAGCAATTGTCTACTTCTTGAAGTCCTTTAGCTTTAAGCTGAGCTTGAACCGTCTTATCCGTTGCCGCTACATACTGCAGTCCAATATCCATTAGAGTCACCTTGCAGCTTTCTTTCAGCGCAGCGAGCTTGTTCTCTGCTTCTGCTGTAATTTGCTCATACGTCGGTTTAACTGGTACGCCACCACCGCCGGCATTACCCGTACCGCCTGTACCACCAGAGCCTCCAGTTCCGCCACCCGTGCCTGGAAGAACGACTCCGCCGCCACCTTGCTCAGCTCGATATGCTGCTGACTCACCGCTAACTGTTTTCGTCACCGGATCGTAGCTAATCTGTGTGCCTACTGATTCTGACAAGAAGCGAATGGGCACATAGATCGAGCCTTTATAGGCATAGAGGGATTGACCAGCCGGCAATGCCTTCGTCTTTCCATTAAACACAAGAGTTGCATTAACTGGCTGTATTGCAATTGTAACGCTCGTTTGCGGCTTCTGGCTGCCCGTAGCGGCACTCTGCAATTGTTTCTTCAGCGCAGCAAGCTCTTTCTCTGTTGGCTCGGAGATCGTCGCTTTCGCACCATCCCAATTTACTGTTTTTAGCAGCGCGTAAGAAATATAACGAATCGGTACGTATGTACTTCCTTGATGAATAAATGAATATTGTCCATCGGGCAGTTTGAGTGCTTGTCCATCAAATTGCAGCTTAATGGGCTGTGTCTTTGTCTTAATCGTTTCGGTTGCTGCGGATGCAGCGGTTGCAAGTACGGATGACAACATCATTACAACTAGAAAAATAGATAGAATACGTGACTTTTTCATAGAGCCTCCTCAGAATAGTAAAGCTTACTTGTTTAGCGAGTTTGCAATTACTGCAAGCGCATTGGCTCTAGCACCAGCCTTCGCACTCTCGTATTGCGCGCTCCAATCCGGAAAGCTTTGCTCACCTAGATCGGCTGCTTTATACTCGCTCTTGGCATTGCTTATTAATTGATTGAACCTGGCATCACAATCGGCTTCCGCAGAAAATACCTTATTCAGGTATTTACTTTGAATAGTAGCAAGCGTAGCTTCTTCATCACCGCTAAGCTCTTTCGCAATCTGCTTAACCAAGCTATTGCTGGTTGCTTGACACGAAGATTTCAGTTTTTCCAGCTTTGCTGTAACCGATGCATCAATCTCTTTTTTCTTCTGGGACTTATTTTCGGAGTTTGAAGATCCCTTATCCGGCTTTTGTCCCTTGTCTACATTATTAGACGCTTCATCTGGCGGCAAAGTTGCGCTGGGACTAGGTTTTAGGACTTCATCTGGCTGCGTCGTTGGAACTAGATCAGGCTCTTGTGATGGAGTAGCATCAGGTTCTGAAGTCTGATCTGTCTGATTAGTAGATTGTTCATTGGGCTGCTCCGTAATCTTCGGCGACTCTTGTCCTGCATTGCTATCTGCAGCTTCTTCAAGACGCCCATTCAGTTCATCTACCTGATTTAACTTCGAATAGAGACTCATGCTTCCATAAATGACAATACCGATAACAACGAGAGCACCTGCGATAATCATTAGTGTTTTGTTCGTTTTTTTCATTGTTTTGGTTTCATATGAGCCACTAAAGAAGCAATGATTGCATATGAATCTCCTTCTTAGAATTTAAAATAAAAAAGCTGACGCTTCATAGTGACGGGGCGTCAGCTTGCGGATATAGCGTTTTCAGATCTGTTAACGACGCCATTCGTGCTAGTTCATGAGACAGCTGCTAGTTTATTTTTGTGATAAACAATCCTCAAATAAATCTCCATGCGCTTTTTCTCATCTAAGCAATCTTCCCACAGCAATTCATTGAATCCCATACAGAGTTGATGCCATTCACGTACAACGTTTGCGCGCATGAACATAATAATAACCTCCATGTTTCCACATAAACCACGCGGGAGGCACGATATTCGGTAGCTGGCTGGCAGTCTTTTAAAAGATAAGCCCCTGTAGCTTTGCGTCACCACTTTTCAATGGTTTTGCCTTTATCGTGTGGTTATGCGGTTGTTTTGTTTAATGGTATGGTAACAAAATTGTTGAGGGGTGTATAGGGTTTGTTGAATTATCAAACGTTACTAAATTTAATGATATTTTTCTCAAATGTAGTACGTCTTTGAACTGTTTTTGTAACTGCTCTATTCGTATCCATTTGGATTATTTAATTGCCAACGCCAAGAGTCTGCGCACATTTCTTCAATACCTTTGTTAGCAACCCACCCAAGTTCTCTTTTCGCTTTTGTGATATCTGCAAAACATACAGCTACGTCTCCAGGCCTTCTCTTAACAATTGTATACGGAATAGTCACACCAGAAACTTTTTCGAAGGTTTGTACAACGTCTAATACGCTATACCCTTTACCAGAACCTAAATTATAAACTTCTACACCTGTACCTAACATAGCTTTATTAAGAGCCTTTAAATGTCCTATTGCAAGATCTACCACATGAATATAATCTCTGACTCCGGTCCCATCATGTGTTGCATAGTCATTACCATAAACTTTAAGTTGAGCTATCTTTCCCATTCCTACATTTGTAATTATGGGCATTAAGTTATTTGGTATTCCTTTCGGATTCTCACCAAGCAAGCCACTTGCATGAGAGCCAACAGGATTAAAATAACGTAATATTAAAATACTCCAGCCTTTATCTGAATCATAAATATCTCTAAATAATTCCTCAATTATTAATTTAGTACGACCATAGGGATTTGAAGAACCTAACAAATGATCCTCAGTAATTGCTCCTGATAAAATAGGAGAATAAACAGTGGCTGAGGAACTGAAAACTATTCTTTTCACGTTATACTTTTGCATAACTTGGCATAGAATTAGAGTTCCTGTAATATTATTGTGATAATAATTAAGTGGTAATGAGACTGATTCGCCTACTGCCTTAAGTCCAGCAAAATGAATAACAGCATCAATATTATTTTCTGAAAATATTTCATCTATACTCTCTTTGTTTAACAAATCAACATTGTAATATTTCATTGGTTTTCCTGTTAACATTTGAATTCGATTTAAGGATTCACGGTTACTGTTAGACAGATTATCAATAACTACTAATTCATAACCAGCATTTAATAATTCAAGGCAAGCATGACTTCCAACATAACCAGCCCCCCCTGTTACTAAGATAGCCATTACTATCACCCTTCCTTTTTTATCAAACTTATTGAACACATAAGAAAATTGTGTTCTGAAAATAATTAATTTATGAGATTATTTTTATAATTTTTTTGATAAATATTTCTTAGATTTATATTTCTGAAATAAAGATCTCAAAGGAGTAATTAACAAATTCCTTTCATAGTTATTCATTCCTATAGTCCACATTAAAAAAGAAAATAAAATTAAATATACAAAAATTTTAATAAACAATTGAATTAGATTTATGTCAATAATAAAATAATTCAATAACAATCCGAACATCATTGCAGTAAAAACTGATACACTCATCTTAAGTATATTTCTCCAAAATCCTATAATATCAATTTTCAATTTGATATAATAATAAATATTCATAACAAATACATTTCCAAGAACTAAAGCAACAGTTGTTCCAATAGCAGCTCCGATTCCGCCGTAAATCTTTCCAAGATATAAACTAACTACTATACTAAGTAATGCTATACATACGTATGTGATAGCACGAAAACCCATTATATTTTTAGCTTGTAATATCGTCATACTTAAAGTCTGAATTAAAGGTACAGTAAGAGGTATCATAATTATTAATGCAATAATATAAGCATTAGAATAGTCTATTCCCGCCCAATATTTTATAAATGCTTTCCCATAAAGTATAAAACTACTTAGAATTAATGATAGTATTATATATTGTAATCTACCTATTCTGATAAATACATTTGAAATCTCTTCTTCTGAACTATTCTGTGCAATCATCTGAGTGATTCTAGGAAGAAAAACCCCGCTTATAGCTGTAGATAATGCCATATAATAATTCACGAATTGTAAAGCAATGGCATATACTGCAACCATTTTCGAACCCGACACAATACCTAATATGAATTGGTTAGATCCCCAATATATTTTATCAACTATAATAAACAAAAACATCCAGAAAGAGTATTGAAATATCTCTTTTAATAAAACAAAATCAAAATTTTTGAATTTTAATTTTGTATTTAATTTCACAAAACAATACCACATATTAGCTACTAAATAAACAATATTAAAAATAGTTATTGTTAACACCAAAGATAAAGACTTGTATCCCATAAACAACAATAAAAGCATAATAAGAGGAACCATTAAAGATCTTAAAATATTAGTAATCTTTAAAAAGACAAAACGTTCATAAGCAGTAGCTATAGATGTGAATGTTCCTAATGGAAAGGTTATAGCTAGATTAATTATTAATAACAATAACATAATTTTCATTTTATACATTTCATCTGGTAACATTGTTGTTGAAAATATCCTGTCAACAGTCGAATATAAAATACCCCCAACAAAAATAACTATAAGGCCTATAAAAGTGTTTATAGTTAGAAACATCCCATTTAAACTATATTCATTATCTTTGTCTTCTGATAATCTATACATTGCTATATATCTGACAATCGCACTCCCAATACCAAAATCCAAGATTGTAAGATAACTAACTATCGACGATGTTAACGAATATAGACCAAATTCAGATTGTCCCAACTCCCTTAGTAAGGTTGGTGTAAGAAATATCCCCGTTATATTTGTAATAATCAAAAGTAAATATGAAAGTAGGGCTCCAGCTTTTACTTGATTATATTTCAATCAATTACTTCCCCTCGCAAGAGTATATTAAATAATATAATCCTTCATAAGAAATTATATTTATTACCTGAAATTTTAGAGTTAAGTATAATTGTAAACACTATGAAAATATTATTTTGCTCAATTCATTAAAATGATAACTAGTATCTGCTTTATCATTTGTAAAATCATTGAAAATATTCTCATTAGAAATTAAGGACCTTACTATATCATCAATATTATAATTATGTAGTTTCATATCTTTAAACTGAATACGTATCCCTAAATACGATTCATCATCAAGATAATTATCCATTTTATTTGAATATACAATTGGTAAAAAAGGTATTCTGAGTATTTGTGATAGTACTGCGCTGTGAAATCTAATTGTGATAAACTTTTCGCATTGTTTCATAGATTCAATGAAAGTCTCATGACATCCTAAATATGCAATTATATCGATTTTATCTGGATATCTCGATAATGTTTTTATATGGTGCGCTGATGATAAATCATTTTCTTTTTCAGAATCAAATGCAAACAAAAGAACTTTATTTCCTGTTACTTCAATATATTTATCTGCAATAGCTGCTAAAAAAGTATAACTTGAAAAGTTATATTCGCTATTTTGTATTGATCTATAAGTGGATATTCCTAAATAGGTTGGGGTGGAATAATTGTCTGATTTTAATTCATTAGCATAATTAAAAACAATATCTGAGGCCAAATGAAAGTTCCTAACGCTTTTGAAATTAGCAATAAAATTATATGATTCCCTATCTCTAACAGAGACTATGTTATTTAATTGAAGCTCTTTTTTTGTCAAAATTAATCCAGCTTTATTTTTATATGGACCAAGGTTACAACCAATCGTTGCTAATTTCATGTTATTTCTCTTAAATTTATAAAGCATCATAATCCTTCTAATCCTATATATAATACCTTTAATGTTATTCATATCATTGAACAACGAACCTCCAATTGATATATGCACTTTAAATTGTTTTAAGTATTCTTTATTAGTACTAAACGTATGAAATATTATATTTTCATAATTTCTAAATGTATTATGTACAGCACTATTGTTACTAGCAATATAAAAACTGCAACTTGGAAATTTTTTAGCTAACAATTTGATCATAAGATCATCACCAATGTTATTGTCAAGATATGCTGATACAAGTATTTTCAAATTTATAACCCTTTCAAATTCACCTAATTGGGAATTGTAAATTTATTAGAACCATATATCTAATTACAATTATCTATACTAAATTAAATATGTTTAAACTTTTTTCTAATTTTCATTAGAAACTGCTACTCTGTTAATTCTCGACTTTTTAATTTATTTGAAAATACTAGGACATAGAATAAAATATAATAAAAATTATTACTATAAATGAAAGCGTCGATTGAACTGATAATCACTAAAATTGCCAAAAATAATCTACCTTCAACTGTTGTTTTTTTTAATAGCCACAATAAAAAACTAATAAAAGCTACTATCCCTAATACTCCTTGGTTTATTAATACTAATACAAAAGCATTGCTATAATTAAACAAACCGTAATCTTTAAAATAATTAGATAACTGAAAAAAGCCAACTCCTACAATTTGATTTACTAAAGGTAATTCAAAAAAATACTTAACATAACCAGTCATTCTAATTCCACTATCTTGGTTAACACTAGAAATCTTAGTTAGATTATATTTTAGAAGCCAGTCGATATTTAAATACTGAATTGATACAAACAAAAAACTAAATATTACGAAGAATAGAATAAGAACTTTATATTTACCTTTAATTATCGAATATATACATATTACCAAAATGCTACCTAGAATCCCTAGTGTAGATGTTGATAAGAATAGTAATAACGAGCATATAATTGCTATCGTATATTTATTTTTTAGCAACATTAAGGCCAAAATAGGGAGAAAGTAAATAGCGAAATAAGAGGGTTCAGAAAAAACTGAATTCGGTCTCCGATATTCTACAGAAGATGACCAAGAATATCCTGTAACCAATTCACTAAAAAATTTACCGTTATGCGGGATGTTGCCTAAATTAATTGATATAAACTGGTATACTAGAAATCCTCCACAAATAATAGATAAAATGCAAAGAACTCTTAGAAATGACTTTTTCTCGTAAAAAGATAATATTTGCATAAACGATAAACAAGTTATAAATGCTACAATAATACCCCAAAACATACTCATTAATCCTGAATTATATTTTAAAGTATAGAAGGATACTACGGATAATAAGGAATGAATTATTAGTAGTAAAATTATTGGTTTGTTAATAGATATACTTCTCTTTATAAAGATCGATACTAATGCTACTACTAATAGGAAAACAAGACCTATTGAGACTGATCCTACGAATTTATAAGGTCCTAGTATTGGTAACAAACATATAGCTATTGCAGCCATATAACACATCAAGGTCGGTTTATTATTTGTATCACCCTGAATAAGCTCACTATGCATGAATTTATACTCCTTTAACCCTATTATTAAGCAACCAAACAAAAATTGTTAAGGGAGCAGGTGCATATTTAATCAAAAGAGCTTTAAACTTTATGGTTAGAGTTGAATCAAATTCAATACACAAAGTAGACTTCCCATGCGAACTTTTCTTTATGTCCCTAATTTTGTTCAACTTTTCTATAAAGCTTATTTTTGATTTCACAACATGAGATATTGAAAATAAAAGGTTATAGAAATAGAATTTTTGTAATAGTGATTGATATTTATATATTATAGATTCTTTTTGAAATACTTCGTCAAGTCTTTTAGCAAGCAACTGAACGTGAATATATTGGTCAGGATTCATAGTTCTGATTGCAGATCCTGGTCTTTCTTCTACAAGATAATATATACTTGAATCTATAACTATATTTTTTTTTGTTAACAGCAGTAATTTAATTGAAAAAAGCATATCTTCTCCATAAACCATGTCAATATCAAAATTCAAAGAATGATTTCTAATCAACTCTGACTTAATAAGAATTCCGCATGCTGTTCTTGGTGCAGTTCCCTCAATCATATCTTTTATATACTGTTCTGATGTCGATAAATAGATTGAATTTTCTACATTATTTTCAATATTACTAAAGTGACTAAATGCTAATTCAGTATTATTTATTTCAGAAGAGATTATCATATTGTTTAACATATTAGAATCTATACAATCATCTCCATCAACAAATGTGATATAATTCCCTACCGCCATGGTTATGCCTTTATTACGAGCCGAGCTTACACCCGAATTTTTTTGGCTTATACATTTTATCCGCTTATCTTCCTTCATATGATCTTCTATGACTTTCAAAGATTGATCTTTTGAACCATCATTAATTACTATTATTTCAATATTTTCAAGGGTTTGATTTCTAATAGAATTTAGACATCGACTAATATATTTCTCTAAATTATATACTGGTACTATTACACTAACTTTAATATGCTTCTCTAACATATTAATTCCTCACTTTTTTCAGCAATTCCTCTGCAATGGAAACGGGAGATAGCTCATCCATTATACGTGTTTCCTTTTCCCCAAAACCATTAAGTCGAATCTTATTAATTGTATTTAAAATATCTTTCGTATTATTTTCACAGAAAATATATCTTTCGTATTTCTGAAAGAAATTTCTTGTTTTTTTTGATTCACCATCTAAAATAAATAATATGGGCTTTTTGGTTCCTGAATAATAATAAACTTTTGCCGGTATTTGTGTACCTCTACTGTTACATAAATGAATAAAAACATCTGTTTTCTTCTCTAATGCTTCAAGTTCTTTTATTGATATTCTGTTACCAACTTCAATATTAGAAGAACTCGTTAAAGGTTTATCTGTATTTCCTCGAATTATTAGTTTAAGACTAGACTCTATGGCTGCATCATAAAGTGGTTTTAAATTCCTTATTTTGGTACTATAATCACCATAGTATCCAAAAACCATTTGATCACCATTTATATTTAAGGATACTTCTTCATCTCTTTTTATATAAGGAATGAGCACATAATCCATTTTATTAGCATACTCAGGGAATATTTTTTTTTGCTCGTCAGCAGTAAAAGGCGATACATATATGATTTTATTTGCTTTGCTAATTAATCGTTTCTCCTCTAATAGCAGCCTTCTCTTTAACAAAGCACCTTTTCTTGTAATATCAAGATACATAGGATCTCCCCATAGTTGTAGCCAAGAGTCACATTTAACCTGATTTCTCTCTATTAATTTTTCAGCAAATATGTGAGAATGTTTGGGGTCAGAAGATGAGATAACTAAATTGAAATGCTCGTTTTTCAAATCTATTTTATCAACATTTTTCACCCAGCTTCGTTGACTGTCATATATAGAAAATTTATAATATACTTTTCTTAAGATCCCCTTAGCTTGAGAAACAATCGAGTTTAATAAGCCTCTAGCCTTCTTTTTAGTGCTCATAATACTAAATGTTGAACCTAGACTGTATTCATCTATTTTCACTTCCTTAGGTAATTCAAATCCCCCATCAGTAGCAATATGGCCTTCTGGTAGTTTGGAAGTGATAATTCTCACATCATGTCCAAGTTGTACTAGTCCATTTATATATGCTACATTCATCATTGTTACTGAAGAATTGGATTTAATGGATTGACCTGCTATAAATAGAATCTTCAACATCTTCACTCCAACTTTGTATTATTACATCTGTCTTTGTATTTGTTTTATTTGATCATTATATAAATACACTCATCTTACAATAACTCTTTTTAAAATTGGATACACATAACTAGTCAGTAGATAGATAGAAATAACTTGTTTGTTTTTCATTAAATAATAGTATGTTTTTTTGTATTTATTAATCTTACTAGTATTTATATGCCCTAATCCTTCTATTATTTTCGAGTCGTAGCAAATATCTCTAATGGTTTTTATTTTTTTTGTTATTGTAATAGGATTGTTTTTTTTACATACAGATAAAATGTTCCAAAACCCAACTGAAACTTCTCTCGCACACATTTGATTGTTAATATCCTCATCAGAATACAATTTAATAATCTCTTTATCTACAACTTTAAATCTATCTTTATTCAAATAGTTACTATTTGAAGCTGAAACCTCATTATACCGATAAATATATAAATGCTCATTATTTAAGGCATAAATAGAATCACAATATTTAAAATAATTGAGATTAAACAATCCATCTTCATTATGTTTAACATTTGTAGCAAATCGAATATTGTTTTCGGTAATAATTCTTTTCTTATACAAGCAATTCCAGACGCTTCCGAATAATATTCCAGACATTGTTCCATCATCGATTAAAACGTTTTTAAGTTCGGATACTTTATAATATCCAGAAGGCATTCTTTTTTTCTTTGGTATCCTATGACCTGAATAATCATATTCGTAGTTACAAGTAGACAAATCTGCTTTATTTTCTAACAGTCTCTCATAGAGGACTTTTAACATATTTTCTTTTATCATATCATCTGAGTCTACAAATGTAATATACTCGCCCTTAGAAACCTCTATTCCATGATTTCTCGTATTAGAAACTCCACTATTTTGTTTAGATATTACTCTGATTCTGTTATCAATTTTATTATATCTTTTACAAATATCTAATGAATTATCAGTAGAACCATCATTAATTAATAGTAGTTCTAGATTCTCATAAGATTGAGATAGAATACTTTCAATACAAGAATTCAAATATTTCTCAGCGTTAAACACTGGGACAATGACTGATATTAAGTCCATGTTCACTCTCCATAATATTAAAGTTTCTAATATTTCAAAATATAGTTTTAAACCAATTTAAACTTTTACAAAATTTAAACATTTTTACCTATGAATATAATTTATATATCTCACTTATTTCTTCCAAAACATTATTAATAGAGTATTTTTCAACCAATTTCACACTCTGCTTACCAAATTCATCCCTTATTTTTTTTGAGTTATATAGTTTTTCTATTGCTCTCGCAAACTCATCTTCATTTTTAGTATCCACAACATAACCGTTTTCACCATCATTTACTAAATCACGGTTTCCTCTACAGCCGGTAACTACGATTGGCAACCCAGTTGCCATTGCCTCAATTATATTAACGGGTAATCCTTCACGTCTTGAAGATGATACAGCAACGTCTGAAATGCTTAATAGCTCCGCAATATCTTTTCGAAATCCTAAAAAATATACTTGATCATTTAACCCTAAACTCTCTACTTGTGATTTATAAGAATTCAATAAGATACCATTTCCTGCTAACAACAATTTTATATTGGGCATGCTTTTTTTTAATATTCTTAATGCTCTAAAAATTAAATCTTGTTGCTTCGTATAATTAAGTTCTGCAGCATACATTAATATAAAATCATCATCACTAAAACCATATTCTCTTCGCATATTTGTTTTTTTCTGATTGGTTTGAGGCATAAATTTATTTAAATCTACCCCTACACCATGTATATGATGTACCTGGCCATCTTTTTTAAGCCTCATTTTCTTACCGTTCGAATAGTCTTCGCTATTAATTGTAATTAAACAATCAGTCATTTTTGATGCGAATTTCTCTAATGTATAATATATTATCCAATTTTTTATATTTGAACCTTTAAAGAAATGATATCCATGCGCTGTATAAAGTACTTTAATATTCGGAACACTTCTACAAGAAAATCGTGTTAAAAAAGATGCTATCGGTGTGTGTGTATGAACTAAATCATAGCCTTCTGATTTTATTATACTTTTTATTTGTTGATATCCTTTAATATTCTCATACTTCAAAGGAGATCTTTCGAAACTAACTTTGTGTATTTTACATCCCATTTTAATTAGTTCAGAGTCTACTTCTTGAACTAGATTAAAAGCCACATCAACTTGATTCCCTTGCGATATCAGATACTTAATATGTGGAACTAAAAAAGCATTAATAGTATTAGATATAGTTGATACATATAATATCTTCATTATTTTAGCCCTTTACCATTTGACATTTTCATTCATTAAAAATACATTTCATAAACTTTTTAGTGAATATAGTTCGATCACTCTCTTAATCTCACTTATCACTATGTCAATATCATCACTTTTCAAATTACTACTACAAGGTATATTAATAAGATTTTGTTCATAATAATACGCTTGTTCAATACAATATGTCTGGTTTTTTAAATAAGGCTTTTGTTTATGTATAAGTCCCCAAAGTGGCCTCGTTTGAATATTATTTTCATTAAGAACCTTTAATAGATCATCCCTATTAATACCACTTTTAGTTTCGTCTACAACAATTGAATAAAACCATTTATTAGCTCTTGTATTTTCATTAAAAGGAAGCAATGTTATTCCGTCTATCTTTTCAAGGCTAGTTTTATATAATTCAAAATTTTTGATTTTAGTTTTTATAAAATCTTCTAGTCTATCAATTTGATCGGTCCCAAATGCTGCTTGTATATTAGTCATACGATAGTTATAACCTACGTCTTCATGAATAAAATATAATGGATCTGTCTTCGCTTGCATTGACAAAAAAGCTACCTTGTCTAAAAGTTTTTTATCATTCGATACAACCATACCTCCTCCACCAGTAGTTATAATCTTATTAGCATTAAATGAGTAAACTCCAATATCCCCAATTGTTCCACAATGTTTATTTGGATAGTTACCATCAAGATAATATGAACCTAATGCCTCAGTCGCATCCTCAATAATAGCAATTTTATATTTATTTTTTAAATCCATTAATTTATCAATATTAACCGGATTACCAAATACATGAACAACTATAATGGCTTTTATTATTCTATTAGTTATTTTATTAATAACTTTATCATTCTCAAACCAACATTCCTTCTCAAGAAAATTTTCTAACTTTTGCATATCCATATTAAGTGATTCATCGCAATCCATGAATATTGGTTCTGCCCMCATATATCTAATAGGGTTTACGGCAGCTATAAATGTAAGTGTTGGTACAATAACTTCATCATCCTGCTCCACACCAAGTACTCTTAAAGCGAGATGTAATCCTGCTGTACCGCTTTGGCATGAGATTGCGTTTTCTACTCCGACATATTTCGCTACTTTTTCTTCAAATTCTTGAATAAACCTTCCTCCAGTTGAAACCCAACCCGTTTCAATAGTTTCTCTTATATTATCTAATATTTCTATTGAAAGATTTGGTACTGAAAGCGGTATTTTTTTATTATTCAATCCTTACCACTCCAAACTGTATTTGATGATTCTAGTGAATTTTATTAACTAGCTAGTGTACAAATAATAATCTTCAAATTAATTTGCTTCTGAGTTTCCCATAAAAAGTGGCATTGTATCTAGCTGGGAGTTATTTATATCTTTTTTGTTAAAGACATTATAAATAGTTAGCCATAATATTTTTGTGTCTAAAAATAAGTTTGCATTGTCCACATACCATACATCATACTTAAACTTTTGATCCCAGCTAATGGAATTTCTTCCATTAACTTGTGCCCATCCCGAAATACCTGGTGTCACTTCATGACGTCTTTTTTCTTCCGAGGAATACCGTTCTAAATACTCGACTAATAATGGTCTTGGCCCTATAAAGCTCATATCGCCACGGATAATATTAATTAGCTGTGGTAATTCATCTATACTTGTCTTTCTAAGGAACGATCCAATTTTTGTGATTCTATTCATATCCGATAATTGAATCCCCTTTAGCTGTTGCTCTATTCTCATTGTTCTAAACTTATATACCATAAAAATTTTCTCATTTTTCCCAGGTCTTTTCTGTTTAAAGAGAATAGGCCCTTCTGATTCTATTCTTATGGAAAAAGCAGCTACTAGCATTATTGGAGATGAAACTATTAGTAAGATAAAAGCAAATATAATATCTAATACTCTTTTAACAACGGTGTAGGGCTTCATAAATAACATCCTTTAACATTTTGTAAACTTACTGTTTTCTCACCGTGATCTGCAGATGTTCACTATACTGGATAAGTACTCATATAACTCTTCTTGTAAGTCCTCACGTTGTAAAGCAAATTCCAGCTGAGTTTTGATAAACCCAAGTTTCTCACCAACATCATATCTAACACCTTCAAAATCATACGCATATACAGCTTCTATCTGATTTAACTCAGCAATGGCATCCGTCAACTGAATTTCACCACCCGCACCCGGCTTCTGATCATTTAGAATGTCAAAAATCTTAGGGCTAAGAATATAACGTCCCATGATTGCTATATTAGAAGGAGCTTCTTCCCTTTTCGGTTTCTCTACTAAGTTTTTCACACTATAAAGACGGTCATGAATTTCCTTCCCATCAACAATCCCATACCTAGAAACCTCATTTTCTGAAACACTCTGCACACCTATAATCGATGACTTATATCGGTCATACTGCTCAATCATCTGTTTCAAACAAGGTTTTTCAGCTTGCACGATATCATCACCAAGCAACACTGCAAAGGGTTCATTTCCGATAAACTTCCTTGCACACCAAATTGCATGCCCAAGCCCTCTTGCCTCTTTCTGACGAATATAATGTATATCAACCATCTTTGAAGACTTCTGCACTTCGTTTAGCAGTTCAAACTTCCCTTTTTCGAATAAATTTTGCTCTAATTCAAATGAGCTATCGAAATGGTCCTCAATTGCTCGTTTTCCCTTACCTGTCACAATAATGATGTCTTCTATTCCAGACTCTATCGCTTCTTCTACAATATATTGAATAGTAGGCTTATCGACGATCGGCAACATCTCTTTAGGCATAGCCTTTGTCGCAGGCAAAAACCTTGTTCCAAGACCAGCTGCAGGTATAATGGCTTTCCGAACCTTCAAATAGTTCTCCCCCTATATAACCGCTCTGCGTTTATTATCAATTCTTTATTATTTTTCTTTAACAACCTCATCATAAGACTTCCCTTGACTCATCCCATACTTCTTAGCTACCTGAATTAACTCATCATATTGCTCAGCAGATAGTTTATCGAGAATAATACTCCGTGCCTTCTTCTTTTCTTCTAGATTCATTCCACCGCTCGCCAAAGCTTGTAGCTCTTTAATATCAGACATACTAAGCTCTTTTAGTAATACGGATGAAACCTTCGCTTTCTCAGATACCGTTATTTTCTCCTGAAGATCTTTAGCTTTGTCTATAGAAACCTCGCCGCTATAGCCGTCATTAGGCTTTTCTTCTTCTTTAGATCCGCTTGAACCATTAGATCCACTATCCGTCGTATTATCTACTGGTTTATCTTTAGTTCCGTTTGAACTATCTGTCGTTTCATCATTATCAACTGTTGAAGAAGGATCATCCTTCCCCGTCGTATCCGTACCCTGCTCATCTGTCTTCGTCTCCGGAGTTGTCACTTCGTTCAACAAATCACCCTCAAGGTCAGCAGCCAACGTAGAAATAAGCTTATCCACAGCATAATTAGCTGCAAATAAGCCCCCTACTCCTAGAATGACAATGATTGATGCGACCCAAATTAATATCTTCTTCCACTTTTTCTTACGCATGTGTAATCTCCTCCGTTATGGTAATCTGTCTGCTAAGATACATGTGAATAAAAAGGAACAAGATGCTCGATAACATCCTTAATTGTCGTTTGATTATCTCCAATAGCTTTCTCAATTCGTTTGAATTGAAGCTCGAGTTCTACTCTATTGATTTGTGTTGGCTTGCCTATGTAAATTCGCTCATGTTGTGTGGATGACACTGCTTCTTCATCCGTTAACAGCTCCTCGAACAGCTTCTCGCCTTCGCGCATACCGCTAAAGTTTATTTCGATATCTATATTCGGCTCATAACCTGATAATCGAATGAGATCCTGCGCTAGATCAAGAATACGAACCGGTTCTCCCATATCTAGAACAAATATTTCTCCACCTTTGGCAAATGATCCCGCTTGAATAACGAGCTGTACTGCTTCAGGTATCGTCATGAAATATCTGACCATGTCGGGATGTGTAACAGTAACCGGACCGCCTGCAGCAATTTGCTGCTTGAACCTTGGAATAACGCTTCCACGGCTTCCTAGTACATTACCGAAACGTACTGCCACGAACTGGGTCTCGCTTATTGTATTAATACTCTGTATGTACATCTCTGCAATTCTCTTGGTCGCTCCCATAATGCTGGAAGGATTAACGGCTTTGTCGGAGGAGATCATGACGAACCGTTCTGCTTTATATTTATCCGCGCAATCAGCTACGTTCCTCGTACCGAAAACATTGTTCTTAACTGCCTCCGATGGATTTCGTTCCATAAGCGGCACATGCTTATGGGCTGCTGCATGGAATACAACTTGCGGTCTAAACCTACGGAATACATCATCTAAACGGCTTCGATCTTGAATGTCCGCTATAACCGTTTCCAAATGTACATTAGGGAACTTCGTCTTAAGCTCCATTTCAATCGTATAGATACTGTTCTCACCGTGTCCAAGCAGAAGCAGGGTTTTAGGTCTAAATGAAGAAATCTGCCTGCATAGCTCTGAACCAATCGACCCTCCAGCACCTGTTACTAGAACAACTTTATCGGATACATAATTGGCTATACCCTCTAAATCTGTCATAACAGGTTCTCTACCTAGCAAATCTTCTACTTCAACATTGCGTAAAGCCTTTACCGCGAGGCGCCCTTTGATAAAATCATTAATAGAAGGGATAATCTTGACTTTTGCTCCGGTCAGCTTGCAAATATTAATAATTTCCGTTATATGCACTCGCTTTGCAGACGGCATCGCGATAATAATGTCATGGATGTGATGTTTATGTACTATCTCTTCAATGTTCACCCTAGTTCCCAGAACTGATAAACCGACTACCTGCATATTGCGTTTATGTGGATCATCATCAATAAAACCTACGATACGATTGCCTAGAAAGCTGTTGCTTGTCATGATTTCCTTTGCAATTAACGCCCCACAATCTCCAGCGCCAACAACAAGTACATTGTTTGTCAAAGCGGTCTTTTTGGTTCTATTTACTCGGATTAAGCGCCAGAGGAACCGTGAGCCTCCCATTAATAGGAGCATGAGTTCAAGTGTTCGAGAGCTAATGGAGATAGGGACTCGTTCCCCATTTAATGCATAAGTTGCTCCGTACGATAAAACAAGTCCAATCACTATGGCTTTGGCCAGCTCAATAATTTCACCAATACTGGCATATTGCCACATTCGTCTGTACATTCGAAAAAAAGCTAAGCTGCTGCCACAAATAATGGTGGTTAAACATGCGAATTCAAGCATTTGTCTCACGTAGATGGGAGGGATGTTTCCGTTAAAACGAAAGAGATAGGATACCCCAATCGCTATCCATATAATACAAATATCTACCACCAGTATGACCAGCATTCTATTTCTATTACTCAACTAACTCATCCCTCCGCCAAAAGACATCTACTTGTATTTTTTCATTTCTCTTGAACACCATAATAATAGTAGTAAGCCTCTTCATTTGCCTTACGCTTCACATTATTCAGCACTACTCCCAAAATTCGCGCATTTACACTCTCAAGGTTTTTTACAGCTTTGCTAGCAATATCCCGCTTTACTTTTCCTTGATCAACGACAAGAATTACGCCATCACTTTTCGTAGATACAATTTGTGCATCGGTTACTGCAAGCAGCGGCGGCGTATCAATGAGCACAATGTCATACATTTGTCTAAGCTGCTCAATTGTTGCCGTCATCCGCTTTGAACCCATCATTTCTGCCGGGTTTGGCGGTATGGAACCTGATGTAATCACATCTAGATTAGGAATGTCTGTAACTTGTATTCCTTCCTCGAGCGAGCACTGCTGTGAAATAATGGACGACAACCCATAACGATTAGAGATAGAAAATGTATGATGGGCAGTAGGCTTACGAAGATCGGCATCAATAAGAACAACTTTCTTCTCGGATTGCGCGAAAGTGACAGCCAGATTCGTTATCGTTGTCGACTTCCCCTCACCAGGGCCTGCTGAAGAGACCATTAGCACCTGCAATTTCTCATCTATTGATGAGAACTCTATGTTCGTCC
The DNA here is from genome assembly GCF_056398625.1 of Paenibacillus sp. 01T431. Lineage (NCBI taxonomy): Bacteria > Bacillati > Bacillota > Bacilli > Caryophanales > Paenibacillaceae > Paenibacillus > Paenibacillus sp. 01T431. The sequence goes on from NZ_JBFTPT010000007.1 coordinate 178,495, forward strand.
TCAGAGCGCGATAGGATTCTGATATGGGAGAACGAGGATTCGTTAGCGTAATGATCTGACGCTTATTTTTCAATCGAGACACCCTCTAATTCACCTGCCTTGTAAGTTTGAGTTGTTTTGCTGGTTTGGCTAGAATTAGCATCCTCCGTATTCATTCTTGAGATCATAGCAAGCGTGGGCTGACCCAAAAACTGCAGCACATCTGCTTCGGTTTTAATCGTGTCATCCATATACTCAAGTAAGAATGTAATACCTACAGCAATCATTAAAGATACGATAAACGCGATCGCGACATTAAGAGGAACGTTCGGTGAAACCGGACTTGGCTGCGCATCGACCACTGCTTCATTCAGAATCGATACATTCTCCACTTTAAAAATATGCTGGATTTCTTCGCGGAAAACATTCGACACCGCATTCACAACCTGTGCCGCTTGCTTATAATCCACATCCTGCACGACTAATGTCATGACCTGTGTATTATTTACAGAGCTAACCTGGATTTTACGTGAGAGCTCAGTTGCAGTTAATCCAAGCTGTGGATATTGCTCAGCCACTTTATCCAATATAGCTGGTGTTTTAATAATCTCTTTGTACGTATCGATCATTTTGATATTGGAGTTGATTTGATTAAGATCAAGCTGGCCGGTTGCCATTTGTGTCGTCGTTTGATTTACGATTATTTTAGTAGATGCCTCATAGACCGGATCTTTAAAAAACATGCTAATAACGGCCGCAGCTGCTGTACAGAGGAAAACAAATACTAATATTAGCGCCAATCTCTTCTTTATGATTGCCATATACTGTCGTAAGTCTAGTTCGTTAGACATGCATATTCCTCCATGGGATATAGTTATTTAGAATGAGAATATAATCCTCAAGAACTATACCTTACTACATAATAATCTATAATCTTACAATATCCTATATATTCCCGAAAAAAATCTTCCTCTCATCCACATGAGAGGAAGATTTTGTATATATTTATACTTAATTGTCGAAGTTCAGTGCACGGTAAATAATTACTGCTGCCTCTGCACGAGTCGCATTGTTATTTGGCAAGAACTTGCCTGCATTTCCAACTACGATTTTGTGAGTTGCCGCAAATGCAACGCCATCTTTTAATGACGCATTAATTTTTCCAGCGTCCGCAAAGTCTTTTAGTGCAGCATTTACATCAGCTACATTAGAAGCGCCTTGCGATACTTTCAATGCGCGAGCGATCATCGTTGCCATCTCAGCACGAGTAATCGTTGCATTTGGATCAAATTTAGTATCTGAACGGCCGTTAATGATTTTGAGTTGTGCCGCAGCAGCTACGTATGGTGCATACCAAGCAGCTGAATCGACATCAGCAAAACCTTCTGTAGCTGAGCCATTCTCAAGATCAAGAGCACGGATAAGCATTTTCGCGAATTCAGCGCGAGTTACTTTGTCCTTCGGTGCAAATTGACCTTCTGATTTACCTTCGATTGCACCCTTAGCAGCTACAACGCTAATTTCGCGGCCAGCCCATGCTTCTACAGAAGCAATGTCTTTGAACGAAACTTTGTTTTCTACAACAACATAAGAGGAGAACGAATCACGAGATTCGATAATAGAGTTGCCCGATACACGTCCACCGTGGAATACTAGCTTGCCATCAACGATTTTCGCTACGGAAAGAAGCTCTTTATCAAGACCAGTTGTATCGCCCAGCGGAATGCTGATTACAATCGGTTGATCGAATGAAGTTTTTGCAGTGCCGCCAACCGTTAGGTTGAAGTCATAAACTTCAGATACTGATTTCAGCGTGCCTACAACGTCAGCAGATACATCGCTCTTCTTAATAGTAAGACCAATTGCAGAAGAGAATGAACCGCCTACAGGTACAGTTACTTCAAATTTGCCAATCGTGAATGTTGCACCGGATACATTTCCAGCTGCCGCAGCTTTAACCACTGCATCGGAAAGGTTTAGAACTACATCCTTTTGTGCCACTTCACCAAGATTGATTTGCAAAGCAGTCTTTGCAAGTGCAGAAGCTGGTGCTAGTTCTTTCACCTTAGAAGCAACCGTGTTAATACCAGCAATTGCTGACAATACACTCTTCTCATCCAATTGAAGAACAGCTTGTCCATTTACTGTAGTAACACTTGAAGCTGCGCTGATTGCTGCAAGCTTAGCAATTTCTGCTTTTGCATCAGCAACAAATTTAGTAATAATAGCAGCTTTCTCAGCATCAGTTGCTTTATCAAGCGCTGCTTTCAAATCGTTTAGCAATTTGTCAGTTGATTCAGGAAGCGGTGTAGTTGGTGTTACTGTGCCACCTGGACCACCCGGAGTGATTGGAGGTGTAGTGTTTAGTGATTTATAAGCAGTGTACAACGCGCCAGCTGCAGCAAGGAATTTAGTATCATCTTTTACTGCTAGTTTTGCTTGAGATAATACTTCAAGTACATCTTCAGTCGTTACACCATAGTGACGGAAGATCTTCTCAACTGCATAATCACCAGGCAGCGCTGCTAGCACATCCTGCAATAGTTTATTAAGGGCATTCGAATCCTTTAGTAGACTTATAAGTCCAGCCAGATCCTTGGAATCAACTTGCTTAATAAGCTCTTTTTGAATATCAAGGAAATATTGAGCAATATCATCCACTGTAAGATCATTTACTTCTGCTCTAGTGGCAAAAGATTGTAGCAATGTTCCATATTTTGTGCGCAGTTCTTCAAGTCCAGCAACTGAAGGATTATAAGAAAGCTTCACAGCTGCATGGAAAAGATTTTCTAATTGTGTCTCTTCACTGTCCGTTGGGTTAAACTTGTTTACAATCGGTTTTACGATGTCGCCTTTTACATGAATGTCCAACGCATCCAGTTCAAGCTGGAAAGCTTCAACTGCAGCTAATCCGTTTGTGCTAATAAGAGCGGCATGCAGCTTCTTAATATCAGATACAAGAGCGGAATCCGCCAATGACGAAGATGCATAAACAACCCCATTTACTCCAAGCTTCTCTGCCAAACCTTTGCTACTTAGCGGAATGCCAGCGAAAGCCGTAAGGGCTACGCTTGCCGCAATTGTAGAAACTGCTAATTTTTTTCTTAATGTCACTTTCTTCACTCCTAATTATATGATAATAGTTGCACTCATCTAATAGATGAATGACTAATAACGCCATTAAGAACATTTTTAGTATGCGCTTTCTTCAACTTCCAATCATTCTAGCGCGCACTATTTTTTGTAGAAATAGGAAATAAAACGACGCAAAACCCCGTCTGAAGAAACTATAGTAATAGGCTGGTTATGTATAGGTTTGTCGTCTAACACAGACTGAGCGTTGGATTGCAAATAGGTAACCCACTGTTCTCCCATCCGCCTCTCAATGGACGCGTAGGCTTCGCCCAGACGAAAACCGCGGCGCTCAATATGATGAGCATCGGAAGATACAAAATGAATATGACCCGCCTTCAATAATGACCATGCGGATTGTTCAATGCGCTTACCAAATCCCCCAAGCAGTGAGTGGGTCGTAACCTGTGCGAATGCGCCTGCTTCAATAAGCTCAGCTAATCGATCGGGGTGCTTCACAACTTCTGCATTTCTTTCTGGGTGAGCGATAATCGGTTTCAACTTCAATACATTAAGCTCATGCACGAGCTCAATCATCGCCTTCGGAATACGGGAGGATGGCATCTCAATCAATACATAACTAGAGCCGGCTAAGGGAAGCAATTCTTTTCTATACCAAGCATCGAGCAGATCATCATGAACGCGGATTTCTTGACCTGTATGTATAGCAATAGGCACACCCGCAGCTATTAACTGTTCGTTAATAGAGAGAGTGTGCTTAGCTACGTCGATTGCTGTATTGGTATAGGTTCCATTGGCATGGTGCGGAGTGGCGATGATCGTTGTAATTCCCTCTGATACAGCTGCCCGGGCCATATTCAAAGTATCATCGAAACTTGCCGCACCATCATCCAATCCAGGTAAAATATGCGTATGGATGTCTATCATGCTGAGTTCACTTCCTAGTAGAATTTACCTGTTAGGTAGGTTTGAACCTATTCTACCATAGGAAAATGGATCTTTCAGCACTTCTCCCTATAATTCGACAGTAATTACTCTCACTTTTTCATTATATCCTACTATTTCCAAAAGTGTAAGTAAAAAATTGTAAAATGGAGGGGGATGTTCAGAAAAGTTTCAGAACTATAGAAGCACTTTACGCAGTTCTGCTGCGGATTTTGGTGAAAGGTAGCCGTATGGAATGTCGAATACGGTTTTGGCTCCAGACTGTCCTTCACGAGCAAATTTATAAGCTGCTCTAGCATAAGCAACAAGCACGCTAGCCGTGAATTCAGGGTTGCTGTCAAGCTTCAAACCGAACTCGATAATTTGAGTGCTGTTCTCGCCTGTTTTGCCACTGCGAAGCACCATACCACCATGAGGCATTGTGGAATGCTCGGCTTTCAATGTTGCTTCATCAATGAAATGAACCGTCGTATTATAATCGGAGAAATAGTTCGGCATCGTACGGATTTCCTCAGCAATCGCGTCTTGATCAGCGCCCTCTTCTGCTACGATGTAGCAATCACGGACGTGCTTCTCACGCGTTGTAAGCTCTGGATTTTCACCGTTACGAACTCGTGCTACTGCCTCTTCACTAGGAATGGTGTATTGAACGCCGTTCTTTACACCTTTCACACGGCGAATCGCATCTGAATGGCCTTGGCTTACACCTTTGCCCCAGAATGTATATTCCTTGCCTTCTGGCAATATTGCCTCAGCAAGCAGACGATTCAATGAGAACAAGCCTGGGTCCCAGCCTGTGGATATTACACTTACTTTATTGCTCGTTTTGGCAACTGCATCTACCTGATCAAAAAATTCAGGAATACGCGCATGCGTATCGAAGCTGTCAACCGTATGGAACAAGCGGGCAAAAGCTGGAACCTGCTCTGGCAAATCTGTTGCTGAGCCGCCGCAAAGAATCATAACGTCGATATCATCGACAAAGCGCTCAGCATCTTCAATTTTATATGCTTTTGTTTCAGACGGAATAGATGCTGGGTCTCTGCGAGTAAAGATCGCATCCAATCTCATATCCGCACTTTGTTTAATTGCAAGCTCTACGCCGCGTCCAAGATTGCCGTAACCAACAATACCGATGCGAATCTGTTCTGTCATGACGCCGCCACCTCTTCTTGTTTTATAAATATATTAGATCCAGCCTCTAGCTTCCATTGCTGCTGCGATCCGTTTGATCGAAATCATATAAGCAGCTGTACGAAGGTCAGTGTCATGTTCCTTAGCAAGATCACGAACAGCTACGTAAGAAAGAATCATATTCGTCTCAAGCTTCTCAAGAACCTCTGCTTCGCTCCAGTAGTAGTTAGCCAAGTTTTGTACCCACTCGAAGTACGAAACCGTAACGCCGCCTGCATTTGCAAGTACGTCTGGAATAACTGTGATGCCGTGGCTCCAAAGTACGCGATCCGCTTCTGGTGTTGTTGGTCCGTTTGCAGCTTCTGCAACGATTTTTGCTTTAATGCGATCTGCATTTTTAGCAGTAATTACGTTTTCTAGAGCAGCTGGCACCAAAACATCAACATCAAGCTCAAGCAAATCTTCATTAGAAATATAGTACTTCTCGCCATACTCACGGATGGAAGTCGTATCCTTTAGTATGGAGATCTGTTCGATATCCAATCCATTCGGATCGTAAATTCCGCCTCTGGAGTCGCTGACTGCTACAACTTTAATGCCTGCTTCGCTAAGCAAACGAGCAGCAATGCGACCAGCGTTGCCGTAACCTTGAATCGCTGCAGTAGCCGTTTCAATAGGAATATTCTTATCTTGAAGTGCTGCCAAGATTGTGTACACACAGCCTTGTGCTGTTGCTTCATTACGACCTTGGGATCCGCCAAGAATAAGCGGTTTACCTGTAATAACGCCAGGTGAGTTAACGCCTTTTAGTCTGCTGTACGTATCCATCATCCAACCCATGATTTGTGGAGTCGTGTATACATCCGGTGCAGGAATATCTTTGTCAGGACCTACAAAATCAGCGATAGCTTCCATGAAAGCACGGCTAACACGCTCTAGCTCGCCTTTGCTAAGAAGATGTGGATCACAAATAACTCCGCCCTTGCCGCCGCCATAAGGAAGGCCAACAACGCCGCATTTAAAGCTCATCCACATGGAAAGTGCTTTTACTTCATCAAGCGTTACATCAGGGTGAAAGCGAATGCCGCCCTTAGTCGGTCCAATCGCGTCATTATGCTGGGAACGGTAACCTTCGAACACTCGAATTGAGCCATCATCCATACGAACTGGGAAGTTAACCGACAGCACGCGCTTCGGCTGCTTCAAGATGTCTGTAACATGCTTAGGCAATTGTAGATGGGCCGCTGCAGTATCGATTTGCTGTTGTGCGATTTGGTACGGATTTAACGTTTCTTCTACTATACTCACTGTCATTTTAAGTTCAGTCCTTCTTCGTAGAGTCCGACTCCCATTCCATGGATTAGCCGCTTTTTTGATTTTACCTTTTTCATCACTATTTTAAAAGAAAAATTTCGTTATTTAGTGCAAAAATTCTACATTTTTATCCATTGTCATGTTAGGTTTCATGTGATGGGAGTTACCATAACACACACTGTTCTTTAATAATCCTTTTTATGTAAAAAATAAAAGGGTTTCGCACTAAGTTAGTTCAACTTAGTACGAAACCCTCACATGATACATTTTTATACAATTAGAATTCGATCTCATTAACTAGCAACCACAATTATGAATCACAAGAATTAACTATTCGTCTCCACTGTCTTCACGGACGATTTGCTTCGCGGTTTGCTCTCGATGCTGATCCATATCAATCCTGCGGCCATGCAGCCTGCGCCGCACATTTGCAGCAGCGCGATCTTCTCATCGAACATCACATACCCAGCTACAACAGCCGCCGCCGGAACCGCATAACGGAAAAAGTTAGAGCGCGTTGCACCAACCTTGAACATACATGCATTCCAAACGACAAAAGCGACAACGGTGCAAATCAATACATTATAGCCAATGGATAAATAATGCCCCGCCTGAAGAGCCGACCAATCGGTTTGCCCCCAAGCCCCAAAGGTGAGCGGCAGCATAAACAACGATCCAAAGGCTATCGTCCATGTGCTTACACGTAGAGCAGAGTATTGCTTCATAAGCGACATGGAGCTTAGATTAAATAACGGACCGACAATGCTGACTCCAAGCGCCATCAAGTTGCCGATCATATTGTCAGATGAGAGACTGAAGCTTTCACCGCCACCCAGTATGACGAAGCAAACTCCAACGATGGATATCGCTCCGCCAACAATGAGCCTCTTCGTGATGGTTTCGCGCATGAATAAAGGAGCAAACAATGCAGCGAAGATCGGCCACGGCGCTACGTTCAGCAGCGACGCATTCGCTAAGGTCGTATATTTAATCGAGTACATTACCGTAATTTCGAGCAGTGTAATGCCAACCAACCCAATGAGAGCAAGCTTCGGCACGATTCGCCACGGAATGCCCACACTGCCCTCTCTTAGCTTAAGAATGAGAAAGAAAAACGGAATAGCCAATCCAAATCTCAAAAACGAGAAAACGATGGGATTAAACGACTCCATAGCTAACCGCGATATGCCGAAGTTCGCTCCCCACACAACAGCGATTAGTATAAGACCGCCGTAATTCATCCATCTGCTATTCATGCTCTCCGCCCCATCTATTCACATTTGCCGCCTCATCTGGAAATATCTCATCCAGCATAGCATGGGAATCATTAGAAAAATGCTATCTCTTTTGTTTATTTCTTATGCATTTTAAACTCGAGGAACAACTCGTTATAGTGGGCCAGCATTCTTTTGCCAAGGTTGTCGTAAACCTCAAGCCTTTCAGTCAGCTCTTCATCTGGGTAAAAACGCTCATCGGTCGCAATCTCCTCAGGCAGCAGCGCCAGCGCCGCTTCATTCGGAGTCGAGTAACCGACATATTCCGCGTTCTGAGCAGCCACTTCAGGGTCGAGCATGAAGTTGATAAATTGATGCGCGCCTTCGATATTTTTGGCCGTCTTCGGAATAACCATATTATCAAACCAAAGATTTGAGCCTTCCTCTGGCACGATATAATCAAGCTTATCGTTCTCATCCATAATTTCCGATGCATCACCCGACCAAACAAGCCCGACTGCCGCTTCTTCGTTTGCAAGCAGCATCTTGATTTCGTCACCGACAATCGCCTTCACGTTAGGTGTCATCTGGAGCAGCTTCGCTTTCGCCTCCTGCAAATGAGCCTCTTCCGTATCATTCAGCGAATAACCTAAAGAGTTAAGCCCCATGCCCATAACCTCGCGAGCACCGTCCAGCAGCAGGATCTGGTTGCGCAGGCTTTTATCCCATAGATCATTCCAACTGGAGAAAGTCAGGTCCCCGACTAGCTCTGGATTGAACACTATTCCGACAGTCCCCCAAAAATAAGGAATGGAATAAGCGTTGCCTTGATCAAATGATAAATTCATGAAACGCGGATCGATGTATTTTAAATTCGGGAGTTTCGAGTGATCGAGTTTTAAAAGCAAACCTTCCTCTTTCATCTTGCTAATCGCATACTCAGAGGGAATGCTCACATCAAACGTCGTACCGCCTTGTCCAATTTTGGTCATCATCGCTTCATTCGAATCGAAGGTTTGGTAAATGACCTTAATGCCCGTCTCATCTTCAAAGCGGTCAAGCAGCTCGGGATCAACATAATCGCCCCAGTTGTAAATCGTCAGTGTATTGCTTCCGCTGTAGCCTTCACTATCATTCAAATACGAAGTCAGGTAGATGAGGCCAAATGAAACAACAAACACGATTACGAACATACGCACCAGCTGTGTCATTAGTGTCCCTCCTTGCTTGACGGCTTCATATTTCGTTGATTAATGAAGTAATAACCAACGACCAGAATGATCGTAAATAAGAAAATAAGTGTCGACAACGCATTGATCGATAGCGACACACCTTGGCGCGCCCGCGAGTAGATCTCAACAGACAGCGTTGAGAAGCCGTTGCCGGTTACAAAAAATGTTACCGCAAAGTCATCTAGCGAATACGTCAGCGCCATAAAGAACCCTGCGAATATGCCCGGCCTAATGAATGGAAGCACGACGCGCGTCAGCACCTGCCACGAGCTGGCACCAAGATCATGCGCCGCATCAATCAACGTTGAGCTCATTTCCTGCAGCTTCGGCAGCACCATAATAACGACAATCGGAACACTGAACGCAATATGCGACAGCAAGACGGACACAAAGCCCAGCTTGATGCCAATCATCGTAAATAGGATAAGAAAGGACGCACCGATAATAACATCGGGACTTACAATTAATACATTATTGAGCGTCAAAAGCGATTGTTTCGGTCGATTGCTGCGAATGTGATGAATAGCTATCGCACCAATAACACCAATAATCGTCGAAATTGCAGCGGACAGCAGCGCAATAACGAACGTGTTCAGGACAATGATGAGCAAACGCGTATCCGCGAAAACCTCTTTGTAATAATCAAGCGTGAAGCTCTCGAAATTACGCATCGAGCCGCCGCTATTGAACGAATAAAACATTAAATAGAAAATAGGCGCATAGAGTACTGCAAACACGAGTACGAGATAGATGTTCGACCATTTATTTTTTCCGCGCATCTGCCGCACCTCGCTTTCGATTGCCAGTTAACAGCATCATCGCCGCCATTGCTAGAATCAAGAACACAGCAATCGTCGAACCCATACCCCAGTCCTGCGTCACGAGAAAATGCTGCTCGATTGCTGTACCTAGCGTAATAACCCGATTGCCGGCAATCAGCCTCGTAATCATGAACAAAGATAATGCAGGTATAAATACAGCCATACAACCGGACTTCACACCACTGATCGTTAGCGGAAATATAACACGCCGGAACGTCGTCCATGCGGATGCGCCAAGGTCACGCGCCGCATACACGAGCGTCGGATTCATTTCCTCCAATGCATTGAAGATCGGCAAAATCATAAAAGGAATAAAGATATAAACAGATACGAAAATAAAGCTAAAGTCCGTAAACAAAATTTGCTGTTTCGGAATGCCGATCGCTTCCAGTACGGAGTTTGCAAAGCCGTATGTACCGAACAAGCCAATAAACGCATAAGCCTTTAGCAGCAAATTGATCCAGCTAGGCAGTATAATAAGCAGCAGCCAAAGCTGTTTATGCTTAGTTTTTGTCAACAAATAAGCAGCCGGATACGCGACAAGCAATGATATTGCGGTTATCAGAAACGCGTACCAGAAGGAGCTAAGCGTCATTTTCATATAAACCGGCGTAAAGAACTTCACATAATTGTCCAGCGTGAAGTTGCCCTCTACATCAAAGAAGGAGTAATAGGCAATTAACACGATCGGCGCTATAACAAATAACACAATCCAAGCCATATACGGTATGAGATAAAAACTACGTGATTTATTCGACATCTGCGGCCTCGCTGTATGCTTCAAGACGCTTATCGAATTCTTCTTCCGTTTCACCTAGTCTCATAACATGGATGGCTTCTGGGTCAAAGGTTAATCCGATCTGCTCCCCTACTGTAGCTTTGCGAGTGGAATGGACAAGCCACTCATTGCCTGATTCATCGTAACAGCAAATCTCGTAATGTACGCCGCGGAACAATTGTGAATCTACACGCACTTGCAGCTTACCGTTCTCTGAAGAAGTTATTTCCAAATCCTCTGGCCTGATTACAATATCAACAGCCTCATTTGGCGTGAGCCCTTGATCGACGCATTCAAATGAACGACCAGCGAACTCCACCTCGAAGTCACGTGCCATTCGGCCGGGTACAATATTGGATTCACCAATAAAATCCGCAACAAAGCGATTGATCGGCTCATCGTAAATATCTGTTGGCGTTCCACTTTGTTGAATTTTTCCTTCATTAATAACAAAAATTTCGTCAGACATCGCTAGCGCTTCCTCTTGGTCATGCGTAACAAATATAAATGTGATGCCAAGTCGGCGCTGCAGCTCGCGCAGCTCGTACTGCATTTCCGTACGAAGCTTAAGGTCAAGTGCGGATAACGGCTCGTCCAGCAAAATAATTTCCGGTTCGTTCACGATCGCCCGCGCGATGGCAACACGCTGCCGCTGACCTCCGGACATCTCCGAAATCTCCCGTGATTCGTAACCGTCCAAGTTTACGAAACGAAGAGCATCCTTCACTTTATTCGTCACATCCGCATTTTTCATCTTCTTGATTCGCAGGCCAAAGGCAACATTCTCGAACACATTAAGATGAGGAAAAAGAGCGTAATCCTGGAAAACCGTATTCACTTGACGTTCATTCGCAGGAACCCGGTTTATCACTTTATTATGGAAATAGATTTGACCCTCTGATGGTTCAGTGAAGCCAGCTATTAGCCGGAGCACCGTCGTCTTGCCGCAGCCGGACGGACCAAGCAGCGTATAAAATTTGCCTCGCTCTATTGTAAAGCTGACGTCTTTGAGGACAGCAGCAGCATTATGAGCATATTGTTTTGTCACATGTTCAAAACGAATAATCGTTTGGTCTTGCATATCGCATTCCCCTTTGCAGTTTTAGAAGAAACAATAGTGATTATACAGCATCCCCGAAAATCAGCAATACTAAAAGGAAAAATGATGTCAACAATGCTCATGACGCAACCTGTTTTTCAATTCATTGAATATGAAAGCGCTATACATTACGATTAATTCAGGTTCAGTTAGTGAACATTATTATAAATTGGAGGTTTAAGCATGAGTAAACTGACATCCGAGCAACCGGTATCCGGCGGAGTTAAAGTTTCCGTACAACGATTTGGTCGTTTTCTAAGCGGCATGGTCATGCCGAATATTGGCGCGTTTATTGCATGGGGACTCATTACGGCACTATTTATTCCAACAGGCTGGTTTCCGAACGAAAGCCTAGCAACACTTGTTGGACCGATGATTACCTACTTGCTCCCTATACTCATCGGCTATACCGGTGGTCAAATGATTCACGGCGTACGCGGAGGCGTAGTCGGCGCAATCGTCACACTCGGCGTTATTGCAGGGGCGGACATTCCAATGTTCCTCGGAGCCATGATCGTTGGCCCGCTAGCCGCATGGGTGCTGAAGAAATTCGATCAATCTATTGAAGGAAAGATTCCTTCGGGCTTTGAAATGCTCATCAACAATTTCTCGTCCGGCATTATTGGCGGCGGTCTTGCACTGATTGCCTTCAAAGGTATCGGGCCGGTCGTAGCCGCATTAAGCAAAGTACTTGCTTCAGGTGTAGAGTGGCTGATCAACACAGGTTTCCTGCCGCTTGCGAACATTTTGATCGAGCCAGCTAAAGTACTGTTTCTCAACAACGCGATTAACCACGGCATACTAGGTCCGCTCGCGCTGGATCAAGCATCACAAGCGGGCAAATCCATCATTTATATGCTGGAATCCAACCCAGGTCCCGGTCTTGGCATTCTGCTTGCTTATTGGGTATTCGGAAAAGGAATGGTTAAGCAATCGGCGCCAGGCGCTGTTGTCATTCATTTCTTCGGCGGTATTCACGAGATTTACTTCCCGTACATTTTAATGAATCCGCGTTTGATTATTGCAGCTATTGCTGGGGGTGTCGCTGGTACATTCACCTTCTCCATCTTCGGAGCTGGTCTTGTCGCCGCGCCATCACCGGGCAGCATTATCGCCTATATCACCATGACGCCTAAAGGCGGACTACTAGCCATGCTAAGCGGTGTAGTCGTCGCAACAATCGTTTCATTCCTTGTCTCTGCTGTTCTTCTTAAAACAAGCAAGCAGGCAGGAGATAACGACAACGAGCTTGAGCTCGCTGCACAAAAAGTTCAGCAAATGAAAGCTGAATCCAAAGGCAATGCTGCTTCACCTGCCGCTGAACAAGTACAGCTAACGAAAGAGCAAGTGAACAAAATTGTATTTTCTTGCGATGCGGGTATGGGCTCGAGCGCGATGGGCGCTTCCATATTGCGCAAAAAAATAAATGCAGCTGAGCTGCCGATTACCGTTATCAACACGGCGATCAATGATATTCCAGGCGATGCCGACATCGTTATCACCCATAAAACATTGACTGACCGCGCACGCCTAAAGGCGCCTAACGCAGAGCATATTTCCATTGATAATTTCCTTAAAAGTCCAGAGTATGACTTGCTCGTACAAAGACTAAGTTCATGAATTCATACTTAACGCTGACAGTTTACTGTCGGCGTTAAGTCCATTCTTCTGCTAAGGAGGATAGCCTATCAAAGCCTCAACTAGGCAACGTCGAATTATCGAACTGCTGCTGAGTCAAAAGCAAGAAATTACCGCAGCCGATATCGCGTCCATTGTCGGTACGAGCACAAGGACGATCCATCGCGAGCTTGTCGATATCGAATCGTTACTTGCCGCAAACGGCATTGTACTTCACAAAATAGCAGGGCTTGGTATTCAAGTAGAAGCAGACTCGGATACTCTTGAGCGATTTAAACAATCGTTTGAGCCGTCTGATTACTTTGAATATTCGGCTGAAGAACGAAAAATCGTTATTCTCTGCAGGCTGCTTGAGCATGACGAGCCGATAAAGCTGTTTGCACTCGCCCATGAGCTGCGTGTCACGATGCCGACCATCAGCCATGATCTCGATGAGCTGGAGGAACTGATCAATAAACATGGGATGACCCTTGTTCGCAGAAGAGGGTATGGCGTTGAAATTATTGGATCTGAAGAAGATAAGCGTCATTCGATTAGCTTGCTTGCCATAAATCATCTCGACGATTCCGATTTATTCGGTCAATTCAAGAACCTTACAGTCTCAAACCCGATCACAGCACAGCTGCTCGACATGATCGGCAAAGAAAACTTTAAGCGGCTCGAGCATGCGCTATGGGAACTAAATGACGAATGGCCACACACATTGTCCGAATCTAACTATACAAGATTGCTTATTAAGCTGTCGGTTGCGTTAACCCGAATTGAGAACAACTGCTTTGTCTCAGCAAGCGAATATCGTCATTCTGTTGAAATCATTCCCTTGCTGCGAAGCTTGCTGGTTGTGCTCAATCTACAGCTCCCAATAGAAGAAAAAATGTATCTTTCACAACTGCTGAATAGTGAAGCTTTTCTAGATAACGGCCTGTTGATTCATCATGAAGATATGCCGACCATTGAAGGCGTCAAGCTGCTCATCCGTTATGTCGAGGATCAGCTAAACATGTCGCTCATGGAGGATAGATCGCTAGAGGAAGGGCTTATTCAGCATATAAAACCAGCCTTTCAGCGCATTAAGGATGGCATCGCCATCCGCAATCCGATGTTAGTGCCGATCAAAAAAGATTACGCTATATTGTTCTCCATTGTTCAAAGCGCTGTACAACAGGTTTATCCGCTTCTACAAGTGCCTGACGAGGAGATCGGTTATATCGTTATGCATTTTGGAGCTTCCCTTGAGCGGTTAAAGCCTTTTCCAAGAAAAATAAGAGCTGTTCTCGTTTGCACGAGCGGCATCGGTTCATCCAAGCTTCTAGCTGTCAAAATTGCTAACGTACTGCCGCAAATCGACCTGATCGGTCATTATTCATGGTATGAAGCGACAAGGCTACCGCCGAGCCGCTATGATTTGATCATTTCAACTGTTGATTTGCCGCTAGAGCCGGATCGCTATATTAAGCTCAGTCCTCTGCTCACGCCGGAAGAAACAAATAAGCTTCGCAGCTATATAGAGGGCACAACCTTGAAGAAGGTGACACCCTCCCTATCAGCAAACGAAGATACGGCAGGCCAGTCACCTCTGGATCGTTTGCTTCAGCTTCAGCTTTATTCCGGCATCGTTCTTCAGCTGCTTGACGGGTTCCATGTGCATGACTTAACGCTGTTGCCAGATCAAGATCGATTGGATCACCAGCTGCCGAGTATGCTTTCCTTAATCGGAAAGCCATATATCGATGCAAATCGCGAAAAAATAGCCGACCAGTTGCTCGCAAGAGAGCTGCAAGGAAGTCTGGTCATACCAGATACCGAGCTCGCCCTGCTTCACACACGCAGCGAATGGATTAAAGAGCCGCTGCTTGCTTTATATCGATATGATCGAACTTTGCAGCTAGGCGAGGATGAAGATGCGCAGGCCAAGCACCTGTTGATGATGCTCGGCCCTCTCAAGCTTGATTCCTATAGCCTTGAGCTGCTAAGTGAAATTAGCGCAATGCTGCTGCTGCCGGATCTGCTTACTTTATTAGCGCATGATGATGCGGCAGGCATTAAGTTGTTTATCTCAAAGAAGCTTGAACAATATATAAAAACCAAATTGGATTGGAGAGAATAATCATGACCATTCTATCTACAGAGAAAGTAAAATTAAACGTTAACCTTAAGGACAAATACGAAGCGATCCGCATGGTTGGACAAATGCTTGTTGACGCAGGGCATGCTCCGCAGTCGTATATCGACAAAATGATTGAGCGCGAGGAGTCTCTATCCACTTATATTGGCGGAGGGCTTGCCATGCCTCATGGCACGAATGAATCGAAAGCACTTATTAAATCTACAGGCATGGCCATTATTACCGTACCGGCTGGCGTAGACTTCGGCGGCGAAGAGCCTGCTCAATTAATTATCGGCCTAGCGGCTGTCGGCGACGATCACCTTGATATTTTGACCAATGTTGCTGTGCTCGTGTCAGAGGAAGAAGATATGCAGCGCATCTTGAACGCTTCATCGGAGCAAGAATTGATTTCTATCTTTGAATCGGGGATGGAATCATGAAGGCCGTTCACTTCGGCGCAGGCAACATAGGCAGAGGTTTTATCGGTTTGCTGCTGCATAACGCGGGCTACGAGGTATGTTTTGTTGATGTAAATGATACACTTGTCTCGCAGCTGCAGGAAAAAGGGCAATATGCGGTTAAGATTGCAAACGAGCAAGGCGACACGTATCTTGTTGACCATATAACTGCTATTGACGGCAAAAATATAGATTTGGTCGCTAAGACTATCGCAGAAGCGGATATCGTCACAACCGCTGTTGGCGTATCGGTACTGAGACACATTGCCGCTGCGGTTGCTAAAGGAATTGAGCTTAGAATCGAGAGCGGCAAAGCCGCTCTTCCGGTTATTGCGTGCGAGAATGCCCTTGGTGGCAGCACGATTTTGAAACAATTCGTATATGGCCATCTATCTGCGGATGTACAGGCGAAAGCCGATCAGCATATCGTTTTCCCTGACGCCGCCGTTGACCGTATCGTTCCGCTGCAGCAAAATGAAGACCCACTTGAAGTTATGGTCGAGCCTTTCTATGAGTGGACAGTAGAGCGCTCCCCATTGCTTAATTCACTTAAGGAAATTGACGGAGTACACTACGTTGATCAACTGGAGCCGTATATCGAGCGCAAGCTGTTCACTGTTAATACAGGGCATTGCGTTGCAGCGTATCACGGTTTCCTTAAAGGCTGCGAGACGATTCAAGAAGCGATGAACAACAAAGAGATATTGGCAGAGGTACGAGGCGCATTGCAGGAATCAGGAGCTGCGCTTATCCAAACGTATCAATTCGATGAAAAAGAGCATGCGCTTTATGTTGAGCAAATTTTGGAGCGCTTTGTTAATCCTTATTTGGTAGACGAGGTTGTTCGAATCGGCCGCTCGCCTATTCGCAAGATTTCTCCGAATGACCGTCTAGTTAGACCGGCCTCATTAGCTTATAAATACGGCATGCCTGCCATTCATTTGACCACGGCTATGGCAGCGGCTTTACATTTTAATGCTGCAGATGATCCCGAGGCTGTAGAGCTGCAAGCTTCCATCAAGGAACTAGGCCTTCATTCTACGATAACAAAATATACAGGTTTAGATGAGCAGCATCCGCTTCATATACAAGCGGCAGAGCAATACCGCAAGCTGGAGCAATCACTTCAATCTGCGGCGAAAGGAGTCTGAAGTTTATGACATTAACACTTAAAGGGATAGCAGCATCACCGGGTATCGCCATTGCCCCGGTCTTCCATCTCGCATCCGAGCGTTTCATACCGACTGAGCAATCTGTGCAAGACAGTGCGCAGGAAATAGAAACGTTCCGCCGTGCTGTTGCAAGCACCCGTGAAGAGGTTGAAACGATTCGCACAAAAACAGAGGAGCGCCTCGGAGCAGACAAAGCCGAAATATTCGAAGGTCATCTGATGATTTTGGAAGATCCTGATTTCATTGAAGCGATTGAGCAGAAAATAGCCGAAGAATCCATAGATGCTCAATTTGCGCTCCATGAGATATCTAAATATTTTATCGACCTTCTGCAATCGATGACTGATGAACTGCTAAGAGGACGCGCTGTTGATATTGAGGACGTATCCGGACGCATCATGAGTCATTTGCGCGGCGTTCCGCATACTGACCTAGCCAATCTGTCGGAGGAGTGTATTATCGTTGCGCGCGATCTGACGCCTTCAGATACTGCTCAGCTTAATTTGAACTTCGTACGCGGTTTTGTCACAGAGATAGGCAGCCGCACCTCGCATTCTGCTATTATGGCGCGGTCATTGGAAATACCAGCAATCGTAGGGATCGGCCAAGCGGTTCACGATATGAAAGAGCAAGCCGTTATTATCGTTGATGCGGCTGAAGGCATTGTGCTAATTGAGCCTACGGAAGAAGAGCTGGCAGCCTATCAAGAAAAGAAACAAAAGGATGATCTGCGCAGAGCGGAATTAAGCAAGCTGAAGGATCAACTCACTTTCTCCAAGGATGGCAAGCAAGTAGAGCTTGCAGCCAACATCGGCAGCTTGGAAGATATTCAGCGGGCAATCGACAACGGCGCCGAAGGAATTGGACTTTTTCGTACCGAATTTCTATATATGGGGCGCAGCTCCCTCCCAACGGAGGAGGAGCAATTCACCAGCTATAAATATGCACTTGAGAAAATGAACCCTAAGCCAGTCGTCATCAGAACGCTAGATATAGGCGGAGACAAGGAGCTCCCCTACATGGAGCTGCCAAAGGAAAGCAACCCATTCTTAGGACAGCGCGCGCTGCGCCTATGTCTCGATAGACAGGACTTGTTCCGTACACAGCTGCGGGCACTTCTCCGCGCCAGCCGCTACGGCAATTTGAAAATCATGTTCCCGATGATTGCCGTATTAGAGGAGCTCCTTGAGGCAAAGAAGCTGCTTGAGGAAGAAAAGCAGAAGCTAATCGCCGAAGGTGTGCAGCTTGCCGAGCATATCGAAATAGGCATGATGGTCGAAATTCCAGCCGCGGCAGTCGCTGCCGATCTTTTCGCTCCTGAAGTTGATTTCTTCAGCATCGGCACTAATGATTTGATTCAATATACAATGGCGGCAGACCGTATGAACGAAACGGTATCGTACCTATACCAGCCATGGCATCCATCCTTGCTTCGTCTCATCAGCTTCGTTATTCAAGCGGCAGAGAAGGAAGGCAAATGGGTGGGCATGTGCGGCGAGATGGCAGGCGATCAGACGGCAATCCCCTTGCTGCTTGGCCTTGGCCTGCATGAATTCAGCATGAGCGCAGGTTCGATTCTGCAAGCAAGAGAGCTGATCGGACAGCTTGACCAGTCCGAATGGTCGGTTCATGCCAATCAAGCACTGACTATGCGGAGCACTCAGGAAATTACACAATTCGTAGAACGCACAAGAAACGGAGTGATTCATCATGATTAGCAAAACTTACACTATCATCAATCCGACGGGCTTTCATGTACGCCCAACTAAAACCTTCGTCCAAACAGCAAACACCTTTCCTTGTAAAATCAGCGTCATTGCTAAAGGCAAAAAAGTAAACGGCAAAAGCTCGCTTAGCATGCTGACACTTGGTATTGCGATGAATGAAGAAGTGACTTTGGAAATTGACGGCGAACAGGAAGACCAAGCGCTCGAGACGCTTGGTCAATTGCTCACTGAAATTCACGAATAGCAGATAATTAACGGCTGGCCGAATGAGAAGAGATCATCTTAAATGATCCCTTCCAAAATGGTCAGCCGTTTTTGTATATGACTGTGCGGAGTTAGTCCGGCTCACCTCACTTCCTTGCGCTACATTTGCATACAAAAAAAAGACGCTCTCATCCACTTTTCATCGTGATTGAGAGCGTCTTTGCATATTGGGCTGTGTCACGGATTATCCGAGACTAGCCCTTTTTTTAAATTAAACAGATGCCGGAACTGCTGGTTCCAACTGATCGTCCTTCGTTTTCCGATGGGACAAAGTAAAGTACAGATAAGAAAGCACTGCGAACAGAATAGCAATGCCCGCCATAATTGCAACATATCCAGCCATCGAGCTGAAATCTCCGCTTGAGATAATATCTCTAAAGCCTTTGACCGAGTAAGTCATTGGCAGGAACGGCGATACTTTTTGCAACCATCCAGGTACAAGCTCGATAGGGAATGTGCCCGCAGAGCTCGTTAATTGGAAAATAAGCAAAATAACTGCGATAAATCGTCCCGGATTACCCATTGAAGCAACTAGGAATTGAATAATCATCATAAACGTAATGCTGGTTAGTATGGAGTACATGACGAACAAGCCCATGCTTTGCACTTCCAGCTTCAGCACATAAATAAGAGCAGCATCCGCAATCAATGCCTGAATAGTACCGATTAGCGCTAAAGTGAGTGCTTTACTCAAAAACCAGCTCCAGCCGTTAACTGGACGAACAGCCGGTTCACGAACCGAATATACAATCGTTAATAGCATAGCTCCGACATATAATCCAAGCGATAGGAAATACGGCGCAAGACCCGTACCGTAGTTATCTACCTTCGTTACTTTCTCTACATCAAGCTTCACTGGATCGGAGAACATATCCACCATCGTATCGGTCAGCTTTAGATCAGACGTCTTATCCGACGCTTCATTCAGCTTGCCAGACAACTCCTGCGTGCCATCCTCCAATTTCAACAAACCTGAAGCTACTTGCTGCGCACCATCCTCCAGCTCTACCGAACCATTAACGAATGGCGTAATGCTTGAGGACAACTGTGAAAGTCCAGACGTAAGCGTTGCTGCCCCGCTGTTCAGCTGTTTGGCACCTGCTGCAAGCTTTGTTCCGCCGGCACATGCTTCAGCAAGCTTCGAGCCGAACTGATTCATGCCGGTTGAAAATTTCTTCGCACCAGCGACTACCTGCTCTGCCCCTGCACCAAGCTGCTTGCCGCCGGCCGCTGCTTCCTCGACCTTCTTATCGAAGGTTCCAAGTCCATCAGATACTTTGACTAGGCCGTCGCTCAGCTTAGACGCCCCGTCTCTTAGCTGCTTCTGTCCTTCTGAAGACTTCTCCAGACCCGCCGCAAGCTCTCGGCTCGCTTTGAGCAAAGACGCAAAGCTTTCGCTCTCCGCCAGCTCGGGGTTCGCCTGACCCAGCTGCGCCAGCCCATTCGCCAGCTGCGACGCTCCTGCCTTCAGCTGCTCCTCGCCCGCAGCTGATTCCTTAAGACCGCCCGCCAGCTGCCCTGCTGCCTGCTGCGCGTCCGACGCGCCTCCCGCCAGCTGTCCGCTCGCTCCGGCTAATTGCGACAAGCCGTCGCTAAGCTTAACCGCTCCAGCTCCAAGCGAGCCCGCGCCCTCACCAAGCGATGCTGCTCCCGCACCAAGCTCCTTCTGCGCTGCCAGCAGCTGCGCCAGGCCGCTAGCCAAGTCATTCGTGCCCGTGCTAAGCTCGGCACTGCCTTTGCCAAGCGCCTTGCCGCCTTCGTTCAGCTTAGCGACTCCCTCTTTGAGCGTAAGCGATCCACTGACCAGCTTCGCTAAGTTTTTCTCGATGAGTACGGCTCCATCCTTTGCCTTCGTCGTCCCATCAGCAATTTCACCTGCACCGTCGCTCGCTTTGCTTATGCCGTCCACGAGCTCCTCCATTTGCTCAAACACAGTGCGCGTATAAGCCGACGTCACTTCTTTGTTAAGCTCCATTTTCATGGTATCGACTGCTTTGCTACCAATCTGAGAAGCTAAAAAGTTATAGCTCTCATTAGCTAAATACGTAAGCTTAGCCGGCGTTGGCTTATCTGAAGTTAAAGTGGTTGTTTTCTCCGAGAAATCAGAAGGAATCTCAATGGCCAAATAGTAGCTATGATCTTCCATTCCCGCCTCAGCTTCCTCTTTACTTACGAAATGCCATTCAAATTTTTCATTTTCTTTTAGCTCTGCCTCAAAATCATCGCCAATATGCATCATCTCGCCGTTAAATTCATACCCTTTATCCGCATTAACGACAGCTACCGGCATCTTATCCAAATTTCCGTACGGGTCCCAAAACGCCCCTAGAAACATCGATGAGTACATAACGGGAATCATCAGCACGCCAATTACCGATATCAACAACATTTTGTTGCGGCCGATTCCGGACAATTCTTTACCAAACTGCTTTAAACCTTTGAACTTCAAATCGTCCACTCTCCCAATTACTGATTGACCATTTCTCTCATTCGGTCATTTCTTTGTGTAAAAAAAGGCATCCAGGTTATTCCGGAGCCAATCCTACTTGCATATAGAATCGCAATTTTTCCGCTACTTGCTGTTTGTCCAGCGGTTCATGCGTTTTTTTCCATTCTACCGTAAGCGCCATATACAAGCGGAGCATAACAAACGCAGTCATTTCTGGATCACAAGGCTTAATCTCGCCCTTATCGATCGCCAGCTGGATTTGATGTTGAATATAACCAACGACTGCCTTCTCTATTTGCTGTATACCCTCCAGCGCCATGGGCGTACCAATCTCGCGTACCTCATGCGATAGCTTAAGTGCAAGCTCATGTTCCTCGCGAAAATCGAGCAGCTGCTCGAGCGCAGCGTTCAAATTATCGAAGAATAATCGATTAGGATCAACAACCTTTTCTGCAACCTGCTTCATTTCAATAATAAGCTTCTTCATAATTTCGTGGAACAACTCTTCTTTATTCGTAAAGAACGTGTAGATCGTCCCTTTGCCCACATTCGCAATTTTCGCTACCTGATCCATGGTCGTCGCCTTATACCCAAACAACGCGAACGACTTCCCCGCAGCATTCACAATCTGCTGTCGTCGATCAATGGCCATTCCTTCACCTCCGAGCATTTCATTCCTTTATCACTTTAAAAACTGACCAAAAAACTAAAACGGTCATTTCGACTTCCGTTATCATAGCACGCTCCAATTCCGATTGCAATACCCGATTCATACAATAGTAATATGGCTCAAGGCATAACGACAAAAAAATGACTTTACTCGTCAAAAAGCGCTATACTATATGTACGATTTTAATTAATTTCTGCACAGCAGATTAAAAGGAGTGTTCCCCTTATGTCATACAAAGAAATCACTTCCATTGAAGAATGGAACAACGTCTATGAAGCTTCAGCTACTCGTCCACTCGTTATATTCAAGCACAGCACAACTTGCCCGGTCAGCGCTAACGCTTACCAAGAATTCAATCAATATCTTGATGGGAAACCAAGAGAAGATGTGGAATACGTGCTTGTAAAAGTTATTGAATCGCGTCCGGTTTCCAACCAAATCGCTGAAGATACTTCCGTTAAGCATGAGTCCCCGCAAATTATTTTTATCGAGAAAAAAGAAAAAGTGTGGACGACGTCCCACTGGTCGATTACTAAAGCTCATATTACAGCTGTACTCGACTAATTTTTTTATAAATTTTATTAAAAAAAAGCTTCCAGCCTAATGCCTCAGCGCATAACGGTTGGGAGCTTTTTTTTCATACTAATCCTCCGGATCTAGCTTACATTCTGCCAGCGTCAGCATTCGAGTACGATACTTCCATTTGTGTCCGATAAAGATGGCAAGGAAAAGGGGAATGCCGATGTAGGAGGCGAAGATATAAGCCCAATCAATACGGCCATCCTTGAGCGCGCCGATAAACTGACCGCCAATCACAACAATACAGAGCAGCATAGCTAGGATCGGACCAATCGGAAACCATTTCGCCAAATAGGCCAGGCCCTCAAGCTTGTGGCCTTGTGATACATAAGCTCTGCGAAAGCGATAATGGCTAATTGCAATGCCAAGCCAAACGATAAAGCCAGACATCCCCGAAGCATTCAGCAGCCACACGTAGACGACGCCGTCACCGAAGAAGGAAGCTAAGAAAGCGAGCATGCCAAGAGCCCCCGTCGCAAGGAGCGCCGCTACAGGAACCCCGCGCACGTTCAGCTTAGCCAGAAAACGAGGGGCCTTCCCCTCCTTCGCCAGCACCCAAAGCATCCGCGTAGAGGCATACATACCGGAATTGCCTGCTGACAATACCGAGGTCAAAATGACCGCATTCATAATTGAAGCCGCTACGGCAAGACCTGCTCTCTCGAAAATGATCGTAAATGGACTCGTCGAAATGTCTCCGCTCGCGAGCTGCGCGTTTGAATAAGGGATCAACATGCCAATTAGCAATATCGCCAATATGTAGAACAAGAGGATTCTCCAAAAAATAGAACGGATGGCACGCGGGATATTCTCGCGAGGGTTCTCACTCTCTCCAGCCGTTACTCCAATTAGCTCCGTTCCTTGAAAAGAGAAGCCCGCAGCCATAAACACGCCTAACGTAGCTAAAAAACCAGCAGGAAACGGATTGTCCGTCAGATTGCTTATGCCAACCGCTTTCCCATTCCAAATGCCGATCACCATCATCAAGCCGATAGCGATAAACACGATTACCGTGACAATTTTGATCATGGCAAGCCAGTATTCCGATTCGCCGTAACCCTTAACAGACAGAAGGTTAAGGCTAAGCATTAACAATAGAAATAGACCGCTCCACAAAATAGACGGACTGTTCGGAAACCAAAACTTCATAATAAGCGTGGCCGCAGACAACTCCGCCGCAATCGTTATCGCCCAGTTGTACCAATAGTTCCAGCCAAGCGCAAAACCAAGCGAAGGATCAACAAAACGCGCTGCATAGGTGCTGAACGTTCCAGACACAGGCATATAGGTAGCCATTTCCCCTAAGCTTGTCATCAGAAAATATACCATAATGCCAATCAGCGAATAAGCAAGCACCGCTCCTCCCGGCCCAGCAGAGTGAATGGCACCGCCACTCGCAAGGAACAAACCCGTACCAATAGAACCTCCAAGCGATATCATGGTCATATGCCGAGCCTTCAAACCTCTGCGCAGCGTGTTCGAATCCTCTCGTTGCTCACTCATTGTCACGTTCCTCCTTTCCATCTCCTCAGTTTGTTGAATTTTCCGTATTTTATCCATCCGATAAAAAGTTTAGTAAGAAGATTAATTGAAAAATAGTAAGTTAAACCTCTTTATATAAACGATGCAAAAGTTTGTGAATAAGCCGCTAATAAAATAGAGGATTATCCAGTATCACACAACGCTAAAATACGACAAATGGACTATCATAATTTCCATTTTTTAATATATAATGAGTAGGTGTGAATTCCACGCAATGATGAGAGGAATGGTAAAATGTTTGGTAAATTAGCAGCAGATGCCCTTGGAATAAGTGATATTGGCGCGATCATCAAGCCCGCAGATTTCAGCAAAGCCGATTCTGACGATTACGTCATGCATGAGGATAACGAGAAAATTTATTTTCTCATTAAGTCAAAAACCGACGAATATTGCTTCACAAACCTTGCACTCATTCATTTGGACGGCAAAAGCGCACTAAGCAAAAAACGGACATTGAAGCGTTACTCTTATAGCGCGAACCAAATTTCACAGGTTGCATTGGAAACGGCAGGCACGGTCGACCTTGACGTTGAAATCAAGTTCTCGATTGGCTCAATCCCCTTTTCAATTGATGTAAATAAGAAGCATATCGAAGAGCTGAAAGACCTTTATAAAGCACTTATCAAAATCTCAGAAATTACACGCGAGAACGAAATCTCGCTTGAATATGCAAGACGGAGTCTGGATCTCGCATCCACAACGTTGCAGCAAATCCATAAAGGCGACTTCAACGTCGTCGAACAATTCGACGGACTGAACAAATCCGCGTTCAACTGGCTTGTAAATACGCACAAGCAATATCGCATCAAGGACTTTGGCGCTATTTTTGAGCGTTATATCAACAACTAGTTAAGAGGCCAATTTCATACGATACGAAAAAAGACGAAGAACGTCCTTCTGCTCATGGCAAAGGGACGTTCTTTTTTTGTCCAAATATAAGGAGGGAACACATCATGCACACTTTTGAACATATGCACACGCTTTTTATTGAGAAACATTTAGAAAAGAGAAGCGGTGAACGCAAAGCGAGATTATTAAGAGGACACAGCTATGGCGAGAAGCTCCTTCTTCAAAATGTATGGTGGCCGGTATTCGGCAATTTTGATTACCTGCACCCAGAATATGAAGTCTATGATCGGAACCGCAAATCGTATTTTCTTGATTTTGCGTTTCTCCCGCCTTTTGGGCGTTTTGATATAGAATGCGACGGTTTTCAGTCTCATGTCAAAGACATGGATCGCGAGAAATTCAGCTACTCACTTAATCGTGACACTTTCTTAACTGCATTAGGCTGGAAAATGATCCATTTTTCTTTTGACGATATTAAAGATCGACCAGAAATATGCCGCTCTTTGCTTCAGCTCGTTATCGGACCTTATTTATTGCATAAAGCAAATATAAATCCCGTTTCAAAAATTGAAAAAGATTTGCTCCTGCTCGCATGGCAGCTCGGTCGCCCTATTCGCCCAATTGATGTTTGCAACGCGTGGAAGCTCAACTTCCGCACAGCCCGTAAGCTCCTTGCCGGACTAGCTGACAAAGGTTGGCTCCAATCCGTATCCAAAGGGAGAACCATCAGATATTATGAGCTGAAAAAAGACACGCTTGAGCTCTTATTCTAATAGGGCGTAGTGAGGGAATCATGATCAGTATTGCATTTCACCAGTAAACAGCTAATCGGAATTGTGAATTATGGTAGTGATTGCTTTAGTTGATTATGATAGTTAACCGCAATAGTGCATCGCGCTAGTGATTGCGTTAGTTAATTGCTCTAATTAACTGCAATTGTGCATCGCGCTAGTGATTGCGTTTGTTAATTGCTCTAATTAACTGCAATTGTGCATCGCGCTAGTGATTGCGTTTGTTAATTACTCTAATTAACTGCAATAGCGCATCGCGCTAGTGATTGTGCTATTTAATCACCCTTGTGAATTAAGCTATCCTGTAGAAATGCAGGATAGCGGCTGGATTAGCTCAATTCGGAGCATCTATGTTGTATTTATACCATATAGCATCTCATTTACAAGCTTGCAATACCGAATTACGAGCTAGTTCCTGCAGAAATACAGGATAGAGAGGTTTTACCCCTAAATTAGTGTAAGTTACTGCAAATGTGCAGGATAGCCGCATCAATACAACTAGTTAGCCAAATAGACTATAGTCATCAACCGTCAGCAACTTTGAGCAACAATCACGGTACGGGATAGTGAGAAAATTCATTTAAAACTAAGGACCAAAGTCTAAAAGCATAAACTCACCCAATAAAAAACCTATAATTCATTCCGTTTTGGTTCAAAACTAGCATCCCCTACTCACCTTTAATAAAGAAGCACGCTGTTTAATTTACATCTTATATAAATCCATAGCTGCCTGCAGTCCCAGCCCGCTCCCTAACGAGCAAATACATCAAAACCTAAAGTCCAAAGTACCAAAACCTAAAGCCCACCCAACTAAAATAAATCTACAAATCATACTGCTTTTGATCCAAAACAAACAGCCTGCTCTCACCTTATACAAGGGAGCAAGCTGTTTGATCTACATCCCATAAACATCCATAGCCGCCTGCAGTGACAGGCCCGCTTCCAACTGATGACCATGTCGCAGCAGAACGGCTTCCAGCGCGCCCAGCGTAAGCAGCACGTTGCGCTTGCTGCAGCTGTAGCCCATCGTGCCGATGCGCCATATTTTCCCCTTCAAGGGACCGAAGGAGCTGGCGATCTCGATGCCGTAATGATCAAGCAGCATCGAACGTACAGATTCTCCGTCTATGCCAGCCGGAATTTCAATACAAGTAACGACGGTCATTTTGCAGGCGGGGTCGCCGTAGAGACGCAAGCCCATTGCCTCCAAACCAGCAATCAACGCTCCTTCATGCTCACGATGCCGTGCAAAACGCGCCTCCAGCCCCTCTTCCAGCACGAGCCGCAGCCCTTCACGAAGCGCATAAAGCATGGACGTCGCTTCCGTATGATGATTGAGCCGAGCCGGACTCCAATAATCCTGCAGCTGACTCAAATCCAAGTAGTTGCTTTGAATCGGGCGCAGCAGCGGGTCATCCTCGTCGTCAGCAAGAAGCAGCCCTCTTTCAACCTTTTTGCGGCTGAGCAGCTTCACCTCTGCACGTTTATTGTACGTAATCGGCGCCATGCCTGCCGGTACGGATAAACACTTCTGCGTGCCTCCAATTACCGCATCGATGAGCAGCCGATCAGTCGCTACCTCAATACCGCCAATTGTCGCAACAGCGTCCACAATGAAGAGCGCATTCACTTCCCTGCACGCTTGCCCGATGCCTTCGAGCGGCTGCATTCTTCCCGTTGATGTCTCGCCATGCACAAGTGCTACGACATCAGGCTGATGCTCCTTTATGGCATTAACTATTTCCTCCGTTAAAAATACACTGCCCCAATCTTTCTCCAGCGTTACAACCTCAGCACCGCAGCGCTTCGCAATCTCGGTCAGCAAATGGCCGAAGCGTCCATAAATCGGTACCAGCACCTTATCGCCAGGCTCGATCAAGCCTACGAGAACAGCCTCTATCCCCGACCTCGACGTCCCGTCCACAGGGAATGCCCATTCATTATCAGTCTTAAATAATTGGCGCAGCATCTCCATTGTTTCATTCATTAATGCCGTAAACTCTGGGTCAAATTGTCCCAATATCGGATACGACATCGCCCGCAGCACCCGCGGATCCACCTCGACTGGACCCGGTGTCATAATCGTACGCGGTGATGGCGCCAAATCTTTGTATAGCTTCATAGCTCTTCCCCCTCATAGCCTAGTCGATACAGCAGCTCTGTCAGCACGAGTACACCAACCGCAAGCTCCCGTGGCTCTGTATACTCCTCCGGTGAATGCGATATGCCTCGTCTACTTGGAACAAATAACATCGCAGTCGGACAAATATGCTCAAACATTTGTGCATCATGCCCCGCTCCGCTAACCATTCGTTTCGAAGAAATGCCCATTTCACCACAAATATGATCCATATGCTGTTTGAGCACATTATTCATCGGAACCGGTTCTTCCCTAAACCACTCCGTCCCTTGAATCTGCAGCTGCCTCTCACCTGCCAATGCCGTAAAACGCTGTACGATCCAGCGGCAAAAGCTATCGAGAGCCTGTTCATTGGCATGACGCGCATCTACAGTAAATACAACCTTTCCCGGAACGACATTTGGTACATTCGGAAACACCTGCAGCCTGCCAGCAGTCGCCACTAATGGCGATCCAAGCCGCATAGCCTCTTGACGCAGCGCCCCAATCATCGCACTAACCCCTTCAAGCGCATCCCTGCGCATATGCATCGGAGTCGTTCCCGCATGATTCGATTCGCCAATGACTTCAAACTTCAATCTTCGTTGGCCAGCAATTGTTTCCACTACACCGATAGCGACGCCTTCCTGCTCCAGCACCGCCCCTTGCTCGATATGGATCTCAATAAACGCGCCAATATCATGACGGCGGCTATCCCTGCCCGTTCCTTCACCAAAGCCGCATTGCTGCATCGCATCCGCAAAAAATACATCTTGAGCATCCTGCAAATGAACAATTTGCTCAAAGTTTCGTTTGCCGGCGATGCTGCCCGATCCCCAGTAAGCCATCGGAAATCGGCTGCCTTCCTCTTCGCAGAGGGATACAAGCTCCAGCGTTCGCTTCGGGTTGCCGAATTGCTTTTGCAAATAATCAAGTGCAAGCAAACCCGCCGCAATGCCATAGGCTCCGTCATAATGCCCGCCTTGAATAACCGTATCAATATGTGAGCCCGTTATAATAGAAGGCGCATCCGGATCGTCGCCTTGTAATTTTCCGAATAAGTTGCCAACGTTATCAAACTCCGTCGTTAGACCGCAGCTCTCCATTTTGAGCGCAAGCGCTTGCTGCGTCTCCAGCCATCCCTCGGTATAAAGCAGCCGCGTTATGCCGCCTTCTTCATCCGGGCTATATGTTGCCAGCCAATTTAATACTTGCATAACCTGCGTCTCGAAATACGATAATAGCCGTTCCTTCTCTCTCGGATGGGAAAGTACACTTCGCATCATAGCTGCTCCTCCTTCCATTAACTTAAGCCTATTGCCTAACCCACTCGCCTTGCATACTCTCGCTTAACCCTTCCGATTCTTCATAGACAAGGCGACCCCTTACATAGGTAGCCTTTATTTTGCAATGAAGCTCTTCACCGACATATGGACTATGCTTATGACGTTGATACAGCTGCTCCGCTTCCAGCGTATAAGACTTGTTCAAGTCAATCAGCACAAGGTCAGCGTCTGCACCAATGCGTATTTCACCCTTCGAATCTTGCAGTCCAAATCGTCTTGCCGGCCCGCTTGCCAGCAGCTCGCTGATCAGCGTGAGCGGCAGCCCCCGCTTCACATGGCCTTCTCCCACAATGAGCTCTACTGAGCTTTGCGCTCCGGCGATACCGCCCCAAGCATCAAAGAAGTTGTCCGCCTCCTTCATCGAGGCTGGACAAGGCGAATGATCCGACGAAATCATATCCACTCGCCCTTCGGCAACGGCATTCCACAGCTTCGCCCGCTCCTCGGCATCTCGCAGCGGCGGAGAGCATTTCGCCACCGCTCCCTTACGATCCAAATCAGCCGATGTTAAAGCTAAATAATGAGGACAGGTTTCAACCGTAACGTTCATCCCGCGCTCACGCGCAGCCGTAATCAGATTAATGCCCGCCTCGCTGCTAATATGAACAAAGTGAAGCGCACAGCCCGTTTGCTCCGCATAAAAGAGTGCCCGATTGATAGCCTCCAGCTCAGCAATAATAGGTCGCGAGGCCACATAGTCAGCAGGCGTCAATCGTCCTTCCGCCCGCATCGCTTGACCAAGCTTAGCAACAATCGGCTCGCTTTCGGCATGAAGGGCTAGCACCTTGCCGAGACCCGCGATGATCTTCATGCCTTCGAGCAGCGTATAATCATCCACCTCTCGAAACGCATCCTCACTCGGATCACCTGGCGATGACATGAATGCTTTAAAACCAACCACTCCGGCTTCATCCAAAGGCGCAAGCTCATGCAGCTTGCCAGGCACCAAACCGCCCCAGATGGCATAATCCACATAGGACCGCCCCTCTGCAGCCGCCAGCTTCTGGTGCATAGCATCCACAGTGACTGTAGGCGGAATGCCATTTAGCGGCATATCAATATAGGTGGTGCAGCCGCCAGCAGCGAGAGCAGCAGACCCCGTCTCAAAGCCTTCCCACTCTCCCAAGCCCGGCTCATTCAGATGGACGTGTACATCAATCATGCCAGCCATAATGGTTAAGCCCGCTGCATCCACTACCGAATTCGCCTCTATATCATCGAGATTCTCGCCAAGCACAACAATACGTCCCGCTTTGATTCCTATGCCCAGCATCCGCACTTCATCCTTCAATACGACGCTGCCGTTTTTGATCAATACATCCAGTTTCTCTCGTCCGACCATCTCACCCTCCGCCTTTCATTGCCCAGTCACTTTTATGCCGTTTATGAGCCGAATCTGCCAAATCGCGTAGCAGCTGCGATGCTAATGAAATAAACCGCGGACAACGAGGTCCGCGGCCCTATTAACTACCTATTTGTGTAAAACTAATCATCTTCAGGAGATGAGCATGTTTTAACCGCACTCTATTACTATTTCAGCTCTATTTTTATTTCAGTTCCGTAACTATCAAGCTTGCATCTACCTCTTTCAGCAGGCTCAGATCATGATAGGTAGCTGGAGCAGGAATCGATTTGATGTTACCAACAGATTTCAGATACTCGCCGACAGCAGGCCCGTTGCTTCCATTCACGTAGGTATCGCCAACTTCCATCGAATACACATTCCGTGACATGATTTGAGTCAGCTCTTCCTCACTAAGGTGCAGCTCAGGCGCTAATGTTTTAATCGCTTCCTCACGGTTGTCATTGATATAATCCGTCGCTTTCTTCAAAGCGCGCAGGACAGCTTTTAAAGTGTTCGGGTTTTTCTTAAGGAAATCATCTGAAACTTGGATCGTCGTATGCACGCTCATCCAATTCACATCACCTTGCTTGTCAGGAAGCTCGCTCTTCGTGCCGCTGAAGAGGAACTTGCCGCCGCCTTGAATCGCCTTCGTAATGAACGGCTCCCAAGCAGCCAGCGCATCGATGTCACCCTTCTCCAAAGCGACAACCGCGTCGCTCGGTGCAAGATTTACATATTTGATTTTGCTTGCGTCTACGCCAAGCTCTTTAGCCATGTTATTGATTGCAATCGTAACGTCAGCTCCGCTTGGAATACCAATCGTTTTGCCTTCAAGATCCTTCGCGCTCTTCAGCTCAAGCTTGCTTGAACCTACAACCGCTTGCGTGCCAGCAATTTGTGCGAGCGGCGCAATGATTTTGACCGGAATGTCTGTTGATTTCAAAATAATATCCATAAAGTTCGTTTGAATACTTACAGGTGCGCTGCCGCCAGCAACCATCGGTCCGATATCCGGCCCGCTCTCGATCAGTTGACTCGTTACATTAAGCCCTTCTTCCTTGAAATAACCAAGCTTGTCGGCAATAATTTGCTGCGATGAGATTTGTGCATCACGAACACCAACTAGCGTTAGATCTTTCATCTCAAGCTCAGTGGATGCCGGCGCATTTGCATTTGCATTTGCATTTGCTGGCGCCTTCTCGTTGCCGCCGCACGCAGCAAGCACAAAAGTTAACGACGTAAGGACAATTGCAGATTTAAACCATTTTCCCGATTTTTTCATTGGTATTCCCTCCACTTATCTCTTTTTAGTTGTACTGCTTCAGCTTCGTATGTAGCGTTACTTCTCGATGGCATCTCGAAGTCCGCCTTTACGCCAAGCCATTACCCTCTTCTCAACCAGCTTCAGCAGGTAAGAAAACAAGCTATATTCTAGGCCAATCAGAATGATGGCAATGAACATATTCGATATTTTAAAATAATTTCTCGCATCTACGATGATATAGCCAAGCCCTGATTTGGCCCCCATCATCTCGGAGACGATGAGCGCTGAGAAGGATAAGCCTAGACTCACCTGCGCGCCAACGAGAAAATTCGGAATGGCCGACGGCAGCATCACTCTCGTGAAAATTTGCCGCTCCGTCGCACCCAAGCTGAGCGCAGATCGGATCAGCGTGGAAGGCACCGACTTAAAGCCGTCTAGCGTGTACACCAGCACCGGGATAAACGTCGTCCACGCAATAAGCAGAACCTTCGGAAACTCGCCGATCCCAAACCAGATAATAAACAAGGGCAGCAGCGCCAAGGTCGGAATCGGGCCAACTAAGTTGAGAATGGGCGAAAACCATCGTTCAACCGTTTTGAACTTGCTCATGATGACGCCAACCCCTACCGCCACCGTACTTCCGATAACAAAGCCAAGCGCAATTCGAATCGTACTAGAGATCAAGCTGTCTGTAATAATCCCCGTCTTCGCGAGCTCCCAGCCCTCCGATAGCAGCACGGTCGGTGCAGGAAGAAAGTTCGGATTAAAAAACTTTGCCGTTTCATTCACTCTAGAGAACAGCTCCCAAAAAACGAAAAACATTATGGATGGGAGGATGTTATATTTCTGAAAAAACTGATTCATTGCCGATGGCCGTTTGCCTCGCGCCTGCTTGCTTATTACTGTCGTCCCCGTCCGTGAAGCCTGCATGCTTCCTGTGTCCTTCACGGTAGATAATTTGGCTCCGTTCATTATGACCCCACCTTTGCTTGCGCTAGCTCCAGATGCTCCTCATCCATAAGAACCCGTTCAATGCGGCTCATCATTTCGCCAAAACCAGCAGAATGGGAAGATCGCGGATGTTTAATTCCGACCTCGAAAATTTCTGCAATTTCACCATGCTTCATCACGACAACACGATCCGCGAGATAAACCGCTTCGCTTATGCTGTGTGTCACGAACAGGATTGTTGGCTTGAGCTGACTGCAAATCTTTTGCAGCTCTACTCGCATCGTCTCTCGTGTCAGTACATCAAGTGCGCCAAACGGCTCATCCATTAGCAAAATGTCCGGCTTGCTCGCAAGCGCCCTTGCAATGCCTACCCGCTGCTTCATGCCCCCCGACAATTCACCAGGATAATGTCCGGCGTATTGTTCCAGCCCTACCAGCTTCAGAAACTCCATTGCAGTTTCCTTCGCCTGTGCTTTTGGCATCTTCTGCACTTCTGGGCCGAAGGCAATGTTGTCCTTTATGGTCATCCAAGGGAATAAGGCATGATCCTGAAATACCATTCCTCTCGACTTGGAAGGACCCTTAATTTCTTCTCCATCTACGGTAATCGCACCATCATCAGGCAGAAGGTAACCCGCAATCATATTTAACAGCGTCGATTTGCCGCATCCGCTATGGCCAAGTATGCAAATAAACTCATGCGAGTTAACTGTAAGATCTACATTTTTCAAAATCGTTCTGCTTCCAAAGCTTTTCCCAACCTGATTCACCACTAATTTCATTTGTACCAACCCCAATCCCTTGTTGTTGTCAGGTTATATAACACAAAATTGTTTTGTAGCTACATCATAATCCGAATCCATGTCATTGTCATTGTGCATAGTAGCTAAAAATATCCCATATTCCTTGCATAATCCGCACAATCATATATTTACACCCCGCTGCATAGATGATATATTGTGTCATATAATCTAACATAAAAAGCATTGGCGGTGTGGTTATGCTCCTAAAAGAACTCTTATCTCTCCCGGTATATGCGAATGCAAAAATACTTGCCGGACATGACGGCATGACAAATAGCGTCCAATCGGTCAACATCATGGACGCTCCAGATATTATTAACTATTTGAAACCGCAGGAATTGCTTCTCACGACCGGTTATGCGATGAAGGATCAACCAGAGGCTCTGCTCTCACTCGTCAAAAGCATGGCTGAATTCGGATGTGCCGGTCTAGCGATTAAGACCAAACGTTTTTTGCAGGAGGTGCCAAGCGATGTGCTTCAGTGTGCGGAAAAGCTGCATTTTCCGATTATCGAGCTGTCTCTGGCGCATTCGCTGGGTGATATATGCAACGACTCGCTTAGCCATATTTTGGAGAAGCGCACGGATGAGCTGCATTATGCATTGACGACACATAAACAGTTTTCACAAATGATTATGCAGGGCAAAAGCACCGTCGACGTCATTGAAGCATTGTCGCTTCTCATCGACTCCCCGGTTATGCTGATCAATCCACAAGGCGGACTTCTACATCGTTCAAACGCTATGACAACGGATTTGTATCTTGCATTGTCGTCCGATCTTCAAGCAGAGCTGATCTCACCCTCGCTGCACAGCTCTTACAGCATCCCATTTACTTCTCAAGCTTTCATTGGCGCACCTTTTACAGCTGTTGAGCTGTACCCGATTGTTACCTTTCAACTAGAAGGATTGTTGGTCGCTTTGACGAGCGACAGCAGCAAACACTTCAGCAACTTAACGAAACATGCAATGGAACAAGCCGCCAACGTCATCGGACTCGAGCTTATCAAGAAGCAAGCGGTCAAAGAGCGGTCGAGGCGTTATAAAAATGAGTTTTTCTCCGACTTTGTTGATGGCCTCATTACCTCTGAGCAAGAGCTTATTCATCGCAGCAAAAACTATGATTTGTTGAATCATCCCGTTTACGTCAGCATTGTCGCTAAGCGCGATACCTCTTTTGATTCTTTCCGTCCGCCAAGCGCACTCGAATCTGATGGCCGCTTTATATCCGAGCGCGACCGCCATTACAATGTGCTGAAAAGCGAGTTTTCGAAGCTTGATTTGCGTTTTGTACTTTTTACGAAAAACGAATACTTCTGCTTCCTTATCGCGCTTAAGGCAAATCAAGATGCTGCCAAAGGCACCGAAGATAAGTTTTTAGGGCAGCTGAAGCAAATGGTGCTTTGCCTAAGCGAGCAGCACGGCATCCCCATCTCGATTGGCATCGGGAATCCGGTATCACAGCTTACACAAGTCCCTTTATCCTATAAGGAAGCGATCGAAGCGCTGCAAACAGGTTACGACGCGCGAAAGAAGCAGTTTGTCCAACCTTACCGCGCCAAAGATTTCAGCAACTTGCTGCGGATGATCCCAAAGGAGGAGCTCAAGGAATATTACGAGGAGACGTTCAAGGATTTATTAAGCATTGAAGGCAAGGAGCGCAGCGATTTAATGAAAACGCTCAGCACCTTCTACGATACGCATTGTCAGCTTGCCGAAACGGCAAAGCAGCTGTTCGTGCATCGCAACACCGTCACCTATCGCCTCGAAAAATGCGAAAGGCTCACCGGCCGCGATTTGCGAGATCCCGTGGAGAGCCTTCGCTTCCGCACCGCATTTTCGATGCAGTTGATGTTCATGACAGACTAAGTGCAAACTTGAGCACTCGACTCGTATTACTTTCCACGCTGTAAGGGCATATTTGTGCTTACCAGCAAGATTTCGAGCTGATCTTATGCCAATTGCACCTAATATGCATATATATGTGCTTATTAGGTGCTAACTCTGGCACTTATGTGCTGTTAGAGCATCCGCGCCCTTAAAGCGGTTAGTCGAGCTTGCCCACTCACACCGCTCTACCTAACCCCGCGCTTCGCCTTTTTACAGTTCAGCTTGTAGGTTTTTCCGTATGCCTTGCCGTAGCGTACGATTTTCCGAAGCATCGATTGGTCATCAAGCAGTAAGAACGGGCATGGATCAGGCAGCGTATTAACTTCAAGTATCCATGGCTTAAGTTCGCGATCAAGCGCAAGATCAACACCTAATTCCTTAATGCCGGGATAAGTCTGGTGGAGCTTCATTGCGGTGAGAACGCCAAGCTTATCCATCCCATTCAACATACGCCGCCTCACTGGCGCACTCATATAACGCCTCAGCAAATACCCCGTTGGATAAATCGTTCCTCCCTGACTGCCATTCGTTACAATTTTTCGAGGATGTGCTACTCTGCCCAAAGTTCCCGTCGCCTCCCAACCCCCGTGCGGCGACTGCTGCACCACGAGCCTTATATCAAACGGACGCCCCTTATGCCTCAGCAAGCGAATCCCTTTTTGCACTAGGTAAGCCTTCCTTTTCGAATCTCTCAAAATAGACTGATAAGCCGCTTTATAGGTGAAAAAAGCCAACCTTTTCTCTCCAAGCTGGTACGAATAGGGCCGAAAGCCCTCCTCGTCAAGCTCTACCCTCATCACACCTCTCCCCTGTCCACCTCTGATCGGCTTTACATACACCATCCCCCACTGTTTTAACATTTTAAGCAGGCTCTTCCTTGTCATCATCTCCGCTTCCGGCAAATGATTCTTTAACACCGAGTCACGTCTCATCACTTCCGATTTGGCCCACTTATCCGCAACCGTACGACGATGTTTTTTCATAAACGATATAGCAGCCACCCTCTCTCTCACAATATACTACTGCCTCATGATTCACTCTTATTAGCATACGAAGCTTGAACGAAATGGATGTAGGCGTTTGTCCCCATAATCAGAACCTAGAGGCGCAAACAACATATGCTTAATTAACGCATTCATTCGAGATATTTGTCCTACAGGAGGCTCAACACCAAATGTCACCATTAGCTCTGCTTCATCCGCATATCAAGCGAATCGTCCAGCATCACCCCTGGTACAACACCCTTCTTCAACAGGATGGAATAGATCCGCAAGTTTGCCAGTTGTCTGATCTTCCGCTCATCACGTCGGACATTTTGGAGCAGCATTATTTTACAGGGAGAGCTCGAGAAGAGGAAGGTTTGTCCGTTTACAGAACCTCAGGCACTTCATCAGGCGTTCGCAAGGCGATTTATTATTCAAAGGAAGATGACGAGAGTTATATCGATGCAAAAACAGCCTGCTTTCAGGATTGGCTGACCGCCAGCGCCAGTGCAGCCAGCACTGACGCAGAGCCTCCCGTTCCTATTCGCAGAGCATTAGCCGACATGGGTACAGGGCATGCAGCAAATACAGCGCTGACCATCTTTGACCGGCTTGGCCTAGCGGCAGACTCCCTGTCGTTCTCGCTCCCGATTGAAGAGCATATTGCGAGGCTGGAATCTTATCGACCAGAGCTTCTTTATACGATGCCGTCGATTTTGGATGCTATCGTCTCTTACGCGCAGGAACCAAAGCAGTTTGGCATCAAAAAAATAATAGTGGTCGGCGAAATCGCCCCGCTCCAGTGGCAGCACAACATGGCCGAACGGTTTGGAATCAAGCCGCAGCATATTTTAGACACGTATGGCTCGATTGAAGTTGGAGCAATCGCCTCCTATTCACATGAGCTTGGGCTATATGTCATCGCTGATGGCATTTATGCCGAGGCAATACCGGCAGAGCAAATCGACGACAGCTTTGAACCGCTGAAAGAGAACGAAGCCGTTCTCGTATTGACCTCTTTTGTACGTTCATTGTTCCCAGCTATGAGGTATGTCACCTACGACGTCGTGCGTGATTTTCAAACCATCTGCATAGACGGCAAGCAGCGGCAATGCTTCAGCTGTATCTCCAAGCGAATCGGCACGGATCTGAAGCATGGGGAAAAAATCAGCCTATACGATATCGAAAATGTCGTACACCAATACATCCATGACGCTCAGCTTCGAGTAAGAATCCATGAGAATAAGCTGCTTGTTCATATTCAAAGCAAATCGCTGAAAGATGAAATGCTTGTCCATATTAAGCATGCTATCGAGCATAAAATTGGGGACATTGGACAAATGATTCAAAATCGCATGCTTGAGGGCATTTCGGTAACACGCGCAGCGGAAAATGAACAACTTGAACGCGGGACGGTGAAATCCAAAAAAATTTATTTTTAAGGGGTGTTAGCCTTTGGAGAGAAATTTGTTGTCCATCATCGGGAATACGCCGCTGGTCCAGCTCTCGAAGCTGTTTGCGAACGACCGCGGCATCAAAGTATTCGCAAAGCTTGAATTGCTAAACCCGGGAGGCAGCGCGAAAGACCGCTCCGCCGCCCGTATTATTAATAAAGCATGGGATGAAGGCTTGATCGGGCCCGGCTCCGTCATCATTGAGTCCAGCTCAGGGAATATGGCGATTAGTCTCGCTGCCATCAGCTCCTACCTGGGCATGAAATTCGTAAGCGTCATTGATCCAAAGGCGACGCAGCAAAATATCCGCATCATGCGTGCTTATGGCGCAGAGATCGAACTGGTTGAAGCGCCTGATATTGAGACAGGTGAGTTTCTGCCCGCAAGGTTAAATCGAGTACAGCAATTATTAGAGCGCATTCCCAATAGCTTCTGGCCGAATCAATATGCGAATAAAAACAACTATTTGTCTCACTATGAGGGTACGATGCACGAAATTGTTGAAGAGCTAGGCCATGTCGATTTTGTTGTCGGCGGCGTCAGTACCTGCGGCACCATGTTAGGCTGCTCGCAATATGTGCGCGAGCATAAGCTATCCACGAAAGTGGTAGCTGTCGATGCGGCAGGCAGCGTTATTTTCGGAGGAGTGAACGGCAACCGCCGCTTCCCGGGACTTGGAACAGGTATCATACCGCCCTTTGCCCAGACGAGGTTTATGGATCAAGCTATAAAGGTAGCCGATAAAGATATGGTCGATGGCTGCAGACTGCTCGTTGCGCAGGAATCGATTTTGGCAGGACCTTCCTCTGGCGCGATTATCCATGCCTTAAAATCGATCGAGCACGAGCTGCCCGATGATGCCATATGCGTCGTTATTATACATGATCGCGGAGAGCGATACATGGATACCGTATTCAACGATGAGTGGGTAAAGCAGCAATTCGGCTGAATTCGCTCTGAAATTTAGCACACTCCCTAATCCAAAAACGAGAGGAACATGACCGTGCTATATCTCGGCGATGAACATATTCGCTCTATCGGATTGCACTGGGAAGAGCTTGTTGACAGCATAGAGGTTGCGGTGCAAATTATCGATTCCGGCGATTATGCACAGCCGATAAAGCCCTACCTGCGTTATCGCAATCCAGCTAATCGCATCATAGCTATGCCTGCTTACATCGGCGGGTCGGTAAAGACTGCCGGTGTGAAGTGGATCGCCAGCTTCCCAGGCAATATCGACGCCGGTTTGCCAAGGGCACACAGTGTCACACTGCTCAACAACGCAGAAACAGGCATTCCTTACGCCATGCTGGGCACCCCGCTGCCGAGTGCTGCCCGGACAGCTGCAGTCAGCGGTTTATTCATCCGCCATTATCTAAAAACACGCACCGCAACAAAAAGCTTAAAGGTTGGAATCATCGGCTTCGGGCCTATAGGCCGGCTTCATTATGATATGTGCTGCCGCTTATTCGGAGAGCATTTAGAGGATATACAGGTGTATGATATACGCGGATGCGAGCTGGATAACCCCGACCTTGCTGCTGTGGACGCTGTACTGCGCCACCGTACACGTCTCGCCAGCAGCTGGCAGCAGTTATATAACGAATGCAATCTCATTATTAATTGCACAGTAAGCTCTCAGCGTTATATCGATACTCCTCCCGCTGAAGGCACTCTTCTGCTCGATGTTTCTTTGCGGGATTATACAGCAGCAGCTATAAGCGGCATTAACGCGATTATCGTCGACGATTGGAATGAGGTTTGCCGTGAAAATACTGACATTGAGATGCTCCATCTTGAGAGCGGCTTAACAGAGGCACAAACCAGCTCTCTAACCGATGTGATCTGCCGCGGAGCGCTTGCCAGCATCTCCGATTCGGAGCCTATATTATTTTGTCCGATGGGTATGGCCGTGTTTGATATGGCGATAGCCGATTATTTCGTCCAGCGAGCGCAAGCGCTTGGAATCGGACTACAGCTGAAGTAATGCTCCCAGCAGCAAAATGGCTATATGCCGCTTCACGGGTATACAAAAAAAGGATGACACCAGCAGCACGCATGGCATCATCCTTTTTTTCGTTGGTGCTATGATGTGATAGGAGGCAAGCCTGCTCGATTAAGCAGATTGACCAAGTCGATTGACTGGAAATGAATATACCTTCGAACGCTCTCCAGCCTCAGCTGCTTCTTCGCTAGCTTTCTTCGCATTGGTCAGCTCCATAAACCAAGCCTCGTCCCATGTATCTAAAGCTAAGTCAATTGCATTTTGAAAAACCTGTGCATCATTTATAGTAATTTCGGATACGTTTTTGAGCCATGATGAACGAACGGCTACAGTTTTCCCTATAACCTCTACGTTATCCGACTTTACAACGCTCACGGTTACAAATCCTTGCAAAATATCGATGGTTTCGACAAAACCATGAATGAGCTCGCCATCTTTTGTTTTACCTTGTACCCAATCGCTTATGTTGAATTTCATCTCCAAACACCACCTATCCCTAATAGTAAGAATACCCCGTTAACTGTAACTTTTTTTGGTACACTTGCTTTAAAAAAGTAGACGCTTCTTTTATGATTAAGCTACGTCTTATTGGTGACTTCCATACTGTAAGTTTAATGATTACAGTTACCTTTGTCAAGTTGTTCATGAGAAATGGACGTTATGGCTTTAACGCCCAGCTTCTCACTACAATAATATGCGGTTTAGCTCCAGCCCCAGAAGAAACCGTCTCTCTCCCAAGCGGCCTTTCCCTTATGAAGCTTACGGAACATTTTTTTCACTTCTTTGTCGATTGAAGCGTTGCCGTGCTCATTCACATATATAAACGATTCGCCAAAATGGCTTTTTATATGCTCAACTGCGGCGCTTTGATGCAAAATCCCTTTTTCCTTCAATTCGTTCAGCATCCATTCTGCAACCTCATTAGCAGTATAAGACATCGCTCTCACTCCTCCATTAAATAAACGCTGTAACTATAGCACACTCCGTCCTCCCTCTACAATATAAGGAGTCGCTGTGCGCATTGACAGTGTATTGTCCATTCCTCTATATTATATTTATCACAATTTAATTTTGTTAAACTTAGAACATTAGCTCATTGCCTTTTAAACAAACAAATTCACCTTCCCACGGAGGACAACAACATGGACAGCAACGAAATTTTAAA
This sequence comes from Paenibacillus sp. 01T431, assembly GCF_056398625.1. Lineage (NCBI taxonomy): Bacteria > Bacillati > Bacillota > Bacilli > Caryophanales > Paenibacillaceae > Paenibacillus > Paenibacillus sp. 01T431. The sequence goes on from NZ_JBFTPT010000007.1 coordinate 219,674, forward strand.
ACTGGACAATCAAATATGCTTCGCTTTTTATGCCTGCTCTCGAGAGATCACTAAGCTTTATCGCCCAATGCTCGAGAAAATCGACCTTACCTACACGCAATACGTTACAATGCTCGCCCTATGGGAGCAGGATCATGTTACGGTAACCGCGCTTGGTAATAAGCTTTATCTCGACTCAGGCACGTTGACCCCGCTTCTTAAGAAGCTGGAAGCTGCAGGACATATTACGCGTACGCGTGACCGCAACGATGAACGCAGCGTATTGGTGGAACTCACAGCGCAAGGCCGAGCATTAAAGGAACAAGCCGTCGATATTCCTCATCAGCTCGCATGCAAGCTTGACGGCACACCTGAAGAAGGTGCTGCATTGCTGGAACAAATGCATCAGTTCCTAGACCGAATACAGCAAGGATCAGCTAGAGCATAACGGAAAAAGACAGCTGCCCATTACTTATTCTGAAGTTCTGAAGGGAGCAAGCCATGACATTATCTACGGTTAGGCCATTTGGCCAAACGAGTTTGCAGTTATCTCCGCTTGGCCTTGGCTGCTGGCAATTCAGCAATGGCAAAGGGCTCGTCGGAAAGTTTTGGCCCGCTCTGAAGGGCGAAATCATTAATGATATCGTAAAAACAAGCTACGAAGGCGGCATTAACTGGTTTGACACCGCTGAAATTTACGGAAACGGCCAATCCGAGCTGCTGCTCGCCAGCGCTTTGCGCGAAGCCCTGCCAGCAGAGGATAAGGTCTATATTGCGACCAAGTGGTGGCCGGCAATGCGTACCGCCAGCAACATTGGCCGTACAATTGATGTGAGAATTAAACAGCTTGAGGGGCGTACAATCGACCTCTATCAGGTGCATCAGCCTTTCTCCTTCTCTTCAGTGAGCAGTGAGATGAAGGAAATGGCGAAGCTTGCCGCTGCCGGAAAAATCAAAAATATAGGTGTAAGCAATTTCTCCGCTAAACAAATGCGCGAGGCCGATCGCGTTCTGCGAGAACATGGCTTGCAGCTCGCCTCCAATCAAGTAAAATACAGCCTGCTTGACCGCCGCATCGAGAAAAATGGCATTCTCGAGACGGCGCAAGAACTCGGTTGTGCAATCATTGCTTATTCTCCACTTGAACAGGGTATATTAAGCGGGAAGTTTCATCATGATCCTTCTCTGATCAAAGCAATTAGCGGCCCGCGCAAATGGAGCTCCGCTTTTCAAACAAACGGCCTAAAACGCTCTAAGCCGCTTATTGATTCGCTTGAGCAGGTAGCTGCTCGTTATGAGGCTACCGCAACACAAATCGCGTTAAATTGGCTCATCCATGCTTATGGAGATACTGTATTCGCGATTCCCGGAGCATCAAAAATTCACCACGCCGAGCAAAACGTGAAAGCTATGCGTTTTAAGCTGACAATAGATGAAATTAACGAAATTAGCGAAGCTTCAGCACTTGCAGCTCGCTAATCCAGCCTCTCGATTCAAAGCAAGGAATGCAGGGTATAAGTACATGTAACCTCATTCTAGCTTAGATACGAGAGGAGAACTCACCTATGACGACAGCCATTGGAGTATTTGACAAAGAAGAAGGTGTCTTGGAAGCGATCAAACGGTTTCAAGCAGCGAGAACAAATAGACATAATCTTAGAATCGTTCTGAAGAACAAGGAATCGGCTCCGCTTCTTGTTTCCGATTCAAGCATCCCTATTGAGGAAGTTTATGAAATTCGAGAAGCGCAAGACGTGAACCAAGCCGGAACAATTACTCCGCTTAGCGCCGCTCCATTTGCAGCAGGTTCAGGTTATACCGCCGGAAGCACTGGCCTAAACGGCGGCCCTACCGGCATTGCCGCAGGCGCCGTGAAGCTCGATAATGAGCCTGATACTAAAGACGTGCTCCACGATATTGGCATAGAAGACAAATTCATCGAACCGTGCAAAGAAGCTATCGATCAAGGCTACTACTTGCTAGTGGCTGACACCGATAACGAAGCCGCAGCAGGAGCCTTGCTACTTCAGTCGGGTGCATATAAAGTTCTTTATTAAAAGCAAGCCAGAGGCTGTCCCTAGCAAATAGGGGCGGCCTCTTATTCATTTACAGACCAATAAAAACAGCCTCTGGCCACAAGCTAACTCACCTCTATTTATTTCATTTGACACCTCTATATAGATTGAGTACAATTAAATTATAAAAAATATAAAATCGGTTGATGGAGGTTGTTCCTATGTCCTTATACAATATTGAAGTAAAGACCATTAGAGGCGAAAATCAGACTCTAGCCCCTTATAAAGGCAAGGTCATGCTCATCGTGAATACAGCTACCAAATGCGGCTTCGCCCCGCAATTCAAAGGTCTTCAAAAACTTCATGACACCTACAATAAACAAGGCTTTTCTGTACTAGGCTTCCCCTCCTCGCAATTCGCCAATCAAGAGCTTAGCGACGACAGCAAGGTTGCAGAAGCGTGCGAAATCAATTTCGGAGTATCGTTCCCTTTATTCTCCAAAGTGGATGTAAACGGCAGCACTGCGCACCCTTTATTCCAGCACCTGACGAATGAAGCACGCGGCTTCCTCGGCACAAGGTCGATCAAATGGAATTTCACCAAATTTCTTGTCGACCAGAACGGCAAGGTATTAAAGCGCTTCGGATCAAAGGATACGCCTGAGAAAATCGAACGATATGTACAGAAGCTGCTGTAAAGTTCTGTTTAGGTCTTAACCGCTTCAGTTAATATATCCCGCAAATAAAGAAGCCTTCTTCCCCACTCAGAGCGTGGATAAGAAAGCTTCTTTTTTAATTGCCGCAATATTCGCGTTACTGCTGCGAGCATGAAAAAACAATCGGATGATCACTTCTTTTAGCGATTAACCACTACCTTTGTCAGCCGTGCAGGAGAGCATGTTTTCGGCACGAATAACTCTAGTAATTAATAAGCGAGGTGATGACAATGGCGTTGTTAAAAACCAAAGAAGCCGCTCAGCTTCTTGCTGTCAGTGAAACAACAGTCAGACGTTGGATATCCCAGTTCCCCTCTTCTTTCGGCAAGGATACGCTCGGTCACTATACCTTTGATGAGGCGGCTCTTCACAACCTGCAGCTGATTAAGCAAGAATTGGAGGAAGGGGTCAGTCTGCAAGACATTAACCTTTCTCCCGTTCCGCAAGATCTGCAGGCATCCGCACCTGTATACGAGGATCGCGAGGAACTGCTCCATCGACTGAGCCGTTTGGAAGCTTCCCTATCCCAGAAAGCGGATGAAGTCGTCACTTACCAGCTGCTGAGCCACCGGCAGGAGCTCGATGAGCTTAGGCTCGTTCTGACTCAGCTAACCGCAAGCATGGACGCTCTGCAATACCCTCAGCAGCATATCGCCGCCGCATCGCTCCCAGCAAAGGATCGCACCAAACGACGCAAGCTGATCAGCATCCTATTCCCTTTCCTATAACGTCTAATCCTCTAGCTCTCGTAATGTCTCATGACGGGCAGCCAAGTTAAAGAAGACGAGTACAACTTGGCTGCTCCAATATAAAACTTTTTAACTTATTGATCCTTATCCACTTACCTTTTCTAAAATATAAATAGCTTCGTCGACACTCATTTCCCTTTCGACCCGCTCCTCCATATCCTTCAAGCGCACTAAGCCCGCCTTCCATTCCGCCTCTCCCACCAGAAGAGCGTAACGTATGCCGCTGTTCGCTACCGATGCAAGTATATTTTTCAGCTTTCGTCCGCTAGAATCGAGCTTCACTCGAATGCCGCTCGCACGCAAATCCGCTGCGGTTTGCAGCAGTTCTGCCGCCGTTACGCTTACGGGAATGAGCACAACGTTAACCGAAGCCTTCGATGCAGCTGCGTAACGTTCTTCAAGCAAAGCCATAATTGACTCCATCCCAAACGACAAGCCGACCGCTGCGTACTCAGCATCATCCCTGCCTATAAGCTGTCCAATAATGGCATCATACCGACCGCCGCCGCCAAGGCTCGATGCGAAGCCGTTCGAAGCATCAAATATTTCATAAACCGTACCTGTGTAGAAAGATAACCCGCGTGAGAGAAAAGGGTCAAACACACAAACAGACTCTAATCCAAGCTTGCACAAAATATCACGAACCTCGATTACTTCCTGCGCCCCAGCACTATATTGCAGGTCATATTTATCTATCAACGTCTCTAGTGTAGGCTCCTCCAGCTCAATCAACTCTAAAATCGCAGCGATGACCCCGCCAGCCAAACCCTTCTCAGCAAGCTCCGCCTTCACACTGTCTATTCCGATTTTTGCGAGCTTATCCAAAGTCAGCATAACCGACAACGAATCCGCCCCCTTGACGCCAATTGCTGCAAGCATTTCGCCAAGAAACCGCCTATTATTCCATTTTAATTGGATATCCAGCTCCAGGGTGCGAAACACATCGACAGCCAGCTGCATCAATTCCACCTCAGCTTCCGGCCCCTTCACCCCAACAACATCCACATCACATTGCAAAAATTCTCGCAGCCGCCCGCGTTTAACGGGACCGTCACGGAACACCTTCCCCATTTCATATCGCTTGAAAGGCAATTCAATACTTGGGTTCAATGCCATCACCTTGGCAAAAGGGATCGTCAAATCATAGCGCAAGCCTAATCGTCGTTTTCGCTGATCTGTAAGCTGGTACATTTCCTTAACAATCTCATCGCCGCCTGCATATTTGGATGTCAAGAAAGCAAGATCAGTCAGCTCGGTAGACACCATCTCATCAAAGTCATATAGCTCAAACTTTTCCCGCAGAGTCTCCTGAATCTTTCTTCTAAGCGCTTGCTCCCTGCCGTAATAATCATAGGTTCCCTTTACATTTTGCATCACGATCATTCCTCTCACTACGTTATTGGAATAAAAAAAAACGCGCAGGACCTCTTGGTCCTGCGCGCATCGTATGCTGCAGGGAGGCCAACGCGAGAAGCGCTAGCCCACCCTGAATGTTGATCAGGGGTGCTAACGCTTGGTGAAATGATGAAGCTGATTCAATTGGAATGTGTACATAAGACCCAATCCCTTCGACTGAATTAATGTGATTATAGCGAATCAGCGCTTGTCGCGCAAGACCTTAACTTATTAGAGACATTCAACACAATGAAAAAGCGATGAATTCGCATTTAAATCACGCAATATGATATTATACAAGTTGGATATAAAAGGTGAATGCTGCGCGAACCGGATCGTCTCAAGGTCATTTGCATTCGCAAATTTAAGGAGGATATTGAAATGCTGTTTAAGAACAAACGTCTTGGGATCATGCTTCTTCTTGCACTAACTCTGATTATTGTAGCATCAGGCTGCGGCGCAAACGGGAGTAATGAGAAAACAGGATCAGGCAGTGGCAACACAAGCACAACTCCCCCTACTGAAGCACCTGCTGAGGAAGGCCCTGAGCTTCTTGGCTCGGACAAGCATCCTGTTGTAACGATTGAACTTAGCAATGACAAAATCATTAAGCTTGAGCTTTACCCAGAGGTTGCACCTAATACCGTAAACAACTTTATTTCTCTTATTAATAAAGGCTTCTATGATGGCGTTATTTTTCACCGCGTGATTCCAGGGTTTATGATTCAAGGCGGAGATCCAGAAGGCACAGGTACTGGCGGTCCAGGATACAGCATTCCAGGCGAATTTCTCAGCAACGGTTTCGAAAACAAGCTGAAGCACACTCGAGGCGTCCTCTCCATGGCTCGCACCAACGATCCAGACACCGGCGGATCACAATTTTTCATCATGGTAGCTGATGCACCTTCACTCGATAATGGATATGCAGCTTTCGGCAAAGTAACCGAAGGCATGGAAGCGGTCGATGAAATCGTCAATCAAAAGGTTGGCCCGGGCGATAAGCCGGAAACGCCGATTTCGATGAAAAAAGTAACTGTAGACACGCTCGGCATGACGTTCGAAGAACCAGTTAAGACGAAATAAGAGAAGGGCTGAGCCCTTCTCTTTTTTTATCGCCTAATATATAATATTTTTATTAATCAATTAATGTTTTTAGCAATTATCCAATGTTAACCTAGGAGGATTTTCTACTTGAGAAAACAAACCATCATATTGTTAACGGTATGCATGATGACATTTATGAGCGCTTGCAGTGGAAATAACGCCAGAAATGCAGCTCCACCAGCAGAGAGCAATCAGCCATCCGCAGCTAATGATACTTCAAACCAACCAAAAACGGAAGCGGTTACAGTGGAGGAGCCTTTATTCACTAACGCCTCCGTTCATGATCCGTCCATTATCAAAGTTCGTGATACCTTCTATATTTTCGGCTCGCATCTCGCTGCGGCGAAGTCGAAGGATCTCATGGCCTGGGAGCAGCTGAACTCCAGTGTCTATGAAGGGAATCCCATCATACCGGATGTACTGACAGAAATGAGCGAGGAGCTAGCTTGGGCCGAGACTGATACGTTCTGGGCAGGCGATGTCATCCAATTGCCGGACGGCAAATTTTATATGTATTACAGCATGTGCAAAGGCGACTCGCCTCGGTCGGTGCTTGGTTATGCGGTTGCCGATCAGGTTGAAGGGCCTTATAAAAATAAGGGCACAATTCTCAAATCGGGCATGTGGAATGATTCGAGCGAGGATGGAACGTTGTATGACGCGGCAGTACATCCAAACGTAGTCGATCCAAATTTGTTTTATGATAAAGACGGTATTCTATGGATGGTTTATGGCTCATACTCCGGCGGTATTTTTATTATGAAAATGAATCCAAAAACAGGTCTGCCCTATCCCGATCAAGGCTACGGCAAACGACTGCTCGGCAACAATCACAGCCGCATCGAGGCGCCTTATATGATGTACAACAAAGAAACGGACTATTACTATTTATACCTTTCCTATGGCGGACTAGACTCCGCAGGCGGATACAACATTCGTGTAGCACGCTCAAAAAATCCCGACGGCCCGTTCCTCGATTCAGAGGGCAAGGAAATGATTGACGCATTTGGCGCCTTCGGCACGCTGTTTGATGATGCTTCTATTGCGCCTTTTGGAGTGAAGCTCATGGGAAATTTCCAAATGGACAATGTCGACGGAGAAATTGCTAATATTGGGACGGGTTATACTTCACCTGGTCATAACTCCACTTACACCGATCCTGACACGGGTAAAATGTTTATTATTTTCCACACTCGTTTTCCATCTCGCGGAGAAAGCCACGAGATAAGAGTCCATCAAATGCTTATGAACACGGAAGGCTGGCCTGTCGTCGCGCCTCATCGTTATGCAGGCGAAACCGCAGAGAGCGTAAAAACCGAGCAAATCATCGGCGAATACAAATACGTGAACCATGGCAAAGACATTACGGCTGATGTGAAACCAGCAACACTGCTTTCTCTCAACAAAGACGGCACGATCTCCGGAAGCGCAAGCGGCTCTTGGAAAAGCACCGGCGCTGTTACTATCGATCTTACAATTGATGGTTCGCTGTACCACGGCGTTTTACTCCGTCAGTGGAATGAAGGTACACTCAGCTATGTGATGACATTCAGCGCACTATCCAAAGAAGGAGCTGCCGTTTGGGGCAGCCACGTCTCCAAAGAGTAGCTTTTATATTACTTGGCCTAGTCACTAACCTGATTCTTTGGCCTGATCCCCGTTAATCATCATCTCCGTCGGGTGGTGGGTAGAGGCGCATGGTGTATTAGGATATAGCGTAGAAAAAAGGCGGTTCTTAAAGGTTCTAATCAACCTTTAAAAACCACTCTTTTTCTGTTTAAGCCATTATTTATTTTTAAGCATATTCATAATAACCGTAATCGCGTCTGCCCGCGTTGCTGTAGCTTTTGGCGCAAAGATATTGCCCGTACGGCCCTGAATGATGCCTTTATCGCTAACTGCTCTAACCGCACCCTTCGCCCATGCCGGGATATCCTTGTTATCAGCAAAGCTGGTTGTCGCATTCGGATCTAACGTTAATCCAGCACCGCTTGCAATCATTGATACCATTTCCATACGCAAAATGTTTGCGCCCGGACGGAAGGTTCCATCTGGATAGCCGCTAATAATGTCCGCTTTGAACGCTTGTGCAACAGCTTCCTTTGCCCAAGCCGCAATTTTATCATTATCAGCAAAGGCAAGCACCGAGCCTGCACCATCCGCTTTCAACGCACCCATCAGCATAACGGAAAATTCCGCACGTGTTACGGTTTTATTCGGTTTAAAAGTACCGTCTTCATATCCCTTCACAATTCCGGATGCGACCGCCTCTTTAATAGCAGCCTCTGCCCAGTGCCTTGATATATCTGTAAAAGAAGGCACTTCTTCAACTTTCTTGTCTACAGCGAATACAGCAAACTTAGTAAAATGATCAGATTGTACAGTAATAAAGTTATCCTTTACCGTACCGCCCATCTCTACCCATTGCTTCTTCACTTCATCGTAATAGAATACGGACGCCGTCTGACCACTCTTGATCAAAGCGGTATCAAACTTAAAGGTCAGCGTGACTGGAACGAAGAAATCAGCTGATATCGACTTGAGCATTTCAAAAATAGAAGACACTCGCTTGCTCGATGGCTCAACAATGCCGCCCGTTTCAGTCAGTTTCTCAATAGAAAGCAGCATTTGCTCCTTCGTCGCTCCTGCTGGAATAGATACAGTAACGCTATCATCCAAGCCAAGCGTACCTGCGCTGCCCGCACCAATCGAGACCTGTCCTTTATTTGGTACATTGCCACCCGAACCACCTGTACCACCTTCTACTGGAGGAGTTGGAGTTGGAGTTGGAGTTGGAGTTGGAGTTGGAGTCGGTGTAGGTGTTTCAGGCGTTTCAGGCACATCAATCTTAATATCTTGCGTCCCTACCGTTTCAAACCAGTTCTTCACTGTAGCAAAATCATTCGAGAATGCCAGCGAAAGCATAAGCATGATGCGTGCATGCTGCGGGTTTAAATTATCTCCGGCAATAATGCCGTTTCCGCCGCCAGTGATCGTTCCAGAACCTGTTCTAGTCGTCGATACGAATGTAACGCCATGATCCTTAATTGCTGCGGACCGCGCCGCGCTCATCTTCGACGAAATACCAGCCGCCCCAGTGCCGGCTGTTACAATCCCTTTGGCTCCATCAGCTACTAAAGCACGAATGGCACCGCCGCCGGCTTCTTGGTAGCTATAAACGATTTCAACGATAGGCAAATTGTCCTTCGAAATATTTTTCAATGCAAACGGCGTTTTCCAATCCGCTTGTCCAGCTTTGAGTGCCCTAGCATTCAGACGATACATACGTACCGCTGCATCATCAACGTAACCAAGCACGCCGAACATCGGTGTCTCAAACGTATCCGTCCGGTGCGAATTGCTCTTTGTTACTTCGCGTGCCGCATGAATGACATCGTTTAGCATAACGACCGTACCGAACCACTTTGTTTTGCCGCTCCCCGCCACCTTAATCGCTTGATACAGGTTGGCTGGAGCATCCGTTCCAATGACATCCCAAGGCCGCATTGAACCTGTGACAACTACCGGCTTCTCGCTTTGAACAGTTAGATCGAGAAAATAAGCAATTTCCTCCATCGTGTCCGTACCTGTCGTAACAACTGCACTATCATAAATTTCAAGCGCAGCATCCACCGCAAGGGAGAGATCATACAGGTCCTTCATACTGTAGCCGCTCGAGCCCTTGTTGCCGAATTGATAAGTAGAGACATCCGCTATTTTACTTTTCCCAGGCAGCTGAGCTACCATATCCGCCATTTTATACGTTCCTGCAGCATAGCTTTGGAAATTAGTAGGATCATTATTACTCGCTTTACCAGCAATCGTCCCGCCAGTCGCCACTACAATGACATTTGGCAATGGAGAAGCTTTATGCTCCTCGGACAATGCCGGAATATCAAAGGTAGGCAGCTGAGGTGCTGCAGTCTCGGCACGAACTGAGCTGGCATAGCCAGTCAGTATCGTACTGAGGAGAGCCATAATGAGGAGGGGAATGAAAACTTTCTTCGCTGTAGTTGATTCACTTCTTATGGTCATAACCGAACTCCTCCCCCTAATTATGGCGTCACTGGTGCTGTTTCAGGCGTTGTTTCTGTATCAGCTGGAACTTCTGCTTCCGGTGTAGGAACAACAACGACCGGTTCCGTCACAACAGGCTCTTCGATTGGCTCTTCAACTGTCGTGCTTAGTACCGTATTTTCATCAACTGAAATTTCTACATCCTGTGTGCCAAAAGTCGTGAACCAGTTTCTAATCTTGTTTACATCGTTTGTAAATGCTAGGGACAATAACAACATCATACGAGCATGCGCCGCATTCAAGTTGTCTCCGCCAATAACACTTCCGCTGCCGCTATCATAGATAGAGCCTGAGCCTGTTCTTGTTGTCGATACAAATACGACACCTTTATCCTTAATGGCCGCGGAACGTGCAGCACTTAGCTTCGACGAAATGCCGCCAGCGCCTGTTCCTGCGGTTACAATTCCCTTCGCGCCGTCTTCCACCAAGCCACGAATAGCGCCGCCGCCCGCTTCTTGATAGCTGTATACGATTTCTACTATCGGAAGACTATCTTTGGAGATGGTTTTCAAATCGAATGGTGAAGCCCATGCTGGTGTACCTGCTTTTGCTGCTCTAGCAGGAGCACGATAAATACGAACAGCCGGGTCATCCACATAACCTAGTGCACCAAACATCGGAGCATCAAAAGTATCGGTACGGTGTGAATTTGACTTCGTAACTTCACGCGCCGCATAAATGACATCATTCAACATGACCACTGTGCCAAACCATTTTGTTTTACCGCTCCCAGCTAGTTTAATAGCTTGATAGAGATTGGCAGGCGCATCCGTTCCAATAACATCCCATGGACGCATAGAGCCTGTAACAACAACCGGTTTTTCACTGCGAACGGTTAGATCGAGGAAATACGCGATTTCTTCCATCGTATCCGTACCGGTCGTTACAACTGCACTATCATAAATCTTAAGAGCTTCGTCTACCGCAAGCGATAGATCATAAAGATCTCTAATACTATAGCCGCTCGAACCCTTGTTACCGAATTGATAGGTAGAGACATCAGCTATTTTATTTTTCCCAGGCAGCTGAGCAACCATATCTGCCATTTTATAAGTACCAGCCGCATAGCTCTGGAAGTTAGTAGGATCATTATTGCTTGCCTTACCCGCAATCGTTCCTCCTGTTGCAACAACAATAACATTAGGAAGACTTGAAGCTTGATGTTCAGCGGATAGGGCCGGAATATCAAATGTCGGCAGCTGCGGTGCTTCCTCCGCGCGTACAAAATCCGTTTTTGTCAATACCCCTACCATCGCTGCAAGCAATGAAAGTACAAGCAGTGGAATTAAAATCTTTTTCGCTATCTCGCTCTTCACAACTTGTGTCATGTTTAACTCCTCCTATGCGATATAATTCTCTCTTTCTTCTACATCAGTCTATTTCATGTTATATAAGTTAACAAATCATTAAAGTAGACAAAAAAGCGTAACCATTGAGGTTTAACTCTACTTTTCACTCATTTGTGCTCATATCCTTACTAAATTGAAGAAAACATATGTTAGTTTTATTTACATGAATTAACGAGAATACTAGATTAATGCTCAGTATAAAAAAGGATTCTATAAATCAGTTTCAGTGTAAGAATTAGTAAGATAGACACTGTTTTTTATTCTCTATTTGTATTTAGGAGGGACATATGTCACTTATAATGGGGACACCTATGTAGCCAAATGGTGGACGATGGGAGAAAGACCTGATCAAGGAGGCGTCTGGAAAAAAAGCTAAACAACCCATGCAGCCGAATAGGGGCAGCTTCGTTATTTTAGCGAAGCTGCCCCTATTTTCTTTGTCTAAAATGGATCATTAAATCTCCCTGTTGACACTTATAGTACGCAATGCTATGGTGGACGTCAGAAGGCATTCTGCTATCGACGCGGGGTGCCTATCTGTATATTTATTTGGTAAGGGAGGACACAACGAATATGATTCAAGTAAAAGAATTTATTGATACGGATTCTGTTTTTGCTGAAAAAAGGGCAAATGAGTTTTTGGCAGAACTGAGCGACGATCAAGTCATTAATATTTGCTACGGCTCCATGATCAAAACAGCCACTTCAGGCAACACTTATCAGCGCAGCACTATACTTGTCGTTTATAAGCAAAGCAAAGAGAAGGAATAAAGAAAGCGGGTGATCCCATCATTAAGCCTCGTCAAGATAATCTAGAACATCATGAGACGCAGGGGAATGAGGACAAGGACATTCGAAACACAAAAAGAGATAAGTGGGAAATATTTTTCCGTATCCTTTCCTCCACGGCAGCATTTGGTTTGGTAGCTATCGCTATCGGCTATGTCACCTATTCATTTTTCATAAAATAGAGGCTGCTGTCTTGGAACCGTTATCACTTATTTTTAAGGTGGAGGTTTGCCATGAAATATTTTACTTATAATCGATGGTGTTTATTAAAGAGCGGAATATTCACAAAACCTTAGTCCCCCCTTCCCTGTAACAACGGCAAAGAAGCAAGCAGCCGTCGCCTAATCATGGCGCCAGCTGCTTGCTTCTTTGCGTTTTTTTCACTATTGCCTCTCAGCTCTTGTTACGCTTGTTCTTGTACCACAGGACGTTTGTTGCGGAAATGCCCTTCGCTTGGACGTTCAAGTCCAAGATGGTCACGAAGGGTATCTCCCGTGTAATCTTCACGAAACAGTCCGCGCTGCTGCAAAATCGGTACGACATAATGAACAAAATCGTCGAGTCCTCCAGGAAGAACCGGAGCCATGATATTGAAGCCATCGCAGCCATAGTCCTCAAACCACAGCTCGATAAGGTCAGCCAGCTGTTCGGGCGTACCAACAAACTGCAAATGCCCCCTCGCTCCTAGCATTCTGCTTCCAAGCTCTCGCATCGACAGCTTATCTTTGCGCGCCATATCCATAATAAGCTGAACACGGCTCTTCATGCCGTTGGATGCTTCAACAGGATCAGGAATATCCGGCAGCTGATCATCAAGCGAATAGCTGCTTAGATCTACGCCTAGGAATCCAGATAAGAAGCCGACAATATGGGCGGCAGGAATGAGCCCCTGCAGCTCTTGGTAACGCTGCTTCGCTTCCTCTTCCGTCGCACCAAGAATCGGAGAGAGGCCTGGCATGATTTTTAGACTGCCGCGTTCCCTTCCATAATCTCCAAGTTTGCTGTTCACACTCTCATAAAAGATTTTTGCCGCTTCCAGCGATTGCTGCGCCGTAAATATAACTTCGCCAATGCTGGCCGCAAAGTCTTGACCTGGACCTGATGAGCCTGCCTGAATTAGCACCGGATAACCTTGAGGAGATCTCGGCACATTCAGCGGTCCTTTCGTGGAGTACCATTCTCCGCTGTAATCAACTGGCCTTACTTTAGACTCATCGGCAAACTGACCCGACACCCGGTCAAGCACAAGCGCGCCATCCTCCCAGCTATCCCATAAGCGGGTTGTGGCATCCACAAATTCACGAGCCATCTTGTAGCGCAGGCCGTGCTCGGGATGTTTTGGCTGCCCGTAATTATGGGCTTCCAGATCAAGCTGCGAGGTTACAATATTCCAGCCTGCTCGCCCGCCGCTAATATGATCAAGCGAAGAAAACTTTCGCGCGACATTAAAAGGGGTGTTGTATGTAGTTGAGACGGTTGCAGTCAGGCCGATCTTCTCCGTAACAGCCGATAATGCGGATAATAGCGTAAGAGGCTCCAGCATGCCCGCTACCGCTTGCCCCACATTAGTGGCATACAGCAGATCTGCGAAGAAGAGCATGTCGAACTTGCCGCGCTCCGCGGTTTGCGCAAGCTTCTGATAAAACTTCACATCAAACATTCCTTCAACACCCGACTCCGGATGACGCCAGCCTGCATGATGATGGCCTGTATAATAAATAAATGCTCCGAGATGGAGCTGCTCCTGCCGTTTCCCCATAATCCGTTAACCGCCTCTCCAAACGATTCATTTTGTCATCCTTTATACGTATCTCGCCAGCGAAGCCATTTGGTTTCTAGCAGCCGAATGGCCGAATCCGACAACTTGCCAAATACAGCGAACAAAATAATGCCTACAAAAACAATTTCCGTTTGCGAGTATGCTCTTGCATCCTGAATCATATAACCGATACCTGCACTCGTCCCCATCATTTCTGCAACAACAAGCAGCAGCCATGAAGCGCCAAGCGATAGCCGTACGCCCAATAAAATATTCGGCAAGGCCGCTGGTATAATAAGCTTTGTTACCTGCTGAAGCTTCGTATATTGGAAAATACGCGAAACCTCATACAGCTTCACGTCCGTATTTCGAATACCAAGAAATGTGTTCACATAAACCGGGAAAAAGGCGCCAAGTCCAATAAGCAGCACCTTTGAAAACTCTCCGATCCCGAACCATAAAATAAACAATGGAATAACGGAAAGCAGCGGCACCGTTCTCAGCATTTGCAGCGAAGGATCAAGCGTCCTCTCCATTACCTTGCCAAGACCCGCCGATAAACCAAGCAGCAGCCCGAGCGCTCCGCCAAGAAGAAACCCAAAACCAGCGCGATAAATGCTAATACCGAGATGCTTCCCCATCTCTCCCGATTCACACAATGACACAAAGCTCTTCACAATATTTGACGGGGCCGGCAGCAGTGTTTCAGACAACAAACCAAGCCCGCTGACCGCCTGCCAGACAATCACAATGAAAGCCGGAACAATCCAGCCATGAAGCGGCTTTGGAATAACGCTTAACCAATCCCGACCAGCTGCCTTAACGCCCATTTCACGCGAAGCGGTTCGTTCTCTCATTACTTGCTGCCTCCTTTGTAGCTGTCCTGCCAATTTAACAGCCTCTTCTCAAGCAGCTTAACAAGTGAATCCGTCAGCTTACCGACTGCGGCAAAAATAATAATGCCTACAAATACAACCGAAGTAATCATGAGATAACGCGCATCATTAATCAGAAAACCAATTCCTGAGCTCGAACCCATCATTTCAGCTACAACAAGCCCAAGCCATGCCACACCGATAGAAAGTCGCACGCCAAGAAAGATATTAGGAAGCGATGCTGGAAGAACAAGCTTCGCAATCATTTGCCAGCGGCTAAACTGCAGCACACGAGCAACGTCAAACAGTTTGCCATCTACGGAACGAATACCAAGAAAGGTATTGACGTACAGTGGGAAAAAAGCACCTTTTGCAATCAATAACACTTTAGATGTCTCATCAAAGCCAAACCACAAAATAAACAACGGAGCTACGGCCAAATGGGGCAAAGTACGAAGCATTTGCAAGGAAGGATCAATGAGCCTTTCCGTCTTATAGGAGAACCCTACCCATAATCCCGCAGCTAAACCTAATCCTCCGCCCAGCAAAAATCCAAGCAGCGCACGTCGAGCTGAAATACCGAGATGATAAACCAGCTCACCAGATAAAGTTAAATGAACGAATTCCTCCACAATTAAGCCTGGTGTTGGCAGCAGCGTTGGATTAAGCTTCCCCATCATTCCAGCAATTTGCCAGATAGCTAATAAGCCGACTGGAAGCAGCAAACTGAGCAGCAGATTAACCGTTTGAATAGAGAGACGGCTCCTCGGCCGCCTCTTCATTACTTTGATGGGCTTATGCAATGCGCTTTCTGAGCCAGCTCCAACCATAAGAAACGCCCCATTCCTCTTGTTCAGTGTATTATTTCAACGCATCTTCAATAAATTTGTTATCAAATACGGTGGACACGTCGATTTTCTTGCGAATGACTTTAATGTCGAACTGGAAGTCTGCCGTCTTTTGCTGCTCTGCAATAATTTCATCCGATACAGGGATATTAATTGTCCTGGAGCGATTGAAGATCGCTTCAATTAATGCCGCAGGCACTTTACGCTCTGCCGCATAACGCTCGGTGGATTCGGCACGTTTATCATTTTCCCAAGCAAGCGCTTTGTTCCATACTTTCAGATACAAGGTAACTAGCTCAGGATAATCATCAGCAAATTGTTTTCTAACAATGTTGAAGGAAGGAGAAAGCACGCCCAGCTGTTCGCCGTCCGCAAGCACCTTCGCTTTATCCTGCAGCGTGTTCAGCGTAATGTTCGGCTCCCATGTCGCCCACGCATCAACCTTCCCCGTCTCAAAAGCAGGCTGTGCTTCATCCGGCTGCAGTTGAATAATTTCCAAATCCGATGCTTTAAGCCCCGCACCTTCAAGGCCGCGGTAAAGGAAGTTAAATGCGTTGCTCCCCTTGGCAACAGCTACCTTCTTGCCTTTTAAGTCAGCAACCGTTTGAAACGGGCTATCTTTAGGCACGATGATCGCGACATTGTTTTTGCCTTCGAGCGCCTGAGAAATGACTGTGAATTTAATGTCCGCAGCTTGTGCTGCAATGATCGGCATATTGCCAAGCCCAGCGAAATCAAGACGGTTAGAAGCAATTGCCTCTGTCATTGGAGGGCCGCTCTGAAATTCCGCGTACTCCACTTTCACGCCAAGCTTGCCAAATTCGTCTTCAAACCATTTCTCCTCAATCGCTTTGCCCATTAAACCGCCGCTGCCCTGATATCCAATCTTTACAGTAACTCCGTCATAGCTCTTTGCTGCTTTGTTGCCCGCGTTGCCAGTTTCTTTCTTGTCTGAATTTCCGTTGCCAGAAGCCGCGCAGCCGCTAATAAATACCGCTAATACAATAATTGCTGCCGTAAGAAGGCGTAATCTGTTCATCTTCATTCTCTCCCCGACGATCTTTATTTTTGGTGAAAAATAGTTTATTAAATATCCGCGCCTTGATCGATTTCCGGCCCCTCAACCTTCTCAAACTCACCCAGCACCTTGTGCCGCATCTCTTGAAAAGCATGGCCTGCTCGTTTCCGAGGATACAGCAAATCAATCGGCAATATTTTTCGAATATGACCCGGACGCGGATTCATAATGACGACTCGCTCGCCCAGAAATACCGCCTCATCCAAATCATGTGTCACAAACAACATCGTCGTTTTGTTTTTCTGCCAAATATCAAGCAGCACCTCTTGCATATGCGACCGAGTAAAAGCATCCAATGCGCCAAACGGCTCATCCAGCAGCAATATATCAGGACTGCGAAGCAGCGCTCTTGCAATAGCTACACGCTGCGCCATGCCTCCAGATAACTCACGAGGATAAGACTGTTCGAAGCCCTTCAGCCTTACAAGCTCGATGAGCTCATCTACTCGTTTACGAACCTCCGGCTTGCGAAGCGATAAATTTGCGGCTATATTTTTCTCCACCGTCAACCAAGGGAATAGCCTCGGTTCTTGAAAAATAAATCCTTTTTCTATGCTCGGTCCTTCAATCGGTTTTCCATTCAGCAATACCGTTCCTTCATAACCGGTATCGAGCCCTGCTACAATTTTGAGCAATGTGCTTTTGCCGCAGCCGCTCGGTCCAATAATCGTAATAAATTCCCCTTGTTTCACCTGAAGCCCAATGCGATCAAGCGCAATGACATCTCCCGAGGGTGTTGCAAATGTCTTATTAAGTTCATGTACTACGAGCATCTCCACCGCCATAAGCTGCCCCTCCTATTCAATATTGCATTATTAATACCCGATTACTTGGTATTATGGTAAAATAAAAAGACTTAACGCGTATAATAACTAACGTTAAATCTCCAGTGGTCTGGTCGATTCGCCCATATGTCAAACCTATCTACAATTTGAATGTTCATTCGGTTTGTTATGTTGCTTATTTTGCGGCATCATTTCAACTTTGTCAACATTTTTTTCGCATGCCTAAAAAAGCTATTTTTTGATCTCAAATAATCGAATAATCGCCTCAACATTCATCTCCACCTTCACCTCATAATCGGGCGGACGCTGGAGTGTCAGGCCTTGTATAAGGCTTACAAAATAAAAAGCAAGCTGCAAGGGATCTTCATCAATGATGATTCCCCTACGTATGCCGTCATTCATAATATCGGCGACAGGGCCTAGGTTTACTGTAAAACGATCCGTGATCGCCTTCTTAATGTCTGGCGGAGTAGACTCGGATAACCTTGCCGTATGCATAAGAATCGTAAACGCCCAATTTGTCTCCAATGAGAGCCAAGAGGCAAGCATTACCCTAAGTTTAGCGATCGGTTCCATATCCATGGCCGCTAAATCGGTTACATACTTCCCATAATTCGTCTGCCCCGAGCGCAGCACCTCGCTGAATATCTCTTCTTTCGAAGCATAGTAGTGATAGACATTACCCACACTAACCTTTGCTTCTTTCGCTATATCTTGAATGCTCGTTAATTGAAAACCATTAATCGCCATAACCTTCAGGGCACAATCAAGAATATGCTGCATCTTTTTTTCACGCATCATTTTATCTTTTTCTACATTTCTAGGTGACAAGCTAAGTCCTCCTTACAATAAATCACACTTAACCTGCATTATACATGCAAATACGTTTTGCGGTCATTTTAGCAATAAAAAAAGAAGGCAACCTTGTCCTCACGACAAGACTGCCTTCTGCACCATTTAAGCGCTAATAATGCTCTATTTTACACCTATCCGCATGCGGTAGCTGAACATGACATCAAGCGTTCTTCCCGCAAAATAACGCTCGACACTGCTGCGATAGCTCTGCAATTGCTCTTCCAGCGCCATCGAGCCAAGCTTGAAGACCGCTTGAATGCCGCCTTGGCTAATAGCCAGACCAATATAACGCTCTGCGTCGCAGCGCTCCATGTTATGGAACACGATTTCTTTGGAGAAACGGAAGAGACCACTGTTATGGATTTGTGTCAAATGCTGTTCCTTATCTCGTTTGATCGCTTGATCCTTCTCTGGGATATGAGCAGCAATAATCTCCTCAGAACGATCCATAAGCTGCTTATATTCTAATTCGACAGCCCAGTGCAGCGTAGGAGGCCAATCGCAATCATAGGCGGCAAATACACCTTCCGGCTTCAGAACGCGGGCAAATTCAGAGAGCGTGCTGACGGGCTCCATCCAATGAAATGACTGCGAGCAGGTTACAATATCAACACTGTCCGCATCTAAATTAAGCTGGTCAGAATACCCTTTGATGAACGAAATGGACTGATCCTCGGGGAGCTTAGACAAATGAGCCAGCGCTTTGCTTCTCATATCGTCATTTGGCTCAAAACCTATAATTCGCTCCGCATTCCCGAGCCATATAAAGGAGGACAGCCCCGTTCCGCATCCAACATCCGCCACAACGCTTGGCACTCTTCCCAAATAGCTTGTCAAAATATTTACAACTGCGGCAGGGGCTTTCGGACGATGCTGGTCGTAATCATTTTGAAAGCCTGAGAAACGGTCTACATTATTTTGCGAGCGATTTTCCAAAGTCATTGTACAGCCTCCATTCCAGCGATAGGGAATTTTGCTACTTATTACTCACTACTCATAATAATAGCATTGTATTCACTATCAAAAGCAAACAAAAATGAAGCGGCGTCAGCTAAATATTGCGCATCTACGTATAAAGCGCCTTTTTCAACAATAACCGTATGCTTCGCATTTACTTTTAGCGAAAGCTTCCAGTTGTTTTTGGTCAGCTGCACTTCCTTGGCCGCAGCATTCCACTTTATGTTCGCTCCCCATGCACCAAAGACAGCTCTCACAGGAAGATATGTTTTTTCTCCGCTCTTAAAAGGCTTTTGCACAGCAGTGAATTTCACTTGCTTGTTATCCAGCCATACTTGAATATCTTTGCTCGCCGGCAGCAGCTCCGTACCTGCAATCAGCTCTTCTTTCGTACGAATAGGATTGAGAGCCTTAGGGTTCACCGTCAGCACCTTAACGCTATTGTTTAACGTGTCGGCTATATACAGTTTACCGCTCAAATACAGCAAGGAAGACGGTTGATTGAACTGCGCTTGTTCAACCTCTCCAACTTTATCGCCAGGCGTACCTTGACCTGCAATTGAAATGACTTTCCCATCCGCTTGCAGAGCACGAATTCGGTTATTCAAGCTGTCTGCAACAAACAAAACTCCATCGGCAAATGCCAGCCCGCGCGGCCGATTAAACCGCGCTTCAGCGCTTATGCCATTCCCATAGCCGCCTGCCATATAACCGGTAAGCGCATCGACAGCTGTCGGTTTTCCAGCTACCGTCTTGACCTTGCCATCATAAATATAACGAATAAGATGATTGCCGCTGTCAGCTACATATAAGCCGCCCTTATCGTCGAACACAAGTCCCATCGGTTCATTAAACAAAGCTTGCGCTGCGCTTCCGTCCTTGTACCCGCCTATTTCGCCGGCAACTCCAGCAAAGGTAGATGTTACGCCTTCGGGAGTAATGACACGAATGACATGGTTTAGGGAGTCTGCTACATAAACATTGTCTTTGCTGTCTATTGCTAGTCCCGTTGGGGAGTTAAACTGCGCATCGCCAAATTTGCCGTCTTTATTTCCTGGCTTGCCATTGCCCGCAGCCGTGTATACTCGATCGTTTACAATTCTGCGCACAACGTGATTGTCGGTGTCACTTACATAAATGACACCCTTGCTGTTCACTACAGTAGAAGACGGTTGATTGAACGTTGAATTGGCAATCGTCCCATCGAAATAGCCCGCTTCCGTCTTTGTCGTAACAGGAGTAAGCTTCCCATTTTGCCATTTGCTAATCTGATTGCTGCCCGAGCCTACAACAATGATGCTCCCATCAGGGGCAGAAGCCAGCCCCCAAGGTTGGCTTGCTTTCTCGATGACATTGGAAACTTTAGCGACGTTCTCCGTCTCTCTTATTTCTACTGGCTGCTCATTCGCCGCGAATGCTGTTGCATGAAACGAAACTAGCATCGTCGCAAGCGCTGTGCTTGCTGCTAGCCATTTAATATTGCTTTTCATAGCATTGCTCCTTTCGATATTTAATCTATAGTTATTGGCCTTATAATATGGAAGGGAATAATTATCTCGTCAATTTGTTCCTCTTTTTTCATAATGGGTATTGTGATATTTCCCTCGCCTCTTGCTAGTTCCATACTGAAATAAGACCCTTTAAGTATGAGTTTTATATATACACCATCATTCTCGAGCTCATATGCATCGCTCTCTAGCGGCGTATTTTCAAACCCAAAGCAAAATGGCTCTTCCGCACACAAATTTCCATTAATCATTATCTCTCCCAGTTCATAACCATGTGTGTAGATGAAAAGCTCCTTATCCTTCACTATAACGGGCCTGTTCTCAAAATCTACGTATCTAGGAAAGGCAGTTACTTTGCTATCTAAAGAGAAATGCTGCTCGTTTTCTTGAAAATCACCATTAACTAGGTTCTTCAAAGCATTCGGTATTACATACACATCAATATTTGAGTTGTATGCAATGGGATCTTTAAGCTTTACAATGAGCTGCGTTTGATTATCTTGGTCAACAGCAACACTCTCAATATCCGCTATGTGGAGGGGCAGCTCCGCATTTCTACATGTTCTGCCCTCTGGAAGCTCTACCGCGTCGCATTTATAAATTACCAAACCATCTTTTGGAGAATAATTCCCAAAAGCAAGGCTCGTAGTAAATGGAAGCACTAACGTATACTCATCCTCCATAAATGCCACATTGGATAAAGCCTTCGGAGGATTAGCTACCCGTACCGTAATATCAAGCTCTAGAAAGTTTTCAACCTGACCATTACTGCCATTTTTCAAAGAAATACTTAAGCGATATGCTCCAGGCCGTAAATTGCCTTCGGCAAAATAATTTCCTTTTAACATAACATTCGCCGTATCAGGACCAGTCATGCTAAATAGTAAGGCACCGCTAAGGTTATATTCAAAAAACGGGTAACACTCCTCCGTTTCTTCCACTGGGCAAACTCTAGTTATTCTGATGTACGGGGAGTTCCCCTCAGAAGGCCATTCAGGCATTCCATAACCAAAAGTTCTAAAGGATATATTTGTGTAGTAATCGGTTTTCCCTAAAATAAATTCAATTGGCGGGTATTCACTGTTATTTATAAATTGAAACCCTTGTTCCATTTCTCCTCTTGCTGTAACTTGTTCATTCGTCTGCACATCATTGGTTTCCGAATTTTTTAATTTATTTTCATAGACCGTTATACGAATGATAGAGCCGTATTGCACAGCTTCTTTTAATTTAACCACCAGCTGATTAGGTTCAGATGGATGTATATCAACCGTCTCAACGATATCTAGACTTTCAAATTCACCAGCGTCATCCTGACGCACCTCAAATTTGACGATATTTGTACTAGAATCATTAAGAGCAAGTGTTGTCGTAAATGGCAAAATAAACGTTTTGTCATTTTTCATATACGATTCTAAATGATTATAAAACATCGTTAAATCTAGCGTTGGCGGCACAGGTTCTGGCGTTGGTGTTGGCGTCGGTGACGCCGTTGGTGTTGGCGTCGGTGACGCCGTTGGTGTTGGCGTCGGTGACGCCGTTGGTGTTGGCGTCGGTGACGCCGTTGGTGTTGGCGTCGGTGACGCTGTTGGCGTTGGCGTCGGTGACGCCGTTGGTGTTGGCGTCGGTGACGCCGTTGGTGTTGGCGTCGGTGACGCCGTTGGTGTTGGAGTCGGTGACGCCGTTGGCGTTGGCGTCACGACTGGGTTGCCGCCTCCACCGCTGCTGCCGCCTGTTCCCGCATTGTCCTCATATACAATAGTAGAGTTGGTTTGTGAACCTCCACTACCGCCTGCAGCTGCCGCCGCTTCCTCTTGTTTTTTCTTTTCAATTAGTGCTTTAACTTGCTCAATTATTGCCTTATCCGCTTTGGCGTCCTTTTGAAGCAGCAGAAGATAATGCTCCAGGCCGACCAACGGAAGATCGAGATAATTCAGCTTTTCCTTTACTCCTGCCCCATCTTTATTCAGTGGCAGCTGTTCATTCGGATTAACCGTCGTCTCGTCCGTTAGCCCTAGCCCATGCTTCGTTTTTACTGCGCCTTCAAATACACCCAAGTAGCTCTCGTTATTCTCATACGTAACGGTAAACTGCGTCCCCATAACGCCCATAATGGCAGTTGGCGTCTCAATCTCAAACCTAGAATCGCCGTCAAGCTTCTTCTTAATCGTGACAAGAACCTTTCCCTTCAGCAGGCTTAGACTCGTTTTGCCGCCCAGTGCCTTTGCACTTTTGACCAGTTCACTCACAACAAGCGTGGTATCCGTGCCAATCGTGACTTCTTTATCGCTGTCCAGGTCCATCGTTATTTTCCCATCACTGCCGGTTAGTATCGTATCGCCTTTTGTTATAGCCATTCCTTTAAAAGCATTAAATTTCTTGGACCCGCCGCTCTTTTTCACTTCCGCTTTGCCTGAAATGGTCGTTATTTTCCCCGCCTTTTCCGTATCCTTCGCAAAAACAGATGTCGGCATAATAATGGCCATGACTAGCAAAGTCACAAAAACTAGCTTTAACGTCTTCATTTTAGTCCCTCCAATTCATAGATTGAGATGCCCTGTTCTTTTCCTTTTACCTTGATCTCGCCCAGAGCGTTCGCAATAACACGATCTTTAACCACCTGATAGACCGCATCGCTCATAATTATTTGTCCTGGCTTTGCATTGCTCTCCAGCCTAGCTGTCGTATTAACCGTGTCTCCAATAGCGGTGTAGTCCATCCTGCTCTTCGAACCTATGTTGCCGAAGACGGCTGGCCCCGTATGAATGCCAAGACCAAACTTCACACCAAAGCCAAATCGTTCAATTAACTTGCGCTCCAATGCAGCTGAGCCCTCTTTCATTGCCCACGCCGCTTCCACCGCTCGCATTGGATGGTCTTCAAGAAGCAGCGGCGCATTGAAAATCGCCATGGCTGCATCACCGATAAACTTATCCAGCGTACCTTCGAATTTAAAGATGCAGTTGGCGGCAAGATCCAAGTATTCATTTAGTATTTCAACGATTTCCTCCGGCTCCGCCTTCTCTGAGAGAGGCGTAAAGCCGCGAATATCGACAAAAAGCACAGTTAACTCACGGCGCGTTCCGCCCAGTTTTAGGCCCTCTTCACCATTTTTCAAAATCTGGTTAACGACCTCAGGCGCCACGTATCTGCCGAATATATCCGTCACTCTGCGCCGCTCCAGCAATTCCTCTACGTAATGGAACCCAACAACAATGATGCAACTAATAATCAGCAGCGGCACCACATAGCCGATTGATATGATGATTCCCTGACCGTACAAGTAGCTGCTTCCTACTACAAACGCGACAAGAATAACCGCAACCGCCAAAAACGAGATAAGCATATTCCACTTCCGGAATAAGAAGTAGGCAAGCGAAGCCGCAAGGAGCAAAATCAGCGCATTCCATTTCCAATTAAGCTCATGCTTAAGATCATTTTCGAGCAGAGCCTGTATAATGTTCGCGTGTATTTCCACCCCGTACATCATTTTTTTCACCTGCAATGGCGTCAGGTACTCATCCTTAAAGCCCGTGGCATACGGTCCAATAAGCACAATGCGATCCTGAAAATAATCCGCAGGCACATCCCCGTTCAGTACAGCAGCGTAAGGAATCGCTTCATATTGCCCCGGCCGCTCCGTATAGGGAATATGAAACTGTCCAAATGCATCAAGTGGAAGCATATCCGCACTTACACTTTTGCCGAGGCGCTCCATGTACATTTTATAAATTGTCCAAGAAAAGCTTTCGACCTGCTCGCCTTCATACATAAAACGATATAAAGAGTTGCGTACAACGTGGTCGCGGTCCGGTATCGTGTTGATATGTCCAACCGCCGCTGCCGCCTCCTTAAGTGCCGGAAACGGCTCGGATATTTCAAGTGCTTCAATTGCGCCCTGCTTGGCTGAAGCTTCAAATGTTCCATATACGGGAAAAACGACATTGCCCGCATTTTCCACTGCGCTGATTAGCGCTTCATCCGATGATGAATCATCTGCCGACGGTGCAGGAAAAGTGACGTCAAACGCAATAACTGCGGGTTTTCCTTCGGAGAGCATATCAACCAATTGAGCATGAACATTTCGATTCCAAGGCCAGCTCCCAAATTCACTCACACTTTCATCATCAATAGCGATAATCGCAATTTGAGTTTCGACAGGGCTTTCCTTTTGCATAAAACGATCTTGGAAAAAATAGTCCATTCGATCAAATGTTCCTCTATACAGGAAGAAAATAACCAGTACAGCAAGCAGGCCCATAATATGTATAAGCTTTATTTTCATAATATCCTCCTTTCCCTTCTTTTTCGTTAAATGAGATGAAGCCACTTCCAATATGGAACACAGAGCACAGCTATAAGCAGAACCGCAAACGCATAACCGAGTGCAAGCTTCCCGGCTTGACGATGGGTAAACGCTTTCCCCTCCGAGCTGTAATAGGCAGTTAAATAGGTAGGGGACTGATAAGCAAAGAAAAACGGATCTGTTGCAAGCAATATGACAAATACGAGCACCCAAGGATGAATACCTACTGTTTCTCCTAAAGGAACAATAGCGGTGATAAGTAAAATAACAGCTGGATCATCTCGAATGACTAGCGTAACGATAAAGGAAACGAGAATGACTGCAACAAGGAATAAGGCAGGCGTGCTGACAAAAACAGACATATGCTCTCCAAGAAAGGAGGATAACAGCTCAGCAATCCCTAGCTGCTCGGCGACGCCCGCAAAGCTAAATGCAGCCCCGAGAAACAATAAAAAAGTCCAATCTATTCCGGTAGAAATTGTCTGTTTATCAAGCACGCCGCTAATAACTAAAACCGCAAAACCCATCAACATAATCCATGTACTCTCAATCCCGTGAAGCGGTTGAAGCACCATAAGCCCAATGCAGCATATAATCGTCCAGACCGATACTCGCTCATCCTTTGTAAGCGGTCCAAGCAGCTTCAACTGTTCATTAAGCACTTCGCTTGTGACAACTTTGGCAGGCTCGATCTTACGGAACATAAAGAGCAATACAATAATCAACACAGTGGCAAAAATAACAAACCCCGGCAGCGCATACAATAACCATTGCAGCCACGATACCGATTGCTCTGTAGAAGCAAGGCCATAAGCCATAATATTGGTGTATGAGCCTGTCATAACAAAAGGCGCGGTAAAGCCAAAGAAAATCATAGCAATCAGCCCAAGGCCAGCGGCTCCCTTGCTCCTCTCTTCAAAGCCGAGCGATTCGGCGAGCGTCTGTGCCATCGGAACGCCAAGCGATACCTTGGCAGAGGATGAAGGAAGCAGCGGATTAAGTAGGACCCCGCCTGCAATAATGCCCCAAAGCTGTCCGCGGTAATGGGCAGGAAATCTTTTTAAAGCATGGAGCGCAAAGCGGTAAGAAATGCCTGATTTTGTTATTACCGCACTTATCGCCATAATAGAAATCATGAAGAGCCACGAGCTTGACGCAAATCCCGACAGTGCCGTTTCCGGAGAGGCAACGCCCCCCAGCACCCACAGCATAATCATGCCAAGCGCCACAATGTAATCCGGCATAATCGGAACAATCCACATAATGACTGCGGCTAGCGCAATTCCGATAAACCGCATGCCCGCCTCAGTTAAACCGCCAATAGGATCTAACAGGAAAGAAAGTATGATGCAGAGCAGCGCCGCCATGACAGCCCCTGCTTCAGCAACACGATTCCCCTTCAACAAACGTCCGGCGCCTTTCACGAGCACCTCGCTGCGTTTTCGAGCCAGCTTTTGTTTGGCTAATCCATACGCCCGATCAGCATCCGGCAATTCAACTTTATTGAAGGATAAAGTGCTAGCTAATGCATCCGCCAGCTTCAAATAATCCAGCGCTTGATTGTTTCTGCCCACACGTCTGCTAAGCTCCGTTCCGCACTCGTACAAAAACAATAGCTCATGCGATTGAAATTTGTTAGGCTGATTTAAAGAGGCTTCTATAACAGCAAGCCCAATTTCCGGCGCATTTTTCTCACAGTAAGGAAGATAGGTTTGCAGCACTGTGTAATTCCCTGCGAGTATATCTCTAGGGCAGCGGCTAATGGTACGAAAAAGCTCAGCGCGCTGATGATCCGTAACCTCTCCTTCTATGCGAGCATACGTGTCTAGCGTTGCTGGCCAGTTCCCTTTATCCGCTTGGATCATGATGAATGCGACCCAGTTACCTTGAGAAACATACCACGAGGTCGCTTTATCCAGCCAACCAGCCATTTCCTCGTACCCATACCGTTCCTTGCTTATATCATTAAGAACTGGCTTAATACCGCTTGCAAGAGTCAACCATTCCGATGTTAATGGATCATCTTGAAAGCACTCCCGAAGGAAGAGATTGTCTGAGAGCTCCCTTTGCATCGTCATGCCATAGGTATGCTCCACAAGCCCTCTGCTAATAAGAGGAACATGTGCGCACCACTGCAGAAAACGAGCCGATAGCTCGCGCAATTGTCCAAGCTCATACGCAATTCGCTCGGATTCCGTTTTCTTAGATGCTTGAAGCTTCGCATTCGTTGCAATCAATCGTTGCGAAAGCAGCTTGATGAAATAGGATGAGAAAATTGCATTCTCAGCAACAAGGCGGTCAAACATCCTGCTGTCAATGATATGCAGTACAGCATCCTCCGCAGCTACGGCCTCAGCAGACCGCGCTTCCCCAGTAAGCAGAGCCATTTCACCAAAAACCTCACCTGGCCCAAGCACGGCAAGCGAACGCCGAACACTGTCATCCGTTTTTGAGAATAGCTCAATCGTGCCGCCTTCTATGATGAACATTTGATCGCCATGCTCGCCTTGATGGAACAACCTCGTTCCCGCAGGAATCTGTTGTTTATCAAGCATCCCCAGCAGCTTCGCAAGCTCTACATTAGAGAGCCCTTTAAACATATCGATACCTGTGAGCTTCACTAATCTATCTACCTCTTATCAAAGAAATTAGTTCTTTAGTATTATTAATCTATTATATATGAATATTGAAAAAAATTGGTAGTTATCGAAAGTTGTCATTTAATAATATTTTTGATCGATTAATCATTTGGTTATTGCCAAAAGAGCTTAAATTATCTACTATTAAATTATATAAATCCAATACGGAAAGTTGGTTTTTATAATGAAGGAGATTCCCATTCCATTTGTTCGAAGTAATCAAGTCGGTATCGTTGCCGTACTTCTTCTTGCGATAGGCCTGCAGTTGCCTTGGCTTATTGCAGCACTTTGGATTATTCAAATAATTGGACTTATTTTCGGTCCCAAAGCTAATTTATTCATTATTGTGGCTCGCCCTTTCCTAAACGGTCGAATTTCTTCCGCACAAACAGAAGCAGCTGAGCTGCAGCGCTTCAACAACTCCCTAGGTGTAGGTTTCCTCACCTTCTCGCTGCTTGGCTTTATGCTCGGCTGGTCTGCAGCTGGTTATATATTTGCTGGAATGATGGGAGCTGCTGCGCTAGCCGCCATTCTCGGCTTTTGCATCGGCTGCACGATCTATTTTCAATACAAGCAATTCCGCGCACGGAGATTAAAACGAGGTTAGCTTTAACAAAAAGAGCAATTGCCCGCATGAGGGCAATTGCTCTTTTGTATCGTTATAGCTTTACAATGGCTCTGCCTTTGGCTTGCCCATTCAAGAGGGTAGCTACCTGGTCGCTCACCTGGTCCAGACTAATTTCCGAGAATAGTTCGCCCAGCATACTTGGCTTATAGGCATCAGCCAACAGCGCCCATATTTTGCAGCGAATCTCCATCCCTGCCATGACGGAATCAATACCGATCAGCCGCACTCCTCTTATGATGAATGGGTATACGGTCATCGAAAGGCCCGCTCCGCCTGTCAAACCGCTCGCCGCTACGGCGCCGCCATATTTTAATTGAGACAGCACCGCGGTTAATGTCTCCCCGCCCACACAATCAATAGCTCCTGCCCATATCTGCTTGTCCAGAGGCTGCTTGGAACCAGATAGAAGCTCTTCTCTAGGCAGAATTCGTTTTACGCCTAAATCAAGCAAATACTGCTGCTTATCCAGTTTCCCCGTACTCGCCGCCACCTCATATCCAAGCTTCGCCGCAATTGCAGCAGCAATACTGCCTACTCCTCCAGTTGCACCAGTAACAAGAATAGGACCATCCTCTGGCCGAATGCCATTTTGCACAAGCTCATATACGGACAAAGCCGCCGTAAAACCTGCCGTCCCCAGTATCATGGCTTCCTTCATCGACAAACCTTGCGGCAGCTTGATTGTCCATTCCGCAGGCACACGGGCATATTCGCTAAAACCGCCAAAATGATTGACGCCGAGCCCAAATCCCGTGACCACAATTTCGTCGCCCTTTTGGAATCTCTCATCTTCACTCGATACAACCGTACCCGCCAAATCAATACCCGGTACAAAAGGATAACTTTTCACAATACCGCCATTAGGCAAACAAGCTAACGCATCTTTGTAATTCACACTGGAATACGCAACCTTAATAAGCAATTCACCCTGCGGCAAATCGTTTAAGTCCAACTGCTGTGTATTTGCGATAATCTCATTTTCTACTTTGTTAATCACAAGCGCTTTAAAAGATGACATATACGCAACCCTCCATTATATAGGCTTATAAACAAGCTGAAATTATACGGAACCTATGCCTAACTCATATTTTAATTCTAATGTAACAGTTATTGCGGGCGATTGCGACTGAGCTTACTAAGCGCAAAAAAAGACGTCTCTCACCCTATTCGGCGAAGACGTCTTCGTTCATTCATATTCTGCTTACTCTGCAAAAAACTGTGGCAAATACGCTTTGTTCTGCTCCAGCATCTCATCCAGCATACGCTGCGCGTCATTCGTTGAATCAACGAGTGGGTGATGCGCCAGTGCCAGCAATGCTGTATCCCTATTGCCGGATACAGCTGCCTCAATAGCCAACTGCTCATACACTTTCACAGCATGAATGAGTCCTTTCGCTGCCGCTGGCACAATAGCTACAGGCTGCGGAATTGGCCCTTCCTTCGTAACGACACAGTTTACTTCAATACAAGCGTCATCCGGCAGAAAGTCCAGCACCCCTTGATTTGGCACGTTTAACGTTTGAATATCACCGCTGTCGTTATACAGCGAGTTCATCAGCTTTACAGCCGCCTCCGAATAATAAGCACCGCCGCGCTGTTCAAGCTGCTTTGGTTTCTCCGACAAATTTGGGTCCTGGTAAATTTCGAACAGCTCATCCTCAAGCCGCTGAACCGTCTCCGCCCGCGTTTCACCTTTGGCAGCCGCTGCTTGCTGCTCAGCCAAGATTTCGCGCTGCAAATAAAAATATTTTAAATAATAGGATGGGATTGCTCGCAATGAACGAAGCAAACTGCCATTCCAAGCGTATTGAGGTACGTTTTTGGCGGAGTACCCGTCTTGGTTATTCAAGAGCTCATCCAGCTTGGATTCACCATTAACTGTAATGGAGCTAATCCAGTGCAGGTGATTAAGCCCAGCGAATTCGCATTGGATTTGCTCTACCGGTACTTGGTACAACGATGACAGCCATTTATATGCAGCTATTGGAGAGTTGCATAGCCCAATTGATTTGATGCGTGAATGCTTATGGATAGCCTCTGTAACCATGCCGGCCGGGTTGGTGAAATTAAGCAGCCATGCCTCTGGGCAAAGCTCCTCCATATCCTTGCAGATTTCAAGAAGAACAGGAATGGTGCGCAGAGCCTTCATCATCCCGCCTGCACCCGTCGTCTCCTGCCCAATCATATTGTATTTGAGTGGAATAGACTCATCCCAGCCGCGCGCTTCCAATCGGCCGACACGCATTTGCGTCGTTACAAAGTCAGCATCCGCCAGCACTGAGCGTCGATCCAGCGTCAAATCCAGCTTAATAGGCAAGCCTGATTTCTCAATCATGCGTTTGGCAAGCTGACCGACAATAGCCAGCTTATTCCGTCCCTCCGGTATGTCTACCAGCACAATTTCCGTCACAGGAAAGGTCGCATAATTTAATATAAAACCTTCAATCAACTCTGGCGTATAAGAAGATCCTCCGCCAATAACGACTACCTTTAATCGATCACCCATTCTGCTTGCGCCTCCTTCACTGATAAACATTGTTGTAAACAAGCATATACAGACTCTTCAATAGAAGAAGTCGTTTTATCCATAGCTAGTAAAATCGCGCCTGCCACAGGCTCCATCGTCAACACGGTCAAGCTGCAATTTGGAGCTGCCCGTTTCACATGCTCCTCCAAATAAGGCGCAACGTAGCGGCTGTCGCCGCGGGTCAGCACACTGCCAACCATAACGAGATCAAATACATCATGATTCATACTCAGCTTCGAAATGACAGCACTCGCCGTCATGCCAAGCTCCTCACCCTGCCTCTGCAGAATGCTGCAAGCTACCTCATCCTTTTGCTCCGCCGCTTCAAACAGCAGCTTCGCAAGCTGGTGAGGAATCATCCTGCCCTGATTCAAGTAGTCGTGGAACATATTTTCAACGGTGTCGTAGCCTAGTTGTTCAAGGGTCAGATCCGTAAGCAAGGTAGCTTGCCCTCTGCCCTCCCATGAGCGTATAACTGAACGAAAAACTTCCACTGCCAGCAAGCTTCCTCCGCCAAAATCACCGAAAGCATAACCGAATCCGCCGCATTGCAAGCTCTCGCCATGGCGATTAACGCCAAAGCTGTTTGTCCCGCTGCCGCATATGACAACAACCCCATCCGGCTGCTTCGTACCGGCTCTCAGACCGATTACCGTATCGCAAACGATCTCGTAGTTTTCAAACCCAAGCTTCGCGATCATCGGCCTTAATATTTCAAAGTCAGCTTCGCGATCTGCTCCCGCCAAACCAAATACTGCATACGCAATCTGCTCCTGTGTTACTTTTGCATGCATCATGGCATGGATAACAGCAGCCTGAATATTGCTTCTAGCAAGTTCTACTCCTAATTGATGATTGCCGCAGCCGCTCTCACTAGCGCCCACAACCCTCCCCATTTCGTCACATACAACAGCGATCGTTTTACTGCCTCCACCATCCACACCCAAATAATATGTCAATTATATTCTCTCCCATGCGAATACTTGGTTTTGGAGGCTATTCTCTTCTCGCCATGCATGCAAACTAATCGCTTAAGCATGAACAATAGAGAATATAGCCTCCAATCCCACTGCTGCAGTTGAAGCCAGCTAGCCTGTAATTAAAAACACTATTTTTTTAATTTGCTTACGTTTTCTTGCCACTTCTCTGTCTTGTATTTCAAAAGCTTCTCATAACCAGCTTGCTGTGCATCGGCTTCAGCCTTATCCAAAAT
Organism: Paenibacillus sp. 01T431; assembly: GCF_056398625.1. NCBI lineage: Bacteria > Bacillati > Bacillota > Bacilli > Caryophanales > Paenibacillaceae > Paenibacillus > Paenibacillus sp. 01T431. The sequence goes on from NZ_JBFTPT010000007.1 coordinate 251,825, forward strand.
TTGATTAACTTCTGCATCGGAGGATGCATTCATAATCGCTTTCGCTCTCGACTTCTCATAGATGGAGAATACGCTTGAACCAACGATGCCCTCATCTGTATCTCCAGCAGGGTCCAAGTTAACGAACTCTGTCGTATCGAGCTGCGTTTTCCACGTAATTTCCGATTGCCAGTATGTTTCCCAGCTCCGTTTCTCCACAGGCAGTGTGGATTCAAACTTCATCTTCGAGTTGTCTACATATACCGTATTTCCTACCCATTGAAAGTTAACGATTGAAGCCATTAATGCCTCGCGCTCTTCCACGTCATTTACAAACTTATCGGTGAACAATGGCGCTTCATCAGCATCCACTCCGTCCCAATAAATCCCCTCTGGTCCCCACATACTAAGGCGCTGTCCTTCTGGACCCGTGAACCAATCCAAAAATGCGAAGATCGCTTCTGGGTTTTTAGCCGCTTTCGTAATGACACTGACGTTCCAGCCTAGCTGCTTGTAATCGCCAGGGAATATTTTGTTTTTATCAAGTCCCGCTTTATGAACCGGCCATGTGATGAAATACCCCGCACTTGGGTCCTTGGCCGCCAATAGCGCATTCCCCTTTGCACCATACTCCGTCGGGCTGGAAGCCGCGTAAACTGCTATTTTTCCCGTTACAATCTTCTGCTCCACCTGCTCAGCCTTTTGCGTAAAGCTATCTTGCGAAATCAGTCTTTCACGGTATAATCTGCTTGCGTATTGAATCGATTCCCGGTAGACAGGATCTGTAAAGATCGATACCAGCTTATCGCCTGACGGTACAGCCATCATTGCATTGTACGTATAAGGACGATTTTCAGCAAAAGCGGATGCCATAATATCGATACCCGAAGCGCTTTGTCCTACTTCCAGAGGGACTACATCCGGATATTTCTCTTTCACCAGCTTCAAGTAAGCATAAAGATCGTCCGTTGTTTCCAAGCTCGGCTTGCCAAGCTCATCATGGATCTTCTTGTTTACCAAATAACCTGCATTGCCATTAGGCTGCGTCGTATACCAGTTCGGAAACTGATACAGCTTGCCGTCGGATGAGCGAAGCATATCCAGCGTAGCCTCACCAGCCCATTTCTTCAAATTCGGATATTTATCTAAGTAATCGTCAAAAGCAACGAGCATTCCTTCTGAGCGCAGCTTCTCTACGTCTGCGTTGCGCTCCATCCAGATCACATCAGGCAGCTCTCCCGCTACAATCATCGTGTTGAACTTTTGTTTCGCATTGCCTCCTGAGCTGATTGGCACCACATTTACTTTCTTATTCTCCTTAATCCATTTCGTCGATAAATCGTCGCCCCAAGGAGGCATCGTATACCAATCATAATGGCCGTAAAAAGAAAACTCGAGCGGTTGATCCCCAAGCACAAACGCAGCTTTGCTAGAATCCGGCTTGTTGTCGGTTCCTTCCTTTACCCCGGAATTCGCCCCATTATTGCTTGAACATCCTGTTAGTGCAAGTACAACGACAAGTGTGATTGACAATGCTGCATGAAAAGCTTTACTGAATTTAGCCATCGCTTAAACTCCCTTCTGCTTGTCTATCTATGGTTAAAGCTGACGCTTTAAACCCTTGGTTATTCCTTCAAAGAACCAACGAGAACACCCTTCACGAAATACTTTTGTACAAAAGGATACACGCATAAAATCGGAACGGTCGCCACCATCATGGTTGCCATGGATAACGACTTTGAAGTTACCGCTTTCATTGCACTCATTCGGCCTTGTGCCGCTGAATCCATTTGGGACATTTGCTCCAGCATAATATTGGAGTTCAATATTTGCTGCAGCTTCGTTTGAATCGGCAATAGGTTAATATCTGAAATATAAAGACTCGGTGAAAACCAATCATTCCAGTGATACACCGCCGTGAACAACGAAAGCGTTGCAATGACAGGTCCCGATAGAGGAAGAACAATGCGAAATAGAATACCCCAGTTGCTGGAGCCGTCAATTTGTGCTGATTCCTCAAGTCCATTCGGAATGCCAAGAAAGAAGGTCCGGAATATGATCATGTTCCATACGCTGATAATTCCCGGTATGATCATAACCCAGAACGAATTCATCAAATGAAGCTCACGAATGAGCAGGTAGCTCGGAATTAATCCGCCGCTAAAGTACATGGTCAACACGCAAAAGATCATGTAATACTTTCGTCCAACTAAATTTCGCTTACTCATTCCGTAAGCAAAAATCGCTGTTGCTGCAATGGATAGGAGCGTACCTATGACCGTACGAAGAATAGAAATAATAAATCCATCTATAAGTCGTTTGTCCTTGAAAACGACCTCATAATTGTCTAACGAGAAGACGCGCGGCCAAAATGTAATTCCACCGAGCATCGTATCGGTTCCCGCATTAAAGGAAATCACTGCAGCATTCCAGAATGGATAGAAGGCTGTGAAGCCTAACACAAACAATAGAAAATAGTTGACTGCCATAAATGTTTTGTCGCCAAAGGATAATTTCATCGTTTCGCCGCCCTTTCTCTCTTTACCACAAGCTGTTGCCTGACCGGCGAGCCAAATAGTTTGCTCCTGCTAATAAGCCGACGCTAATAATTGCTTTGAATAGACCGGCAGCCGTTGCATAAGAGAAACGGGAATTTTGAATACCCAGCCTATACACATAAGTGTCGATAACATCACTTACGTCGCGCAGCACAGGGTTTCCAGCTAGCAGCAAAATATCTTCAAATCCGGCATTCAACAGGTTGCCAATTGCTAATATCGAGAACACAACAACAACGGGCATAATCGATGGAATCGTAATCGTAACAATTTGTCTCACTCTGCTGGCTCCATCAATTGAAGCCGCCTCATACAAATGCGGGTTAATGCCTGCAATAGCAGCTAAATAAACGATAGAAGCAAAGCCAATTTCCTTCCAAACACCGGTTGTGACAAGGATCGCCCAGAAATACTCCGGCAAGGATAAAAAATTGATTGGCTCTTTAATGAGATTCACGGATTCCAGCAGCATATTTAAGCTTCCGTTATCGGTGGATAACATCGATATAACGAAGCCCGATACGATAACCCATGACAAGAAATGAGGCAAATAGCTAACCGTCTGAATAATTCGTTTAAACGTACGGTTATTAATCTCATTCAGCATCAGTGCCAGCACGATTGGCGCTGGAAATCCAATGCCCAGCTTCAGCAAACTGATGACGAGTGTATTTCGCATAACCACCCAAAACTCAGGAGCATTAAAAAACATTTCAAAATGTTTAAACCCTACCCACGGACTGTGCATGAACCCTTTGAAAATGCTGTAATCCTGAAAAGACATCAGCACCCCATACATGGGAATGTAGTTAAAGACAAAAATGAAGAGCAACGCTGGTATAACCATGAGCTGAATATCCCATTGTTTGATAAAGCGTTTCGTCTGCCCGGGCTGCTTGTACACATGCTGTTTGGTTTGTAGATCTGTTTGCAGCATGCTCCCCCCCTTTTTTTCTAATGTTAGTTAAAGTAACATAAATGCGTTATCCATTCGTCATGTGTTTATTTTATCTTTTCCGCTGTGTTGATTCTCCTCTTAAACGATTGATAACTAACACTATCTTACTGTTTCCATATGATTTAGCCTCTTGCGATTTTCGGGCAGGAGCCAATGTGCTTCTTAAATAATCGGTTGAAATTAGATAAGCTGCGAAAACCGCATTCCAGTGCGATTTCTGTAATTTTCATATCGCTGGTTTCGAGCAGCATGACGGCATGCTCTAAGCGAATATGAATCAAATAAAGCAGCGGAGGCGTCCCTACTGTACGCCGGAAAATATCGCTAAAACGGGAGGGGCTTAAGTAAACAAGTCCTGCGAGTTCCTCAAGCGTCCATGGATATGCAAAGTTTTTTTGCATGTCGTAAATGACCTTGCGCATTTTGTCCAGCTGCCTTGCGCCGATGCTGTCCTTTCCCCGATTTAACCCCTCTCTGCGGAAGTAACGATTTACGCATGCATGAAAGCGGATTAAATTTGAATAAACCAAAGAACCGTAAGAGGTTTGCTCCTGATCATGTTCATCCTGAATTTCAAGAAGCAGGCTTCTAAGCTCGTTCATATGAGGCTCATTGCGGTCCAGCAAATTAGTGAAATGGACCCCCATTTCCTTATAGGGATGCAAAATTTCTGAATCATAACGGACAATATTTAGCAGCCAAGAAGCATCAAAGCAGATCACTTGCATGACCAAATCCTTGGTTTCGTAAGCACAGTGCAAATCATTCGAGTTAATAAGCAAAATATCACCCTCTTGAAACTCAAACGTTTGCCCGTTAATGATGTAATAGCCGGTTCCTGATTTAATTAAATTGATCTCAAGCACATCATGCCAATGAAGCTTCTGATAGGTCGCATTGACGCCTATCGTTTCCAATACTTGAATGGGATAATGCTTAGCCAATATGAGCTTTTCTTTCGGAATATCCATATTTAACAACTCTGTCATACAAACCACTCCTCGGCATGAAAATGAGCTTCACAAAGCATGTAAATGACATAAAACTAACATAAGATTAAACAATTAAAAACCTTTTTTTATTCATGTTACAAGATTTGCAACCGAATAACCTCACATAAAAGATACATATTTACAAAATAAAAATACCTCATTCCCCTTATATTTAAAGGAATGAGGCATTTTCTATATTGACAACGATAATTACATAAAAACTTATGCTCGCGGAAGGGTAACGGTAACCGTTGTTCCAACTGCCCGCTTGCTTTGAATATCGATACTGCCTTGATGCAAAGCCACCAATTTCTGCACGATAGAGAGCCCAAGCCCGCTGCCTGAAGTAGCATCATTGCGAGCTTTGTCCGCCTTATAGAAACGGTCAAAAATGAATGGGAGATCATCCTCTGATATGCCTGTTCCCTGATCTTCGATGACAACAGTAACGACGTCGTTCTCCACTATTTTAATGCTGATCGGCTTGCCTGCATCCGAAAACTTAATGCTATTGGCAATCAGGTTTAACCACACCTCATAGAGCAATTCTTGATCAGCATGGATCGTCGTATCCGGCAGTTCAAGCTCCAAATGCAAATTTTTCTCCGACCATTGCCACTCGAGTGTAATTAACAGCTGTCGCAGTTGTTCGTCTAAACGAAAGCTTGTCTTATGGAGCGGCTTATTATCCTTGTCGAGCGCAGCAAGTGTTAGAAGCTGCTTGCTCATGCGGGATAGACGCTTGCTTTCTTTTTCTATAATGGCCATATAGCTATCCGTCTGCTCCGGCGTCGTTTCCTTATCGAGCACAGCCCGAGCTAATCCCTGCATAGATGTAAGCGGCGTCTGAAATTCATGCGAGACATTCGCCACAAATTCTTGCCGCATCTGATCCAGCTGCTTAATCGCCACCGACATCACCGAGAAGTTGCGTGCCAGCTCGCCAATCTCATCCTTGCGCGAGAGCTGCAGCCCCGCTTCAAAATCACCTGCAACGATCTTTTTCGTTGCTCTGGTAAGCTCATTAACCGGTTTCACAATGAGGCGCGATAAGAACACAATTAACAGCAAGCTGATGACGAAGGTAGCACCGATCAATATCGCTGCAATAATACGTATTTCGCCAATTTGCTGCTGCAAGTCAGGGCGGATAAACAGCGCTGCATACCCATCCTGTGTCTGAACTCTCATACCTGCTGTGTTCAAAACACTATTTTTGAAATAAGAGAACAGCTCCAGCCGTCCCTTCTGCTCCTCCAGCCCCCGATAAACCGCTCCGTTCAGCACCGATTGCATTTGCTGCTCGTTCAGCTTTCCATGCTTGAACGGCGAGCCATAGGCTTGTCCTTGCAAATGGTCATGAACCAAATAAATTTGAAAGCCAAGTGCTGCAATATGCGTCAGATAGCTATCCAGATCCATTTGCGGATTTTGCTCATATTGGGTGCTGATGTTTTGAGCGATCGCGATCATTTTTTGCTCATTGCTGGATTGCTGATTATTTTGATAGTACAGCCCCGTAAATAGCAAGCCTAGAATAAGGCTAATCATAGCAACCATCACAAACGTGAACACAATTCGAACATACAGCGACTTCATCCCTCATGCACCTCCAGCTTATAGCCGAGACCCCTGATCGTTGTTATCGTGAAATCGTCCTGACAATCCGCGAAGCGCTCGCGCAGCCTTTTAATATGAACATCAACCGTGCGGCTGTCTCCTTTAAAATCCGCGCTCCAGATGAGCTGAATAAGCTGTTCCCGTGTATAAATGCGGCCCGGGTGGCTTGCAAGTTGTGACAACAGCTCGAATTCCCGCAGCGGCAGGGTAATCACTTCATCGCCTATTTTAATTTCATAGCCTCTTCGATCAATGGAGACGTTCCCGAGCTTAATAACCTCAGAGGATACAAGGCGATAGCGGCGCAGCAGCGCTTTTATACGAAACAAAAGCTCCTTTGGCTCAAACGGCTTAACTAAATAATCGTCCGTCCCGGAGTCAAACCCTTGCTCCTTGTCCTCCATCTCCGCTCTTGCAGTCAGCATCATAACGGGAATGTCATAATGCTCTCTGATTTCGCGGCACAGCTCGTACCCATTTTTACCGGGCATCATAATATCGACGACAGCAAGATGTACCTGTTCATTCTCAAGCAAAATGGACGCTGCTTGTCCATTTTCCGCTTCGAGAACGACATAGCCGTCTTTGCCCAAAACAAAACGTAAAAGCTCCCGAATGGAAGGATCATCATCTACAATTAACACATGCATTCTCATTGGCTTGCTCCCTACAAATGATCATATTTATCATAGCTGTTTCCATTATACTCCTCCATGCACGCGAAGCGAAAACACCTGTATTCGAGAGCAGCAAACGCATCTCCTACAGGTGTCTTTTCACCATTTTCAATGACACGAATCATTTTAATAAATATCCGAACCCGTGCCTATTCTTGCCGCAATGCCGAGCTGTTCGGAACCGCTTCCCCCATCCCACCAAACGTCCCTAACGTTTAAGCCTTGCAAATATTCATAATCTGGATGGACCACAATATCCTGCAAGTACGCAGATATAGAGGCATTCTCATAGCGCATGCGATTCAGCGCATTAATGATATCTTGGCCGGATTCAATACCGATGCCATGTCCGAAATACAAATCATCATCCAGCATGATGACATTCTCACCTTGCCATTCCGGTGTATCCGGATCATGGTGAGGGTTCTTGAAGTAGAGCGCGTCGCCGGGGTAGGCTTCATTTTTATCATAGGTAGTTATTAAGCTTAAATCACGGTCGTATTGCCAGTCTCTTAAGAACAGGTTTTTAAAATAAGCGTTGAACACGGCATCGCCAACCGTATCAAGCACTGCTTTATAAAAGATAATGATAATGGCACCTGCGCATTCAAAGCCGTACAAATGCCCATTTTCAAAAATATCGTTAATGCCAACCGAAGGCAGTACGCCTCCCTTTAGCTGAAAGCCGCCGTTTTCCGTACGCGTCCAGTATTGCTCATTGCATTTTGACCCTGCGAAGGTCGCAAAGCTCACTCCACTGGCATAAAGCGCTTTGGCTGCTTCAATCGTATGCAAGCGCGTTTTCAGCTCAAATTCGAGCGCATCAACCGATGGATAGCGATAGACAACCTGGCTCTTCTGCTTCTCTTGCAGTATTTTTCGTTCAATCTCCGATAACGTCAAAGGATTAATCGAAAACGTAGGACTACCCGCAACAAGTATCACCTTAATTTTCCTCCATTTCATTCCAAATCGATTAGGTTATTGTACGTTTAAATAGAAAAAATGTGAGTATGGATGCGGAATAGGGACGCTGCAAATGTTGTCGAATACACAATCAATCTTCTGTTCATTGTCAGATCATGGTATAATTTGGTCATTATCTTGAAAGAAGGTAATTAAGCCTATGAGCTATTATTTCAACATTTGCTCTACTGCCAAGTATCAAGAGGCCTACATCACTTTTTTGCTGGAACATTTCGTCCAGCTAAACCTGCCCTATTCCTTTCCTGTCTCTCTCAGCTACCTTTCAAGCCCGCTGTTTATGGAGAAAGAATCTATTTTATTTCGCAATCCCGATGATGAAATCATAGGCGCAATAGGGTACATACACGGCACCGGTGATCAAAACTATGAAAATGAGCATATCGTTCAGATTCAGACGGTTTTTATTAAGGAAAGCTATCGAAGCAGCCGATTGTTTCTCCAGGCTTCACAGTTTCTCGCTCAATACTTAGCGCAGTTGAAACAGCCTGTTACAGAGCTCCGGTTCTGGATACCCTCACAGCCGAATCTTCAGCGCCTTTGCGCGAAGTCAGCCAGGAAAGTGGCGGTTCAGGATACGGATCATGGCGTTATTGAAGAGTATGTTATGAAGTTCACCCAATGGCACGATGATGTGATGAAATACCCTCATGAAATTTATTTTTAAGCTCAGAAGGAGCACAATCCGTCATGGTATTTATTGTTCTTAAGCACTTAGCAGGCTATATGCGTGCCTACAAGCCTCTGGCTATATTTTTTTTCGTTACGCTATTTTTAGATCTCATCTTCATTTCATTAGCACCGTTGAGCTTTCAATTTCTAATCGACAAAGCCATCCTTCCTAAGGACCTGCATGCCTTTTCTCTTATCATCATCATTCTGGCGGTTAGCGGCATCTTCTGCCTCAGTGCTGGCGTTTTCAGCGATTATGCTCTTGCCAAGCTGAGTGCAAGGGTGCAGCAGGATTTGCGCAAGCAATTATTTGAGCATATGCAGCAAGTGAACCTCGCTTTCTTCCAGAAGACGCGCTCAAGTGAGCTGCTCTCCTATTTCACAGTCGATCTTCCTGCCATTGAGCGAGCAATGAATGCAATTCTGACGGTAGGAATACAATCTTTTTCCGTTGTAGTCATTAGCACCGCGGTTTTATTTTATTTGCAGTGGAGTATGGCACTAGCCATATTGTTTGGGGCAGCCCTTATTTTTGCCGGTCCTTTCTTGCTGGGCGCTCGCGCGCAAGCCATTAACGTCGCTCATAAGGAGCAACTCGATCATTTAACAGGCGACATACAGGAAAACATTAGAGCGCAAAAAGTAGTCAAAGGTTTTAATCTCCAGCAGGCGATGACACATAAATTTGTGGGCAGACTGCAAACGATGTATCTCATTCACTATCGAAAAAATGTGATTAACGCTCAGCTGGAGCGAATTCCGCTGATCAGCTTACTCCTGATCAATTTATCCATTATTGGGCTTGGCTCTTATCTCGCACTTCACGGGCATATTACGATCGGGGCTTTGGTTGCCTTTTTCACGATGTATACTTCAATGGGAAATTCCGTTTTTAATTTAACCGCAACGATTCCAGTCTTCACGGATGCTTCCGTCAGCATTGAGCGAATGAACAAGCTGCTGCAAGCGCCTAAGGAAACAACGGGTAAAGCACTTATGACGAGCCCCCTAAATCATTTGCCGGATATTCGCTTTTCAGACGTTTCCTTTCGCTATAACGAGGAGCAGGAAGCACTGAAAAAGATTAATTTACATATTAAAGCTGGAACAACGGCTGCATTCGTAGGCTCTAGCGGCTCTGGCAAGAGCACGCTCGTACAGCTGGTGCTGGGCTTCTATGACCCGAGTGCAGGTCAACTCGAAATCAATAGTATTCCCATGCAGGAACTAAGTCGAAGCTCTTACCGAGATCAGCTCGGGGTTGTATTTCAAGATAACTTTCTCTTTCGAGGTTCCATTATGGACAATATTCGCATCAGCAAACCAACGGCAACGAGGGAAGAAATCATAGAAGCTGCCAAACAAGCTGAAATTCATGTGTTCATCATGACGCTGCCAAATGGTTACGATACGCTGGTGCTGGATGATGGGTCTAATTTGTCTGGAGGACAGCGGCAGCGGCTCGCCATTGCTCGCGCGATATTAAAAGATCCCCAACTATTATTGTTGGATGAAGCTACCTCTGCGCTAGACCCGATAGCTGAGGCATCTATTAACCGTACATTTAGGGATTTGTCACGCAATCGAACCGTAATAACCGTTACGCATCGTTTATCTTCTATAACAGGTGCAGATTGCATTTTTGTGTTTGATAAAGGTGAGCTGGTCGACATTGGGACTCACGAGGAAATGCTTGCACGCGAAGGCTATTATAAAGAATTATGGGAAAAGCAGAATGGTATGCTGATTTCAAATAGCGGGCAGGAAGCTGATATTGATGAGGAAAGGCTCGCAAAGCTTCCTTTCTTTCAAGGTATTGATAACGAAGTACTGAAAGAAATTAGAAGCCTGTTCAACACGGAGACATTTAGCGCAGGCCAACCTGTCATTCATGCCGGAGATCAGGGTGAAAAATTTTACTTAATTGCACGCGGCCGGGTTGAAGTATCACGCAAGGACGCAAATGCGATTGATGGAAAGCTTCGACTTGCCATATTAGAGGACGGAGACCATTTTGGTGAAATTGCTTTGCTTAACAATGTGCCGCGTACAGCCGATATCACAGCCATTACGCCTTGCGTGTTCCTTACCTTGCAGCGGAAAGGGCTTCATTACGTGTTATCTAAACATCCTGAAATCAATAATCGAGTCAGGCAAACGCTGAAGGAACGAAAATAGAAGGAGGTTGCTTATCGATGCTTGCGCAGTACTGCGTTTGCAAGAATGATGCTGATTTAGCACAGTATGCCCTATATTTCATCAGGCATCGCACCGATTTCAGCAGCAAGTTTTCGCTTCCGGATACCTTATATCATATTTTACAGTCTCTACAGCAATCCAAAGTAATGCTAATCCTAAGCCTAGAGGGCGACACGATTGGATGGGCGCATTATAGATATTTGTCTACGGAATATGAGCCTGTTCGGGAAGGGGAAATTGCTTTCGTAGATTCCGTCATTATAAACGACGCCTATCGAAGCGGCCGATTGTTCATTAACGGCTTTCGTTTTCTAGCAAACCATATCGCCGCTGAGAATCCGAAGGTCAGGACATTTGAATTTCACGCGCTTGCAAGCCATGCCTATCTGAACAGACTTTATTCCAAATTTGCGACTATAGTAGGACAAAGAGATGGGTACCATGAAATAGAAAACGCCTATTCTACTGATTTCAACCAACTTCTTCACTACTTAAATCGAACAAAAAATGACAATTGACGCCACTTTATTCCATATGTTACTGTAAATATATTCTATTATTAAAGGGGGTCTTTACATGTATCCACCAAGAATAAATGCAAACAATAAAACCGACCGCAAACCACTTCAATTTTCAAACCTGCTTAAGCTGAATGAACAAGCTAGAGTAACTACTGCGAAGTAATCGTTATAGGCAGCAAAAGAGCCATCCACCTTTGTAGGTAGAGAGCTCTTTTTTTTGTTGCTTATTAGTTGGACAATCCGCCACTTGCTGCACCCGCTCCGCTGGAGCTGTACGAATCGGAATATTCCGTGTTTGTTTTATCCCATACATCCTCATATGCTGGATTCCGCTTGAACTCGGCTAGTGCATAGGAGCAAGAAGGAATAATCCGTCTTCCCTTCTCCCTAGCCTCTTCTACTACAAAATCAAGCAGCTGCCGCCCCAAATGCTGGCCGCGATAGTCGCCATCCACATACGTGTGGTCAATGACCCAGGTGTCTACGTCGACCATCGTGTAAGTGATCTTACCGATCGTTCCTTTGGTTGTTGTCAGAACGTAGCTGTTGCCTTGCTTTTTTGCCAATATTTCCTCTTCTACTTCGCCATACAAGTCTCTATCTGTATCCATTGTTGCCTGCACCTCCTAGAAAGCTGTTAGTTATAGCTTCTTATGGTCAAGCTATCGGTCTACTACTTCTTACCCCGATAGAGGAACAATGAATCGTATGGGCAATCTATTTGCTATTTTCCGAAGAGGAATTAGTCGCTTCCTTCACCATGTATAACACTAGTTCATCGTCGACACGAACCATGCTGCCGGGCTTCACAATAACATTCTCGTACGAAATCCCTCTACCGTCAGGAATATAGCCTCTGCGAGCGTAAATGCGCTGTGCACTGCCATAGCTAGGGTAGAGCCCTACACCGATACCGACAATTCCATATTTTTCAAATGCGATCTGCTCAATCCCATCCATCAAAGCATTCCCAATCCCCTTGCGCCGCAAGGCTGGGATCACATCAAAATTGTTTATTTCAGGAATGTTGTTTTGCTGAAAATAGGGATAATACGATTGTGACAGCAGATGCAGCCATCCAGCGAACTGACCCTTGTAGAAAGCGACAAGGGTGACGCGCTGTCCCGTTTTATTTTCTTCCCAGCATCTTGCAATATAATCTAATCGCTTACTAATATCTTGATGTTCAATCGCATGAAAAATGACATTGACATCATTACTTTCCATCGCTCTTATTTGCATGTCTTCACGCAATTCGATCATCCCCTTACTCTTCTGCTGCTTCCATATTTTCTTCTTCCCATAACAATCTCAATTCCGCTGAAACCGCAAGCAAATGCTGTAGACTGCCTTGCGCTTCTATTTTCCCATTTTTCATGACGATAATATGATCGGCACGTTGCAAAGCGGCTTTGCGGTGGGAAACAATCAAGCATGCCGCATGCGGCGTCTGTTCCACTCGTTCCCAAAGCAGCTTCTCTGTCGTCACATCCAGCGCGCTCGATAAGTCGTCAAATACGAGCAGCTCCGGCTCACGAACGAACATGCGGGCAGCCGCTGTACGTTGTGCTTGACCGCCAGACAGCTTCACGCCGCGTTGTCCAATCATCGTTTCGAGTCCATGCTCAAGCTGTAAAATATCTTTGTCCAGCACAGCGGTGTGAATGGCTTTCTGCGTGCGGCTTGGTATATCTGGCATACCAAGCAAAATATTCGTTTCAAGCGTTTCGCTAAACAAATTAGGAACCTGCGAGGTATAGGCGCTGCGCGGCGGAACAAAAAATGAATCCGGATCTGCTACGCGCTCGTCATTCCACCAAATTTCTCCCGCTTGAGGAGGCAGCAGCCCAAGTACGGAGCGGAGCAGCGTTGTTTTGCCAGAACCTATCCGTCCCGTTACAACGGTGAAGCTGCCTCTTGTCAGCTCCATGCTTATATCTTCAATTCCTCTGCCGGAATCCTTATACCGATAGCTGAGTCCCCGTACTGAAAGCGTACGAAATGGAGCCTCCTCCTGCTCCTTTGAAGCGCGATGGTTTTCAGGAAATGCACCGCCCAGCTGCAATTGGGTATGCTCGGTAAGCTTTTCGGTTGATGCGCCTTGCAGCAGCTGCACCATTCGCTTAAACGAAATGCCTGTTTGCTGCAGCGTAGCTAAAAATCTGCCAAAAAACGCAGTGAAATCGGTCACGAACGTTAAATAATAGACGAATAATGCAAAGTCACCAACACTCAGCTCCGAGCGCTGCATAGCAGAAGCGCCCAGCAGCAATATAAATCCTGTTCCTATATTCACGATATTAGAAAATACCGAATCAAGTATAGAGGTGAATAATCGATCCTTAAGCGCGGCCTGCCTGCGCTGCTTATTCAATAAGCGAAGTCTGTCGATAAACCGTTTCTCCGCGCCAGCAAGTTGAATGGCCTGCACCGAGCTGAACATTTCACCGACCATACCCGTAACTTTGCCCGTAGCATCGCGACTGGTGGCACGGTAGGCCTGCAGGCGCTTGGAAGCAAGCTGGGTGACTGATACAACGAGTATAAGCGGCAGAAATACATAACAAGTAATGCTGACGTTAACCCGCAGTAAAATGAAGATTGCCGCTGCCGCAAATAACAATTTGCCAATGAAATCAAGCGTCCAGCTGATGGCATCCTCTGCTTGATTGGCATCATCGCGAAATTGTGTGACGGCTTCGCCTGGGGAGATCGGAATGGCCGCCGCTGCCGGCTGACGCAAGATCCAGCGCAGCATGTTCCACCGAAGCAAAGAGCCCATACTAAAGCGGTGGATCGTATCCGTCAAAGCACCCGCATAAATCGTAACGATTCTCGCGACAGCTACAGCCATTAACAAGATGGCTAGATTTGATGCGCTAAGCGACCAGCTGGCATGACCTGTGAGCGAATCAAAAAATTGCTGAATGATTAAGCCGGGCAGCAGCGGGAATAGATGAATGGTCGCCCAAAGGATAGCATTGGCAGAATAGAGAACCGGGCGATAGCAAATAAGCCGCCACATGGCTTGCACCGTTGTCATTTCTTTGCTGTTCATACAAGCACCTCCACAGCGCCGGTTTGCAGTAATTGGTATAGCCTTGAGCTTGGATCAGCCGCTAATTGCGATCTATTGCCGGATTCCACAGGCGTTCCAGCATCTAAAATAAGGATGTCATCCGCTCGTTTAATTGTTGCAAGCCGGTGGGCAATAATAATGGCAGTGCGCCCTTCAAGCAGCTTATCGATCGCTCTCTCAATATGCGCTTCCGTAGCAGGATCGAGCCTTGAAGTCGCCTCATCAAGAATGACGAGACCCGGATTAGAGAGAAAAGCACGGGCAAATGCAAGCAGCTGCGCTTCTCCAGCCGACAAACCGCTTCCTCCTGAGGCCAGCTGAGTATCAAGCCCTTCGCCAAGCGAAGCTAACCAGGCGCCTAGCCCTAAATCTTCTAATACATCATGCAGCCGCTCATCCGAAATCGTTGGATCGTAAAGCGTGAGATTATCTCGCACAGTCGCTTGAAACAGCTGAATATTTTGAGATACCATCGCGATTCGGCCTCTCAGGTCAGCTAGCGTATAATCCCTAATATCTGTACCGCCCAGCTCAATAGACCCTGCTTTCACATCATAGAAGCGAACAAGCAGTCTGGCCAAGGTACTTTTACCGCTCCCCGTTCGTCCAAGCAAACCGAGCACTCGGCCGGGCTGAAGTTTAAAATCGACATCGTGGAGCACTCGCTCCCCGTCCCCGTCCTCACCTGTGTAAGCGAATGCGACATTCGAAAAGCTTACTGAAAGCGCGCCTTCAGGCATATCAGCCGCTATCTCTTTCTCTTTTAGCTTCGATTCCGTAGCGAATAGCCCGCTAACCCTTACAATACTAGCATCCGCCCGTTGTAAATCTTGAATTTGTGTACGGATTTGCTCAAGCGGATGATTGAGCAGCTCGGTATACGTAAAGACCAAATAAATCGTGCCAAGGCTCATCGAATCCGTTGTCCACAAATATGCGCAATATAATAATGCAAGTGATCGTCCAAGCGTAAATACAAAAATAGTGGATACCCACATCGAATATCCGCCTATGCTTGCTTTCAGCGTAATCGGAAATATTTTGCGGAGCAGTCCATGAAATCGCCTCATTACGAATTCACTTGCTCCATTTGCGCGTGTATCCTCTGTTCCAGCCAAATGCTCGCCAACAAACCCATAAAACTCCGCCTGCACTTCGCTTGATTTCACCCAAAAAGGCGAAAAAGCCGTTCGTATTCGTTGAAGCACGAATATCGTCAATACAACGAACACCGTCATGCCTGCCCCTAAGCGCCAATCCTCGCGGAACATCAATACGAGTACACCTGCTATGAGCAGCAGATTCGCAACGAGCACAAATATGAAATTGGAGAAAAAATGCGACAGCTCATTCACATCGCCATCGATCCGCTGAATTAATTCACCGCTCGTTCTCTCCTTATGAAAGCTCTGATCGAGGTGCAAGCAATGCTTCGCCAAATCGCCTCTTAGCTCATTCGTTGCTGTCCAGCCGACTTGTTCTCCAATATAGCCTGAGGAAACGCTAGCGAGCTGATGCAGTAGCGCAACTGTAATAAACAGCAAAGCGCTGCCGATAAGATCATTAATTTGAATGCCAGGCTGCAGCGCGCTATCAATAAAATGCCGTATGATTTGCGGATTCCAAAGCTGCAAACCAATGCTGGCAAGCAGCAGTATAGAGAGCAGAACGAGCTTGTGCCGCTCATGCTTTAAATAAGTGCTTAACAGTCTCCAATATTGTTTAATGGGGATATTCATTTTCTATTGCCTCCAAACACACCATCCATATATTTCATATTTATCTTAAAATGAGGAGAGGACTGGTGGCAAGGTAAAGAACAGTTATAGCCGCTTAGCACAGAAAGCGATTATTAAAGTTTATAACGGGTAAGGGGCTAAAAAGGAAGCGAAAGGATTCCGCCGTTTCTATCTGAGGATGTAGATTCATGCAGCTACTAATAAGAAAAAGCCAACGCTATAAGTACGCGTCAGCTTTTTTTGTTTACTGCTATTTTTGCATATAATCACACAAATCCAGTCTTATCCCTTTAACAAACCAGCCTTGATTAATCCGTTGCGAATCCCCTGATCATCCACATGCGTTGTCACATAATCTGCGAATGGCAGCAGGTCTGGATGCGAGTTGCCCATTGCGATGCCTAGGCCTACTGTCTCCAGCATTTCAATATCATTCAAGCCATCGCCAAAAGCGACCGCATCGGCAGTTGTGTAACCAAGTTTCTCGAGCAATGCCTCAATCCCTTGAGCCTTGGAGCCGCCTGCGGGAAGAACATCAATCGCTTGTGGATGCCAGCGAATAAGCTTCAGCTCGTCATGCAATCCATCATACAGATGCTCGTCGTGGCTCTCACAGTGTAGAAACACTTGGAAGATATCGTCTGTTTTCCAAAATTCCGGATTATAGCCTGGCAAATCTACCTTTAATGAATTTACCGAATCTATAATAAAGGGATGATCCTCTTTGTCCGCAAAAAAGTTATGCTCCCCTTCAAATACGAGTCCATGATTATGCTCAGCTGCAACCTTTACAAGTCTCTCCAAACGACCTTTTTCGATCTCTCGTCTGTATAGCGGAGTTCCTTTGTACACAACGTATCCGCCGTTTAGACATACGAATGACTCGATGCCGAGCTGCTCAGCAAGCGGCTTTATAAAGTAAGGCGCTCTGCCTGTTGCAATAACCGGCTCCACTCCACTTTCCTTCAGCTCCGCAATAGCTTTGATCGTATCTGCCGGAATTTCCTTATGCTCATTAATCAGCGTGCCATCGATATCAAAAAAAACGATTTTATACCCCATTCTCTGTTCTCTCCTATCCGTAGTCGCAGACGTATGACGCCTGTCCTTTTTATACAGTATAAAGAATTAAGCCATGAAAAGAAATCTTTCGCCTTATTTTGCAAGCTCTACCCGCCATTAAAAGCCTTGCCTCACAGCGCGCAGCATGCAGCATGCAGCATAACATGTAAAATCTAACGGACATAGAATCCGCATTTCATGAAATATAGGCAAAAGTGGCGGGGTAACGGACATACGATACGCTAATCGGGCGGATTAGGTTGTTAAATGAGCTTTTTAACCCAAATAAGGGCCTATATGTCCGCAAGCTTAGCAATTAATGGGGAATTTCGCAAAATAACGCATCTCATGTCCGTTGACCTTATTGTTGTTAAGAGCTTCGACAAGCGTTTACCGAATTCAACAAAAAGAACCACCAGCAGCTGCTGGTAGTTCTCAATTAATAAAACAAAATGATTGATCTTTTAATGATCAATCATTTTTAGGCTCTGGAGGCTTTCTTGTCAGTCTGGAAATACTTACACTGTTCTCTTTTCACATCGATTACCTGGAAACATAAACTGAACTTTTATCGTTTAGTAGGTAATCCCTTACATAAAACGAGGAGGAAATCCAATTGTTTAGAATGGCCTTGTTCATGATGTCCATTATAATAGTTGCTTCGGGCTGTACAGTGGCTGATGATGAACCCAAAAATTACGAGAGCTTTTCCTCGGAAACATATTACATGTGGATCATGTATCACTAACAAATGGATCCTCAGGAGAAAAAAAGTCTGTCCGTGATGCAGTACAAATTAAAGAGTGGCTGCAATCTATACAAGACCTAGAACTTATTCCTTCTTCAGATCAGAGTAAGAAAGATGGTTTTCTTTATTCGATCGATTTGTTTGAAGGTGATGACAAAAAAATGTCTTTTACAACCAACTCTGTTGATGGAAAATACTATATAGCCAGCCCAATACTTACTGACTCTATAAAGGTTTTTTTCGAGAAGCATTAAATTAACACAGCAATTACGAATGAGCCGTTAGAGTTAGTCGTAGATTTAATATCTATATATCTAAAACCATATCGTTACCAACCATAATCCAGTCCCTTGCCCGTCTCAACAAAGGTTTTCAAATTGCTTAGAATCATCCACCACTGACTATCCGTCGTTGGAATCGAAGGATGGTCTTCAGTAAATTGGTCATTAACCAAAATTAGCTTCGTCGTAGCCCCAACCTCTTCTAGCGTAAAAGTGATCCTTGACTCCAACTCTGCATGATTCGACCGATAAGAAGGACCTGGATGCTCCAAAAAGCTAAGTATTTTGCTTGGCTCATATGCTAAAATAGTACCATAAATATGAACGGTTTCATCGCCTTCCGTACCTGGCCCAACATATTTAAGCGATGAGCCTACTTCGAAAGTTGATTCAATAATACAGCCAAAAAATGTTTGACGCGTTCCCTCAGGCGATACGAAGGCATCCCATACCTTCTCGAGCGCTGCACCAATATAAAACTCATATTTAAACTCCATGTGTTACACTCCTTTTTCTATTTAAAATGGTTGATGTTTTCTACTCGTAGTATAAAACTATCTGCTAGGATCGTATTGTAAAAACGCGACAAATTGATCAATAGGAGTGATATAGAAATGAACACTATCGACCAAAAACGCAGTTTGGGTATTTTACAGCGGAGTGAGAGCGAGAAAAAATTTCAGCTTTCCCGTTACGCTCCTTCCGAACCTCTCCTTCCATTCATTAAACATTACTGGATAATAAACTGGGATTTAGAAGGCCATGCTCCTTATTTTCAGGATGTCGTCCCGAATCCTTGCGTCAATCTCGTTATCGAAGACCACCAAAGCGGCATTTATGGCGTTGCCAGCCAAATGTATACGAAAAAAATTGAAGGCAAAGGACGAGTATTCGGCATTAAGTTTCAGCCTGGCGGTTTTTATCCTTTTCTAAACTCGCCTTTAGCAGGGCTTACGGATCAAGCATTGTCGATTCCAGCTGTTTTTGGGACGGAAGCTATCGTGTACGAGCAGCAGCTAAGGTTGGCAGCAGATCCTGCTGGCATGATCGCACTTACCGAGGCCTTACTTCTTCGTCATCTCCCGCAGCCGGATGAGTGGATTACACTCGTCAATCAAATCATTTCACGGATACATGAGGATCAAGAACTGACCAAGGTAGAGCAGCTATGCGAAACCTTCGATATTAACAAAAGGAAGCTACAGCGCCTCTTCAGTCAATATGTCGGAATAACGCCAAAGTGGGTGATTAAGCTGTACCGACTGCAAAATGCGGCGGAAGCGATCGATAAGAGCACTCATTATGATTCACTTAAACTCTCAGCAGAGCTTGGCTATTATGATCAATCACATTTTATTAAGGACTTTAAATCCATTATTGGGAAAACGCCAGATGAATATGCAAAGCGACAAGCTTTGTAGTTTGCCTGCTGCTTAGCCAATTTGACTGAGGCTTGAATGATCCTGTATATTTATAAAAATCAATAAAATAAGCACGGCTTACGATGGAAGCACCCGTAAGAGAAGGCGTATACCGCCTATCTTGCAGGTGCTTTTTTTGCGTTGTTTGCCCAAAACCAAAGGAGGTTTTATCGATCATGCCATCTGCTTCCAAATTAACTGTAGTTTTGTTTGTTCTCTTGCTTGCGTTTCTAAGTCCAGCTACTATTGCTGCCGCACCTTTTGAATTCAGCGTTACTGCCAAAACAGCTTTTGACAAAATGAAAGGAACCGCGGATAAAGGTACCTCTGCCAAGTTAACTTCTCAATACACGGAATTGCAAGAAATTCAAAAGCTGACCCTTGATTGGGATGTGCGGATAGACAAGCTCCATTACCAAAACGAGGAGACCGTTCTCGCTACTCGCAAGCGGATTAAGGAAGTTGGTGCGGAGAAGCTGGTTCAGCTAGAGGCAGCTGTCGTGCAAACCAAAAAGAAGTACGAATCCCTATTTAACCTTTATGATTCCTTGAATCAACAGCTGAGCCTCGCCAAATCGTTCAAAGATAAATGGCTTACGAATGCGCTGAAGCCGCAGGTCGAAACAACTAAAGCTGCCGTTCAGCTCGCCAAGCTAGATATACGCAGCAAAGAAACGGCGCTTAGAACAGCCAAAGCGAGCACCGCCAAAACGATTAAAGATTTGCGAGAGCTGCTGAGCGGCATCGACCCGCTTAAGGTGAAAATCAAAGCATCCAAGAGCACCATCAGCAGTATAAAGAAACAGTTCACGACGGAGACATCCATTTTGAATCAAGTGTTGAAAAAAGGCGATTCAACAGCAACCTCAAGCTCTTTTACTCGCATGCTCGCTTACACAAAGCAAATTAACGAGCAGAAACAAAAAACATATAACTATGAGCAGCAGACGATGAGCATTATAGCTAAAGTCGACGCGCAAATAGCAGCTATCAAGTAAGTAAAGCACAGCAAAAAAGCGCGTCTCGGCATCCGAAACGCGCTTCCATCTATAATTCGTCATCTTTATACAGTAGGGAGCCATACCTCAACAATAGTACCTACACCAAGCTCGCTGGACAACGATAATCGTCCCCCATGCGACGATACTATTTTATCTACAATCATCATGCCTAAGCCGTTCCCGTCCCGTCTTGTCGTATGGAACGGTTGTCCAATACGCCGCATCACTTCATCCGTCATACCTACGCCGTTATCGATAAATTGAATGCGTTGATAATTGTCCACCACATCGAGCTTAATGTTAACTTCTCCGCCGAAGGGAAGAGCTTCCATGCAATTTTTTAAAATATTTAGAAATACCTGTTTGACTTGATCACGGTCGCATAGAATTTTTGTCTCGCCTACTTTTGCGCTCCGTATTTGAATGCCGTTCATCTCAAATTGAAGCTCGAATACCGAAATGACCTCTTGTAAAATAACATCACAATCTTCTTCTTTATACTGAATCGCTTGCGGCCTTCCCAATATTAAATATTCGCCCACAATCGCATTCATCCGCTCCAGCTCTGACATCATCAAGTTGTAATGATGGGGATTCGTCGTTTTGCTGGACAATTGAAGCATGCCTTTTACTGTAGTCATAGGGTTTCGAATCTCATGCGCGATGCTGACGGCTAGCTGGCCTGCAAACACAAGCTTCTCACTATTGCGAAGCAGTTCTTCCGCGATCTTCATTTCCGTAATATCCCGCAAGCTGCCGACAACCCGCGTAAGCTGGCGCTCGCTGTCGTAGATAGGAACCACATCCAGCATGTAGTAGCGCAGCTTCTCTTCAACTAGAATAGATAGCTCGATTCCTACACAGGACTCACTGCGTTTCATAACGCGTTCAAAATACGTCCCAATGATGCCGACTTCAAATACACTTGTGCCTAAGCAGCCATTTTTTTCATGATCCGAATTGTTCAATATCGCAGCGCAGTATTTGTTTATTTCTACAATTGCACCCTGCGCATCGGCAATAATGACACCATAATAATCCGTTTCCAGAAGAACCTGATTTAAGATTTGAAGCTGTGTATTGTGTTTACGGAGCAGCAGCTCTCGCTCGATAGAATCAACGATTGTGCATAAAAGTGCAAGCAAATGAGGATGGGCAAACTGAATTTCCGTCATGATCGAAATCGAACCAAGCAGCTGACCGCTGTCCTCCATAAAAAAAGGTGCTGTATAACAAGCTAACTGATGTAGTACTTTCTGATAATGATCTTCGCCTACGAGCTGAATAGGCAGCTGTTCACGCAAACATAGATCAACCGAGCTCGTACCGATCTCTTCACAGTATCGCACGCCTTCAACAATACCTAGCTGGCGCACCTGATTAATAATAGAAGCATTGCCTCTGAACTCAAGGATATACCCCTCATTGTCTGATATGGCAAGGAAAAAAGGATCATCTGCAACGGTCGATAAAAATTTTTCAACAAACACGCTGATAACTTCAATCGTTTCTTTATAATGGCCCTGCTGAGCTTTAAGCTCCGCATCCGTAAACCGCTGGGTAAATATAGGCAGTTCATCACGATTAAGTCCATACCGCTCGCATTTTCGATGTGATTCTATGATTAAATCGTTATTTATCATATGGTATACCAATTAACCTTTCCAGGACAGCTAGCTTCCATTTTGTTGGACATTATCCAATATTCTAGTTTAACCTGGCATATTCCTTCCCAAATTCATTAAAAATCACTTATTATCTACAATAATCTCCAAAATCAGCGTCGAGACCCCAAAAAGCGACATTCCTTCGTTCGAAATTTGCACCAAATCAATCCTAAAATAAAAAAAAGCGATGCTTAATAGTTAAAAACCATTAAGAAATCGCTTTTTTTCAATGTTATGCAATGTTATGATTAGCCCTTTGGTGAAAGCTCAATTTTCATGTCATCAAGGTACAAAGTTGTCAGACCCTCATAGCCGGAGTCGCTGCCCACAATGACATAAAGCTCACCCTTCTCGTTGGTTTGCAATGTTGCCATATAATCCATGGCGACTGGCTGAAAGCCTTTCAGCGAATCATCCGGCTGCACCATGTTTCCAACGATCTTCATATCTTTGCCTTCGGTCTTCTGATTGCCTTTATCCAAATCCATTCGATAGTAATGATCGCCACCGCTATCAACCTTGACAGCTTGAGGCTCCTTGCTTACAAAGCCTGCTTTGATGCTGACAGCCTCTCCAGGAGCGCCGCCAACCCCCATCATCCCGCCCGATTGATCCGTATACAGCTTAAAGGATAATGATGCTTGATATACCGTATTTGGCTTCAGCCCATCGATCTTCTTCGTCGCGAACATAAACAAATCATCGCTGCGATTCATCCCTTTAAGCTTCAGTGCGTAATTGGTCTTGTTATTCGCAAGAGGAAGCAGTTCTCTAGCATATTGCAGCTCGTAAATATCCGGATTGTAGTCTACTGGCAGATCGGCAAAAGCTCCCTTCCAGCCTTCCTCGCCCTGGTCAAAGTTATAATGGAGCGATAGCGCAGCCTCACTCGTTTGCACGGTAACTTTTTTCTGCTTCGCGTCCCAGCTCGTTTTTGCTCCTAACAGCTGTGCTACCATTTTTGCTGGTATGAAGGTCGTGCCTTTAATAACAACAACTTTGGCAGGCAGCTTCACGTTCTTAATGAAGCTCCCAACTACCGCATCACTATTCTGAGTGAGAGTCACCGCAAGTCCAGCACGAGTTAAAATAATCTGTTTCGCTCCCGCATCCAATTGAATGTTTGCTTGCAATCCCTCAGCCAATGCTCTGACAGGGACCATCGCAATGCCGTTCTGTAAATAAGGCGCCACCGCGAGCTTATGCTCTCCGCGGTAATCAATCGATTTGGTGCTTCCTATTTGAAATTGAAGAGGAGCAGGCGAAACGGCTGAAGCGCCATAAGCGGTTGCTCCGCTAGCTGCTGCACTAAGAAATAAAGCGGATGAAAGAGATGCTATCATGAGGTTTTTATTTAACAATTGTTTAAAGGCCATTTGTCTACCATCCTTTGTTGTTAGTCTTTTGGTGCGTACCCAAACTAACGAACAAAGATGAATATAAGTTGCAATTGGCTAATTTTTCATGACTTAAGACTCTGCTCCAGATCTTCAAGCAAATCCTCGCTATCTTCAATCCCAACTGATATTCGCACTAAACCATCCGTAATGCCAAGCTGCTTCCGCCGCTCGCTTGGTATAGATGCATGCGTCATTCTCGCGGGAACGGAAATAAGACTCTCTACAGCACCTAAGCTCTCGGCAAGCGTAAAATATTTCAACTTTTTGATCATCACAGACGCTTTCTCCGCGCTGCCTACGTCAAATGATATAATGCCGCCAAAGCCGCGTGCCTGCTTCTTCGCAAGCTCATGCTGCGGATGGCTCGGCAGCCCCGGGTAATAGATGTTTTGAATGGTTTCCAAACGCGATAAATAAGCGACGATAGCCTCAGCATTCTCTTCATGAGCTTCCATGCGCAGGCCAAGTGTCTTCAACCCGCGGATGAGCAGCCACGAATCCTGAGGGCCAAGCACGCCTCCCGTCGCATTTTGCACAAAATGCAGCTCTTCCCCCAGCTTATCGTTGCTCACAACAGCAAGACCAGCGACAACATCGCTATGCCCGCCAATATATTTGGTAGCGGAATGCAGCACGATATCAGCGCCTAGTGTTATCGGGGTTTGCCAATATGGCGTGCTGAACGTATTGTCCACAATAAATAGCAGCTGCCTCGTTTTGGCCCAAGCGGCTACACCTGCAATGTCCGTTACTTTAAGCAGCGGATTTGTCGGTGTTTCCACAAACAATGCTTTTGTATTCGGCTGAAGCGCCTTCTCCATATCTTCTAGGCTCGTCGTATCCGCAAAGGTCGCTTCAATCCCCAGTCGGCTCAGCACCTTCGTCACAATGCGATACGTTCCCCCATACACATCATCCGTCAAAATAATATGATCGCCAGCGCTCAGCAAAGAAAACACAGCGTTAATCGCTGCCATGCCTGAGCTAAAAGCAAAACCTCTTGCACCTTCCTCTAAATCAGCAATATACTGCTCCAGTGCATGACGCGTTGGATTGCCCGTACGTGAGTATTCATAGCCTTTATGAACGCCGATGTCGTCCTGTTTATAGGTGCTCACTTGGTAAATGGGAACGCTGACCGCACCTGTATAAGGGTCAAAAGGGCTGCCTCCATGAATGAGCTTTGTTTTTCGCCTCAGCTTAAGCACCTCCGTTGTAAATCTGTTTGCTTAAGTACCGCTCACTGCCATCTGGAAAAATAGTAACAATTCGGCTGCCGGGCGCAGCTGCTTCCGCTTCAAGCAGCGCAGCATGCAGTGCGGCGCCCGATGAGCTGCCGACAAGCATTCCTTCGAGCTGCGCCAGCTCCTTCACCCGTGCAAAAGCATCCTCATCCTTTATCGTATGAATGGCATCGAAATAGCTGCTATCCATAAATGGAGCCAGCTTCTCCACGCCAATTCCCTCTATCCTGTGCGGCCCTAGTGCTCCGCCGCCAAGTATGGAGCCTTCCGGCTCAACAATAACCGTCTTCACCTTTGGGCTCTGCTCCTTCAAATACTGCGCTGTTCCCATGAAGGTTCCTCCCGTTCCCGCTCCGGCAACAAAAACATCAACCGCACCGTTTAAATCATGCCATAGCTCGGGGCCTAACGTTTTGTAATAGGTTAACGGATTTGCTGCATTAGAAAACTGCCTTGGCGAATAGGAACCGGGTATTTCCTTCATCAGCTCTTCCGCCTTCTGCACCGCGCCTGCTATGCCAAGCTCTGTTGGTGTATTTACAACTTGTGCACCAAGCGCCCTCATCAATTGCTGCTTCTCTATGCTGAATTTATGGGGGACAACAAAGATTGTCGATACTCCCCGTCCGATCGCCGCTAATGCCAGACCTATTCCCGTATTGCCTGCTGTCGCTTCGATAACGGTTCCTCCGGGCTTCAGCTGTCCGTTTGCGAACGCGGCATTCAGCAGCTCGACGCCAAGCCGATCCTTGACGCTTCCTCCTGGATTTTTATACTCAAGCTTCGCATAAAGCGTTACACCTTCCGGCAGCRCAAAACCTGTAAGCTCAACTAGCGGCGTATTGCCAATTAGTGCGTGGATATTGTGATACAACGCCATTTGCATTCCCTCCCACGACTCCTATTTCCTCCTACGCGCATCCTTTACTCGGGCTATACTCTTCATCATATGAAGCTGCTTCTCTTTGTGTTTATGTCCCGTAAGCCTACTTTTAGGCGTTATTCAAGCCTATAAAAAGGGATGCTCCTCAAGTAGAAAAGTCTACTTAAAGAGCATCCCCTTATCATTAAGCCTCGCTCAGTCCCCACCCGATTGCATGTTTTGTCGTCTGTTCAAGCCACTCATTGCTTGCGAAGTTTGGAATGTCCTTTGTTACCGTAAGCGTCGACTGTCCTTCAAAGCCGGGTTGTGGGCAATATACAGCCGTGTTCTCCCACTGCTCCGAGCCATTTCTTCTAAAAAGCAAACGGTATTCATACAACCCCGGCTTAATCTGCTCTGACACGATCTGAACGGTTTTCTCAAAGGAAAATGTCGTGCGATAGCCTTCCAACTGGCTCATCGTACCTGCCATGAGAACAACAGGCTCCGCCCGTTCCACCTCGCTCGAAGGATGCAAAATCAATTCGTATTCCATGCCCGGCTCGCCATAGACGATAAGAAGAATAGGCAGTCCCACAACCGCAATTTTGGGCGCTTCCACAAATACAGGCTGATGTTTCGGCTCGAATTGCTCCGATCGCTCCCACTCTTCCTGCACTTCGCTAGCCCTGCGATAATGCCATGTCCCCTCTATTGGCAAATCCACTTGATTCAGAAGAGCTGTTAAGCAGGTTTTTGCGCTTTGGAATGGATCTGTACAATTGTTATGTCCGTAACGGTAGCCGATTTCATGCCTAACGTCCACGCCATGCCTGCGGGCGCGATCAGCCCACTCAAAGGACAGCCAGCTTGAGGTATACGCGTCATGCGTTCCGTGTGTCAGCCAGACCTTAGTCCCTTTGTACTTCAAGGCATGTATGATTTGATTCGACGCTGGGCTTCGCTCGCTCGCAATAAGCTCCATATCATCAGTACCAAGCAGCGTTGTGAAAAATAGATCAACTGCGCGGCGACCGTCCCCATCCTGCCAGCCAGACTGCCACGCGTATTTATAACCCGTATCCTCGCAAACCGCGCGCCAGCATACCGGACAGGTGGGATTAAGCATTTCCTTAAAAGGATCTCCAAAAGCGAGCGGAACATTATAGCAGATGGCATAACGAACGGAATACACAATGCTATTCGGATTACCCGCCGCAATTAAGCTTGTTATGCCTCCGCGTGAGCCGCCAACCGTCACAATGGCATTCCCATCCACGGCGAACTGCTCTGTAGCGGTCAGGAACAGATCGTCCAAGTTTTCATATACGGAACCATGCATCGTTCTCGTACCGAACGAACCTCCGCCGTTCCATAGGATGCCGACTGCACCTTTCCCTGTGTCTAATAACGTCTGGCCAAGCACGTTTAGAAGAGCTGGCCCAACGTTTGCAAACACATTTTCGTTCTGATCATAAAACCCGCTGAATAAAGCAGGATACCTTGCTTCAGGTGTACGAGACCACTCCGGAGGAAGGATGTAGCTAACCATACTGCGATGCTCACCTTGACCTGCAATACGTCCATGCACAAGCTGAAAGGCAGGTACTCCTTCTAGTTCGTCAAGTGCCGTCCCCGGATTGCGGAAAATGACAGGATAACCCGTAAGTTTCATCACTTCATCCGATAGCTTCAAAGCTACTTCATCCGTCACGCGAACCACGCTATACGTCTCGCCAATATAGCGTTCATAGGCTGGCGTCCTTTGATGCTCGCCGTCTTTTTCCGCTGCAAACAAAGCATAAGCATCCGTCCGGTAATAATAAGGACTAGTGATATCATTGTCCTGCAGCGGAAGTTCGACTTCACGTTCGCCCGTTTCCTCATGCAGTCGAAGAACGCCGATCCCATCGGTGCCGCCTGCCTGTGAACCGCCTCTGCCGCCATTTAATGCGGCATTCCAATTCGTCAAAATCGGAAAATCATTACACAGCTTCTCTGTGACAATGGTATAAATGCCAGCTGTCGCCGATTGTATTCGAACAAGCCCACGATAGAAATCCACCTGCTCTACTTCCAAAAACTCAACCTTTTTATCCGTATAACGAGCCGCTTTAATCGTTGCTTCGCTTTCCGTAAGAGCCGCTAAAAGCTTCGGGTTCACCTTTATATCTGCGAACGACGAGGTACCGTCAAGACTAGTAAACGAGCTAATAGGGACATAACGACCAGGAGCAAAAATCAAATTATTTGGGCTCATAAGCAGCCTCATTTTTCATTGAGTATGGTAAAGTATTACTTAGCGTTACCGACCCAGAAGGCGCGTCCACCATATGAAATTGAAGCTCCGCTCCAGCCGCCAGCTGATCATGACTGATCGACAATTTATGCCACGGTTCGCCGTTTACACTCAGTTTATCCCAATATACATTTTCAGCGCCGTTGTTCACCGCTTCAATGACAAGCTCCTTGCCGTTCTCCAATTGAATGGTCACTTTACGGAACAAGGGGCTGCCCATGACATATTCCGGAGTTCCGGGACAGAATGGATACATGCCAAGCGCACTCCATATATACCACGAGCTCAAGCTCCCATTATCCTCATCGCCAGGCAGTCCATCAGGCCTGCTGCTGAATAGCTCTTTCATCGCTTTTCTTACCCAATATTGCGTTCGAGACGGCTTGCCGATTACGGTATAAATATAGGGAATATGGAAGCTAGGCTGATTGCTAATGGCAAACTGGCCGAAATCTATCGCAGCCATTTCCGACATTTCATGAATTTCCGTGCCGTACGTGCCCGTTTTGAATAGAGGAGGCATCGTCATCAGTTCATCGAGCTTTTTCGCAAAAGCATCATTTCCGCCCATCAGCTCTGCTAACCCAGCTATATCATGCGGTACGGACCAGCTGCACTGCCAAGCCCCGCCTTCGCAAAACGGGTTGCCCCATTGCAAAGGATCGAAGTGCTCCTGCCACTGCCCTTGCTCATTGCGCCCTTTCATGAAACCCTCGCCAGCATCAAACAGCTTGTTATAGTTCGCCGCTCTCTCCATAAAGAAACGATAATCCTCCGCTTTGCCGAGGCCTTTCGCCATCTGAGCAATGCAGAAGTCACCGTAATAATAATCCAAGGCGTTGCTCACGCTTTCGTGGAAAAGATTATCCGGCAGATAGCCATATTCGATATAGGCTGCCAATCCTTTTCGTCCATGTTTCCCATCACTGGAAGCGAGTGTGGCATGCTTGTGCAGTCCCTCGTAAGCCGCTTGCACATCAAACCCTTGAATGCCTTTCACATAAGCATCCGCTATTGCAGCATCGATTAATGTACCCGGCATGGCACTTCGTTCCGCAGGCGAAATCCATTTGGGCATCCAGCCGCTTTCCTTATAAATATGAACCCATGCTTCTGTCATTTCACCCAGCATGGTGGGAAATAAAAGGCTGTACAGCGGAAGGCTCGTACGATAGATATCCCAAAAACCAATATCCATATACATAGGGCCTTTATGAACGTTACCGTCATAAGCACTAAAATGCACTTGTTCCCCATTAGGGCTGTATTCATGCCATGTACGAGGAAATAGACAGGTGCGATATAAGCATGTATAGAAGGTGCTCATCTCATCCTTATCTTCACTTTCCACCTTTATTGTGCTCAGCCGTTGTTCCCAATCCTGTGCAGCTTGTTCCTGCAATTGCGCAAAGCTTAAATCCCCCAGCTCCTGCTGCATATTCCAAAGCGCCTGCTCATGGCTGATGAAGGAAGTGCCCAAGCGAACATTGACGATCCCAGACGCAGGGACAGCAAGTCCAGCGAAAGCGCCTACTCGTTCTCCCGCTCCTGCCAGCTGCTCGCACGCAGTAAAATCCCCATTAAATGTACCGCTTTGCTCATCCTGCAAATCACAATCAAAGTCCATAACAAAGTACATCGCAAAATTCTCATGTACTTCCCCGTGATGAGCACGAGTAAAGCCCGTCACCCGGCGATTGACGCTATCAATTAAAATCGAGGACTCCCCTTTAAAAGGAGACACGATAACTCTGCAGTCCTCTCTCCTGTCAAAAGTAAATGTAAGGCACGCACTCCTCATTCCCGGAACCAGCTCCATCGATGCTTCATAACGAGGAAGCCGAATTCGAAAATAATGCGGCTGCACGACCATTTCCTCTGGTCTGTAGGAGGAAGCATGGGAATCCGCATCTAAATAAATAGGCCCGCTCTGCGGCATGACAACAAGATGCCCATAATCCCTTATCCACGGGCTAGGCTGATGCGTTAGCCGCAGGCCTTGAAATCTGCGGTGGGAGGGATGGTAAAACCACCCCGCTCCGTCCTCATGGGATTGCGGACTCCATGAAGCAGTACCCCAAGGTCTTGAAACGAGCGGGAGCGTATTCCCGTTCGAGAATGTATACACAGAATCCGTTCCTTGCAGCGGATTAACATAAGACAAATAGTTCATGGAAACGACCTCCGAGTAGTTGGCTAATGTTGATTTGGCCTGCCATTTTCATCTTATGATAGCGCTTTATATCGTAGGATAACATCCGACAACCCTGCGAAATGGTTAAGTAGGCTTCCTTTTTTGCTTAATTTCCTATAAAACCCTTGATCTCCTTGCAAATTTCCGGCAACAAGCTGATTTCAAAATAGAAAAAAGGACCACCCTCCTGTTTTCAACAAGAGTGCAGTCCTTTCAACAAACCTATAACCCCATCAACCGGTAAATAACTGCTGCTGCTTCCGCGCGGGTAGACAAGCCTTTTGGTTTGTATGATCCATCCTTGTACCCTTTGATGAATCCCGCCTGCTGCAAAGCAATAATTCCCTCCAAAGCGTAACCGCTTATTTGGCTCTGGTCCTTAAAAATATCCGATTCGCCAGCTGCTTTTGGCAGCTTCACAACCGCCTCTATTGCGCGGAAAGCAATGACAGCCATTTCCTCACGTGTAATGACATCGGATACACCAAACGAGCCGTCTCCTTTTCCGTTTACAATACCCAGCGCCTGAGCTGTGGAAACCGCAGCATAATACCATGCTTCCTTACGGACATCCGTAAAGCTGCTAGACCCTGCAGCAGGTGCCAAATCGAGGGCATTGACGAGAAGCTGAACAAACTCGCCGCGGGTAATGGAACGGTTAGGCTCAAACCTGCTCTCCCCCACACCTTTCACAATTTCACGAGCTGCTAAAGCTTCAATAATCGTCCGCGATGCGGCGTTGACGTCTGTAAAATATACATTCGCAAAGGCTGCAGCGTAACGGCTAGAAAGATTAGTCTCGAAAGTTACCGTCCCCGTAACGGAATCGTATTTTACTTGTTTCACCGCTTCTACACGGCCATCTTCTAGAATTGTATATACAACAACCTGATGAGCCTGCTCTTCTGGCTTCAGCTCGTATTTCATTGTCGCCGTCATTGGCGACTTGGAATCAAACTTGCCAACCGCTGCTCCATCAGCATTAACGATGAAATCGTAAATCGGATGGCCTTTCCATTTTTGCTGTAAGCTTTGCGGAAGCGAGGCATTTCCTTGCTGGATAATTGAGATCTCCACCTGCTTCGAGCCAGCCGGCAGGCGGCTTAGGAGAGCTTCTATTGGAATGGAAAGCGATGCGCCATTTGCGGTGACGATTATGGTTTTCGCTTTAGCGTTCCCATCCTTTAGCGCTGCTGCGGAAATGTGAATGGCAGCACCCTTCTCATCTTTTCCAGACGGTACTACATTAATGACCAATTGCCCGTCTTTCGCCCCTTCGAGTGCTTTGTTAAGCTCCTCGTTGGAGATATTGATTTGAGCAATCCCCTTGTCGATACTAGCACCTTTAGCTGTAATGATGCCCTTGTCAATCGTGTTCAAGCTGCCATTGCTGCCGTCTGTGCTTCCCCCTGGTGTCGGTGGAGTAACCGTTGTTTTAGCCAGCAGCTGGAAGGTACGGAATAGCGCTGGGTCCTTCACTCCGCCAATACCCGAGCCCCACTCGATATATCCTTTGCGTCCTGCACCGTCATTATCGTCGACCAGCATCGAGAAGCTTAATGCTTGATTCACAGCGGCTTGGATCGGATAAAGCTCGCTCCAAGGAAGCTTCAGCTCATAGGAAGTTACCTTTGTTTCTTCATTTCGCGTTACGTTAAGCGTCCCGTTCGTTACTGAACCTGTTGCTTTGCCTTGCATCGTAAGCCAGCGATAAATTTGCGGCCCGTCCGGCGTCTGCGAAATGCCGTATTCATACCAGGACTGGCTCTCGCCGGGAACACCCGGCGCTACGCTGAACTGAATACCATCGTTTTGCCAAATCGAGCTGCCGGAGGCTGCATGGTTAAACACATCGTCTTTTATGCTTGCTGAGAGATAGAAAAAGCCTTCATCCCAGCGCAGCTTGGCTGTACCGCTTAGGTCATCATCACCTTGAAAACCTGTGATCACATTGCTGCCTTTCGCCAAATCAATCGTTATAGGCTGGCGGCTGTCCGTCTCATGCAATATGCGGTTAAAATCAATTTCTCTTGTCATATGAATGTTCTCATATCCGGCAATTTCAACCTTCAAATCAAGCGGATATTTAACCCCTTCAGCCAAGCCTGGCAAAGGAATAA
Source organism: Paenibacillus sp. 01T431 (assembly GCF_056398625.1). Lineage (NCBI taxonomy): Bacteria > Bacillati > Bacillota > Bacilli > Caryophanales > Paenibacillaceae > Paenibacillus > Paenibacillus sp. 01T431. The sequence goes on from NZ_JBFTPT010000007.1 coordinate 284,102, forward strand.
CATACGTCGATTGCCCGCTTGGCGCGACGACAGGGACATTCGTATCCTTGCCGCTGATGGTGCCAAGACCCGAACCTTTGCCAACCTCCCAAGCGATCTTTCCAACCGTTAAGCTGTCTTTTTCAGAGCTGTTTACGAACTGAAGACGGAGCGACTTGCTGCCGCTATCATCATCGGTAATACTCGGTATGACCTTCAAGCCTTGGAAATACAATCTCAAATCATCGACAGGCGGCTCCGGCAGCGTCGCCGGATCTAGACCTGCTCCATTATAAGCGCCAATATTCGGAGCTTCCGTGCCCGATACCGAATTCCCCCAATAATCAAGACCGCCATTGTCGGCAATGAGCGTACCCGCACCCAAAGCAGGAGAACCGGCTCTTAGCTTGTAGCCATCAACCGTATTCCAGCCTTTGCTGCCGCCGCCTTGATAAACGAGCATCGGGTTAGCCGTTACTTTATTCGGGTCAGCAGGCTCATTGATCGGATGGTTGCCGTAAAACAAGTTATGGTCAAACACGCCATTCATGCCCGGCACATGATAATCGCCTGTTCCAAGATTATAGATAAGATTGTTTTTGAATGAAAAAGCCGCCTGCAGATCCCCTGCTTCATTCCACTCATGATCCATAATTTTTGTATTCTGACCTGTTCCGATATAAATGCTGTTGTTGTAAATTTGCGTATTAGGCGAAACTCCGCCCGCAAAATTAAACGTATGAGTCAGGTCGTTTTGGCTGATGTTGTATCTAACCACATTGTTTGAAGAGCCGACCAGCACGCCTGGAGTTAAGCGCGCATCCACAAAGAGAATAAAGCCGCCTTTATTATCGTGGCTGTAGTTGTATTGAACGACGCTGTTGTTCGTATCAATATCTAAATTGAAGCCTTGACCGTCGCCTTCCGGCTTATTCGTATTAAAGGATTCGTTAAACTGTACCACATTGTTTTTGCCTCGAGTCGGCCAAATTGCAGCTGAACCGTTAAACTCACCAACCTCAGAGTAATTGCCGCCGCCTTCTGCCACATTATGTTCAATTAACGCACCATCTACGCCGAAAGTAAGAATGCCGTCGCTATCGGCTTGCTTCACATAGTTTTGACGGATTTTCACACCAGTTGAAGCAAAATCCTGCCCATTCCAGCGTTGATCCCATACGACAATGCCCGTTCGTCCAATGCGCTCCACTGTATTACCTTGAATGAGCACTTGATCGAACTTATCCGTTGCGGTGGTGCCGCCTACATATACGGAAATGCCCCCAAAGGCATGTGGCCCGCCCTCTGCTCCTGATTCAGTCGGATATCTGAAGCTGCTTGATACGCCATGCACATAGTTATCCAAAATCTGAATGTTTGTCAGCGTACCCGCGTTTGCATTTTCAACAAGAATGCCCTCTCGGTACGTCGTTCCGCGTTCAGCGGCGTAGTTGGTTACCTCCAAATTTTGAATAACGACGTTCGAAGAATTGCGAAGATATACTGCGCCCCCGGCCATGCCGCCGCCGTTAATGATTGGCTTGCTGCCGCTGCCGTAAGACGTTATCGTTATCGGCGCTTCCGCTGTCCCGCTGCCCTTTGGATACAGCCGCTCGTTCCATACGCTGCCTTTTTTGAGCAAAATGCGATCACCCGCTGCAAAAGTCGTGTTATTGACATTCGCAAAGGATTTCCATGCCGTGCTTTGCGATTTGCCGTCATTGCTGTCGCTGCCAGCTGCGGCATCTACGAAATAATCGCCATCGCCTCCTGTGCCGCCGTTTCCAGGCACCACATTCGCAAGCGTTACAGAGCCCAGCTGCATGAGCCAATTCGCCAGATCGCCAGATAATTCTACTTTCAAATAATTAATGTCTGCGGGCAGCGGATCAGCCGGCGTATATGTAGCCCCTGACCAAGCCCCGTCCCCGGTCGATTCAGGCGTATCATGCACAGCAGCAAGCTCTGTCCACACCGCGCCATCCGGCGAGCCATAAAACGTAATAACACCCGTTGAACCTGCGAAGGAGTGAAGTCTTGCTGCAAAATGTTTAATGCCATGCAGATGATAAACGACTGACTCATCCGATACGGCCGTTCTCACAATTCTAGAAGCATCCCCGCCAAAAAAAGCCGGATTCGTGTTGTCTATTGACCAATTAGCCGTAAACGAAGCAAGCTTGGAAATGTCATCAAGCTTGTCGTCAATCGTCTGAGGTGCCGTTGACAGATTGGAAACCGTAATCGATCCAAGCTGCATGAGCCAAGTATCGATATCTCCGCTCAGTTCAATTTTCAAATAATCGATTCCGCTTGGCAGTGCTCCCGAGGAACTGTATTCCGTTCCATACCAGCCGGAGCCTGTTCCTACAGGATCTGAATATTGAGAAGGAATTTCTGTCCAAGCAGAACCGTCCGCTGAGCCATAGAACGTAACGACCGCAGTTGATCCGGAGAAATAATAAGCTTGCAAGGCAAAGGACTGAATGCCATCCAGCTTATATACTGCATACTGCGTCGTCGTTGACGTTCTAACCGCTCTAGTCTCATCGCCTCCAAAAAAATGCGGATTCGAATTGTCAAATGTCCAGTTTGGCGAACTCGCAAACATCTTGGAGTTATCCGTTAACGCATCTTCAATCGATACTGCATCATGCGCAGATACGCTCGCAGCTGGCAATGCCAGCATGCTGAGCAGCGTGAGGACCAGCATCGCATTCATCCACTTCTTCAACATTTTTCATGGCTCCTTCTTAAAAAATAATAGAAATTCATTTATTAGTGAAAAGCTATAATTTCGTTAGGCCTAACCAGCTTCGTGCAAGGTGTGCTGCTCGCTCGCTATCCCATTCAACCGTCGCAAGACTTGTTTCCTGCTGAGTGATCTCGCGAAATTGTTCAGACAACAACTCGCTTGCGATCGCGTCTTTCACTTTCTCATAGGATTGGAGAATTGGCTCTCCTTTAGAAATGCAATACAGTAAATGCAGCTCCCCGTTCTCTTCGAAAAAATCGCTCGGCTGATTTACTTGGATTCGCTCTGCTTGCTGCACCGCTATTGGACTCTCTAGAGCTGCGGTACGACGAGTTGCACTCGTTAAGCTTGCATCCATCACCTCTATCCCAAGCTGCTTGGCAGAATCGATGAAGCTTGCTTGGTCTACGGCTGCTTTTTTCAACTGTTCCATAACGCGGAGAGCCTCGTTCTTATTAATCAAAGCGGCTCCATCTCCATATGGAAGCACCGCCCATTTAAGCTTTACATGCCCCGGGAGCGAATACTTCGTCTGCTTATCCGTTTCATATGCCTGTTTTACTTTGTCATCTGGAACAGAGAGCTTGCCGCTTTTTTGCATTGCTTCAAGTGTCGCGCTTTCCAAATTGCTCATGTAATAGCTGTAATAAGCTTCGATTTCGAAGGAAGTGGGTCCATATACGATTTCACCGTCTGCTGCAGCCTTGCTGCGCCTGCTATTCTCAGCTTCCATCCCGCTAAGAAACGATTCGTAGCTGCCATCCACAGCAATCCCACTCTTCTTCGCCAGCTGCTGCAAAGCTATCGTTTTCGTCAGCTCCGCTTTAGCTTCCTCAATTAACCTCTGCAAAGGCATTTCGCCGGAGTAGGAAGTCGTCCAGAACTGATCTGTATATTCAGCTCCATAGGTTTGCTTGAAATAATCAGCTACGAGCGCTTTTTTCAACCCTAAATACATTCCGAATTGTTCTGCTGAAGCTGCATGGCCGTTAACGATTAAGGGCTCGGAAGCAATGCTCGATCGTTTTTGCGAAGCGCCGACCAAGAAGAAAACTGCTGTAAGCGTTATCAATAAAAACAAAATGAAAACCTGCTTTTGTTTTGCACGCAGCCCCTTTATCGCCATATCCTTCTGCTTCCCCACGACATCCATTCTCCTTCCACACCACCTGTTGTCCTTTGCCATTCGCAGAGGCTCCGCCGCTGCCCTATTGATTGTAAATCCCCAAGGCTGACTGCCCTTGGGGATTTAGAGTTCACCGAAACCTTCCGATGCTTATTGCACTTTATCGAGATAGTCCTTTTGGAAATCGGCAGCTGCTTTCTCAAGCAGTGCTTTCGGATCTGCATTCTTGTTCGTTAATACAGCTTGGATAGCCACATCAAGCGTTTTGTAAAGCTCTTGCGCATTGACTGGCACCTCAGGGCGAAGACCAGCCGAACCATTCGTCATGTAATCATTGAACATATCCATATTTACATTGGTGTATTTATCAAGAATAGCTTGCTCTGCTTTAATACGATCCTCGTTCACCCATACGCGAAGTCCGTGCGGACCCACGATTAAACCTTGCTCGTTAGCTGTTTTGGATTGCGTTTCAAGTCCAAGCAGCGATTCTTCACTCGTTTGCGGCGAGAAGCCTTTTACATCCAGCCATTTGAAGGCTGAGTCCAATTGCTCAGGCGTCGCATCCGGCGCAAACATGTATAGTCCGCCGCCTAGAAGCGTCGCATTTCCTTTTGGTCCTGTCGGTAGTGCCGACATAGCCAGGTTATCTTTTGGCATTTTCATATTTTGAACGATCGCATTACCCCAATCGGATATGCCAAAGCTCATCGCCACTTGCTCTGTTCCGAACATTTGGAATAAATCAGTACCTACATCGACTAGATTGTTTGCAGGAAGCACGTCATATTTCCATTTCAAATCCTTTACGTACTGAAGCGCTTCAGCAGCCTCTGGGGAATTAAATACAGCTTTCCATTTGCCATCTACCTGCTGTTCAAAATCAGCGCCATATGCCCATGCGATATTCATGAACATCCAGCCGCCTTGATTGTTTTTGGTTGGGAAGAAAAAGCCGGACTTTCCTGTTTTCTCTTTGATCGTTTTAGCGGTTTGCGCAAGCTCCTCATAGGTTTTCGGGAAATTTGGCACCCCTTTGTCATCTACAAGACCTGCTTGCTTGAACAGGTTTACGTTGTACATAAGGCCCATCACGTATCCGTCTTTTGGAATGCCGTAATATTTGCCGTCTTTTTGCACCAGCTTGAGCAAATCTGGGTTAAGCGCTTTGTCGAACTCATTTTTAGTCATAATATCCGTAATATCAGCGGCATAATTAGCCTTGATAATTTTGTCTGCTTCAGTAAAAAAGGTTTCATACACGGTAGGAAGCTCACCGCTTGCCGCTTTCGGAAGGAACGAGCTTACATCATAGCCCCATTCATCCTTATCCACTGTAATAAGCGGATATTTTTCTTTCATTTTGGCCACATAATCGGTGTAAATTTTGACCTGAGCTTCCTCATTCGGCTTCGGCCAGTTGCTGACCTTGATCGTTGTAGGCTTCGCTTCGGAAGGCGCTTCCGTTGCTGGATTATTTTCGCCGCTATTGCTGCTTGCCGTCGGCTCCACAGCATTATTGCCGCTATTTTTGCCGCAGCCTGCGATAACGAGAACAAACACGCACAACATAATAAATGTAAGCTGCCAAGTGTTTCTTTTTTTCAAATTCATTTGTAATCCCCCAGCCTTCTATTTGGAATGATGACATTACGAGCTTTTGAAGCGCTTTCTTATTTTGCCGGCAACTAAATGCTATCACACTCATTATCGCATTCAGTAGGGCACAAATCTGCGAAACAGTTTAATATTCTGCGCGCTTCCTTAACCTTTGATGCTTCCGGCAATCGAATAGCCCTGCATAATATAGCGCTGGAAGACTAGAAATAGTAGAACCGGCGGAACGATGGCAAACGTTAAGCCAAGGAACTGGATATCTGCAGGCAGCGTAGCTTTTAAGTTAAAAATAGCAACGATGACCGTCCACTGCGACTGGTCTTTCAGAATCATATACGGCCAGAAAAAGTCATTCCATACGCCGTTGATCGTTAAGATCGAGATCGTGATAAGCACGGGTCCACTCAAAGGCAAAATAATCCGCAGAAAAATGCTTAGCTTGGAAGCTCCGTCAATATGGGCTGATTCGACCAAGGAAGCTGGAATCGTGTCGAAAAAGTTTTTGAAAATAAGAATGACAACGGGATTGACCGCCGCCAAAAACCATAAAGGCCAATACGTATTCGTAAAGTTAATATGGAACAGTGGAAAATCGACAATATTGCCGAACAAAGGAACAATTCCGACTGTACTCGGCAGCAGCACTGTCCAAAGAATGAGCAAAAAGAAAAAGGCGCTTCCTTTTGGCTTCAGCTTAGAGAAGAAGTAACCTGCCAATCCATTAAACAATACCGTAAATACAAGCGTTCCGATCGTCACATAGGACGTATTCACATAATAACGCATAAACTTGAACTCATTCCATGTGTCCCAAAGCTTCTCGATGTGAAAAGACCGCGGAATAATGGTAGGCGGAATTTCGTAAAACTCCTTCACATCCTTGAAGCTGGACAAAATAACCCAGACAGGAGGCAGAAGGCATACGAGTGAAATGATCGTCATGATCGCAAAAAATAGCCAATACATAATTTTAACCTTAGGTATTTTGTATTCCAGATCCCCAATAATTCCTGATGATTTAGCCGTTTTCATTTACTCACTCCTTACTCCTTGTCCCATTTTTTCTGCAATTTGAAATAGTAGACGGTCATAACCATCAAAATCATAAAGGTAATGACGCCGAGTGCCACCGAATGACCCGCCTCGAAATATCGGAAGGCATAGAAGTAGCTTTGCAGCTGCAGAGTCATCGACGAATTATTAGGGCCGCCCTCTGTCAAAACGAGAGGCTCATTAAAAATTTGGAAAACGCCGCTAATTTGTAAGATCAGCGTTAAGCCGATTAAAGGTGAAATCTGTGGAAGCGTAATGTTCCAAAATTTTCGCCATATGCCTGCGCCATCAATTGAAGCCGCCTCATACAGCTCACTATTCACACCCTGTAAACTGGCGAGAAATAGAAGCGTTGTTGCCCCGAAGCTTCTCCATGTGATCGTGAGCACGATCGTAATAATCGTCAAGCTTGGGTCCTGCAGCCACCCCTGCGGATGAATGCCGACCATGCCTATTATTTTATTGACCAAACCGTTCTCACTCGGCTCAAAGAGGAACATCCACAGCATGGATGCTGCAATTCCCGGAATCATGCTTGGGAAAAAAGCCGAAAAACGGAAAAAAGAGCTCCAATGCCGCATTTCATTAATCATGACAGCAACGACGATCGGAATGACAAATCCAATAACAAGAGACCAAAAAACGTACATAAACGTATTGATCAAGGTTTGCTGGAATACCGAATTGGTGATGACATCGATATAATTTTGCAGCCCGATAAATGACTCTGCTTTAAATCCCTTTGTCTTAAAAAAGGATAACCAAATGCCTGACAATAACGGCTGCCATGAAAAGAAAAAGAAAAAAAGCAGCGTGGGAATAATTAAAAGCCACGAGGACCATTCCTTCATCCAATACATAAAAAAAGTCGATTTTTTCTGCTTAGGAGTATACGTGGGTGTACCGGCGTTTACGCTCATGTTGGCTTCCTTTCCTAAATGATGTATTTAATTAAAATGATAACGCTTCCTTGCGAAGAGCGACATCCTTCAACCCTGCGAAATGGTTTGACATGGTGTGAAATATAAGCGCCGATTGCTGCTAACGTTGTTCTCCCTTCTTCATGGCAATCGCTGCTTTAGCTCATGGTAGCACAGTAAAAAGATTTGCCAGTAGGTTGTTATCCTGCGAAAGGGTGGATTATTCTGTCGGAACCTTCCATGGCACTGACGAAATAAGGACGATATATTATAATAAAATGGATCGATAACAATGGGTTATGGGGGAGTCGGACACCATGTTGAAAGCGCTTATCGTCGACGACGAATATTTAGTTCGCACAGGAATCCGCGAGACCATCGATTGGGCCGAATATGGGGTAGAGATTATTGGAGATGCAAGCAATGGCGTGGAAGGGCTGGAGCTCGCACTGCTTCATCAGCCCGATGTCATTGTGACTGATGTGCGTATGCCTTATATGAACGGGCTGGAGTTTTTGGAGAAAATAAAAGAGCATAATCTGCATTGCGGCGTTATTGTGCTCAGTGGATACGATGAGTTTCAATATGCCCAGGAGGCGCTTCGCCATGGCGCAGCCAGTTATCTGCTTAAGCCGGTAAATATCGATGAGCTGGCAGAAACGGTCCAGCAAATTGGGCGGCAAACGATTGAAAAACGAGCAAATCGCATGCAATTTCAAAAATATAAAAAAGAAGAGAGCGCCATCTCCTCGCAATTTTGGCTTGATTTATTTTACGGGCGACTCTCTGACACCACGTTGATTCAGGAGAAATATAATTGGCTGAGTATCGCGATTGCGCCTGAGGATAAGCTGATTGCTGCTGTCATCTCTATCATTCCAGACACCGTTACAGCGATAGATTTTGTTGATCAATCCAAATGGTCGGCAATTGAACAGCAAATTCGCCAGATCTTAAACAACCATTCAGTGAGCACTATAGCTGTTTTGCAAAGTGCACCGACAGAATGGACAGTCATCGCGGCTTCGAGCCTGCCAATCACCGATTTTGCTTCCACCATGTACACTTTTGGTTACGCTGTCATTAAAGAAATAAAAGACTCCGCCGGCTTCCAATTGACGGTAGGCTTCACTGAAGCAGCTGACCGCTATGCGGGCATACACACTGCGTTTGTGAAAGCGCGTGAGGCGGCACGCAAATCCATCTCTGGATTAGGCGGCGTTTTATTTGAATCAGAAAATGAACGTTCAGGCTCAAGACGCGAGGTTCGGGACGCGCTCGCCTATATTAGACTTCATTATGCAGATAACATTACAGCCGACATGGTTGCCGAGAAGGTTCATGTCAGCCCAACTCATCTGATGCATTTGTTTAGGAAGGATCTGAACAAAACGTTTTATGAGTGCCTGACGGAATATCGCATCGATGAGGCTAAGCGTTTGCTGCGCTACTCCTCCTACCGCGTTTATGAGGTCGGTCTGCATGTTGGCTTCGGCGATTCCAAATATTTCAGCCAAATTTTCCGCAAAATGACCGGGATGTCTCCTAGCGAATATGCCAAATATCAACAATAAGCAGGATCGCAGCGACAAGTCGTCCTCTATTTTGCGTAAAATGAACATTAGAACCCGAATCGTCTTTGTCATCATCGCCGGATTGACGCTGCATCTCACTTTGATGCTGGGTGTGTTCAACATTTACGCGCATACGTATCTCAAAAACAATTTGTACAATCACATTGGCAATATTCAAAAAGAGATTGGACTCAGCTTAGAGCTGATCGTCGATGATATCCAAATGCTTTCGCTCCGTTTCCTCGTCAATACGGACATTTACCGCCTAATCGGCGACTTGTCCATTGCAGAGGATGAGAAAAAAACGCGTATTCGTTCGCTGATGGAAGGCATCGTCGCCAAGAACGAGCTGATCGGCGACGTGGTGATCATTACAAATGAAGGCACCCGTTACCGATATGTCGCTGATACAGAAATTTTTGAAGATCCGGACGATCTGCTGCTTTCCAAAATCGAGGAGTCTATTTTGCCTGTTATCGGTAAGGTGAAGCATAACGCTAAAGGTAACGCCTATATCGTTTTCGGACAAAAATATCGCAATTTCAATACAGGTCAAAACATCGGAACGATTCTCGTCTATGTGAAGGAATCTTCGCTGTTTAATCTTTATAAGCCAGCGTTTGAGGGGCTAGGCTATTCCTATATTGCCTCGGTCACTAATGAAGTGATTTCACATCCGGATAAACGGGTGGTCGGCAATACTCTTCTGGAATCGGATTCGTTCCATCCCGGCGAAACGGCAGGTTATCGAAACGTATCATCGGGGCATGAAAATTATGTTTTGAGCACGTATCCGCTGAGCGACCGCCTGAACCGATTCGGCGTCAGCTGGAAGCTTGTTTCCGTTGTATCGCGGCCACAATTGTTTGCAGCGATTACGGAAGGAAACCGCAACGCGCTGTTTTTCGCTTTGCTCGTTTTTGTTGGTCTCTTAGCTCTATCTTTTTATTTGGCGTCCAAAATTACCGAGCCTGTCTTCAATTTAACAAAGAAGCTGGGTGCGATAGGAAAGTCCGGGCTGCAGCTCATGAATGATCGAAACAAACCGAGCGATGAAATCAGTGAGCTCGAAAACAGCTATTACACGATGATCGACCGAATTAACAACCTCATTCACGAAAACAATGAGGAAAAGGAAAAGCAGCGAATGATGGAGCTAACCGCTTTGCAATCGCAAATCAATCCGCATTTTTTGTACAATACGCTCGATGCGATCACTTGGACGGCCAGGCTGAAAAAACAACCTGAAATCGAGAGAATGATTTCTGCGTTAGCAACCTTCTTCCGAATCAGCCTGCATAAAGGGGACAAGCATATTCCCGTTGAGGAAGAGATTCGGCTGGTAAAAAGCTTTGTAACCGTTGAGCTGATGCGTTTTCCAGACAAATATGATGTCACCTACGATATCCCAGAGCCGCTTCGGAAAATTCGCATCTTGAAGCTTATTCTTCAGCCATTAGTGGAGAACGCCATTAAACATGGCATGAGTGAGAAACAAGGAAAAGGATTGGTCGAGGTTAAGAGCTGGCGAGACGAGACCTATCTGTATTTTGAAATTAAGGACGACGGGGTAGGGTTTAAAAGCAAATCCAACATTCAAAGCACCGATAAAAATGTGTTGTTTCAAAGCGGTTACGGCCTGAGAAACGTTGACGAGAGGATTAAGCTCGAATACGGCAAGGAATCGGGACTCACGATAACGAGCGAACCCGGAAAAGGAACGACTGCCCTTATTCGGATTCGCCTCAGCCTAGATCAAATCTCATGATGTCTGCGCATTTTTTTGTACAAATCCTTTAATGGATCTAGAATGCTGCGAGACAGCCGCTTAATCAGTATAAAAAATAGGGCCAAAATAAAAGCGCCAACTCCGATCAGCGTATTTCTTAGTAGTCGGAGTTCGCTTTTGATTGGCTCGCCTGAGATTAGAATTGCGATTCGATCATCGGAATGATACAAGCGATATAACAAAACAATGCCTTCTTCCGTCTGATTGATCGTCATTTCCTCATTCGCTTCTTTTTGTGTATCCTCCTGCAGCGTTTCCCAAATCACATCGTTAGGCTCTTCCTGCAAGCCATTTGCATTCAAAATCGCATGATCATGCGTAATAATATAGGTAGGATGACGGCCATACAATTCAGGATCGTCGGCATGATAGAAGCTGCTCATCTTTTTCAAATCCACATTCATGAGAAGCAGGCCCGTTATCTTCTCGTTTGTATCGATGATTTTGGCCACATAAACCAGCTTTCTGCGTGGATCTGTGTTCTTGTACACGAGCGAGCTCGAAGCTTGTACAATCCATTCGGACGTTAAATCTGAGCTTAAAAACTTCGTATATTCGGGAAGCTTCTGAGTCTCCTGGAACGAGCGTATCGCTGATACGTTGCTTGATGCGTACACGCTGCCGCTATTCCCGTACATCACCATATCTAAAATATAGAGGTTGGATGAAATCATGCCGTCCAATATCGGCGGAATGGTATTGTCATATTCGCTGCTTGTGAGGGAAGCATGAACGGCTGTATTGTTTGTCACCAAACTAGCCATTTCCTCCATCCATTTCATAAACAGCTGGGCGTTTTTGTGCTGTTGGCCTGTATATTGAAGGGAAAGCTGACGCTGCATTTCCGAGCTTTTGTTCTCCATGGTCCGAAATACGAGCATGCAGGACAAGATTACATATAAAACAATGACCGATAGCAAAATAATTTTCATTTTCTTATCAAGCGATCTGAACACCGTATCCCCTCGTTCCCCAGTTGTCCTCATTTCTATTTTAACGCAAGCTATAATGAAGCGCTTTCTTTTATTGCCCATCGATAGTACCATACAAGCTGCTTATAAAAAAGCCGTTAAAGCTGCGAAATGGTTTGCAATCGCAGGATGAATGGATAAACGAAAAAAACTCCCGATTATATCAGGAGTTCATTCGTAGAATGTGGGCAGACCGCTATAACGTTTCAACTAGTGCTTGCGCAGCTTCTTTGATATGCGGTTGCCCGCTGACTGCATCAGCTGCACGAGCAAAATAAGAATAATGACGCAAACGTACATCACGTCAGGCTCCCAGCGCTGGTAGCCGTACCTAATCGCCACATCGCCTAAACCGCCTGCGCCAAGTACACCCGCCATCGCTGTTGCGCCGATTAATCCAATCGTTGCGATGGTTAAACCAAGCACGATCCCAGGTCTTGCTTCCTTCAAAATAACCCGCCAAATGATTTGCCGGCGCGAGGCTCCCATCGCTTGAAATGCTTCAATAACACCGGGATTCACCTCCAGCAAAGCCGATTCGATAAGCCTCGCAATATAAGGCGCAGTATAAAAGACAAGCGGAACGATTGCTCCTTTCACCCCGATTGTCGTATGCACAATCCATTTCGTAATAGGAATGATCGCTATCAAAATAATGATGAACGGGACAGAACGCAGCACATTGATGACTGCGTTTAACAGATGATAGAGCACCTTGTTCTCATAAATATGATTTGGACGCAGCACGACTAGGCAAATGCCCAGAAACAAGCCAATAATAGTGGAGAAAAACAAGGAATAGACAACCATCGCCGCCGTTTCCCCTAGCGCTTCCGTGTATAGATCATGGTTCTCGGCGAGGCTTCTGAAGAAGCTATCCAGCATGCTTAAGCACCTCCACCTGCATTCCGTTTTGTACCATGTATGCAATTCCTTCTTCTATGGCAGTCGATTCGCCCGGCAAACTAATTAAGAGAAAACCAAATATGGTATCTTTAATTTTCGTTATATTCCCGTACAAAATGCTTGGCCGAAGCTGATAGCGCAGCGTCAAATCTGCGAGTATAGGCTCGCTTACGGTTTCGCCAATGAAAGAGATGCGAAGCAGATGTTTCGGCTCTGCAGGGTGGTTGGCTTTGTAAAGCAGCTCCTGCGGCAAATCCGCATCAAACACGCTTTTCGTAAATTTTTTGGTCGTATCCGTTTGCGGTTTCGTAAACAGCTCCAAAATAGAGCCCTGCTCTACAATGATGCCGTTCTCCATAACGGCTGCTCGATCACATATCTTTTTCAACACATACATCTCATGGGTAATCAGCACAATCGTAATCCCATAGGAACGATGAATGTCGAGCAGCAAATGCAAGATCGAATCGGTCGTCTGCGGATCAAGTGCCGATGTCGCTTCATCGCATAACAAGATTTCCGGCTCGTTGGCAAGCGCCCTTGCAATCGCCACACGCTGCTTCTGCCCTCCAGACAATTGAGCGGGGTAGCTGTCTCGTTTATCCGTAAGTTCCACAAGCTTCAGCAGCTCGCTTACCCTTGCTTCAATTTGTTTTTTGGGGACACCTGCAAGCACGAGCGGAGAAGCTATATTTTCATAGACGGTACTCGACATAAGCAAGTTAAAGTTTTGAAAAATCATCCCGATTTTCCGCCGCATAATGCGCAGTTCCTGCTCGCTAAGCGATGCCAGATCCGTGTCATTTATACGTATACTGCCAGCAGTCGGCCGCTCCAAATAGTTGATGCAGCGTAGAAGCGTGCTTTTGCCTGCTCCGCTGTAGCCGATAATGCCAAAAATTTCCCCTTTACGAATATGCAGATTCGCGTCCTTAATTGCATGGATGTTCTGTTTGCCCTGTTGATACGTTTTGCTGACATTTTCGATCCAGATCACTGTACAACCCCGCCTCTGCTAAAATGTTAAAAAGGTCTCTTCATCTAAGAAGAGACCAAGGTCTATTTTCGAGTTACCAAGATGCGACAATGTACGTGCCGTATTTTTCTTCTACGAATTTCTTGACTTGGTCGGAATGATAAGCCTTAATCAATCTTTGGAATACCGGCTTATCCTTGTCCTCGGTTCTTACTGCAATAATATTTACCCAAGGAGAATCCTTTGGCTCAATAAAAATGGCATCCTTCGTTGGCACAAAACCCGCTTCTACCGCATAGTTGGTGTTGATTACTGCCGCCGTCAGATCGCCAAGCGCTTTCGGTATGAATGCTGCATCCAGCTCCTCAAATTTCAATTTGAGCTTGTTTTCTGCGATGTCGCGAACAGTCGCTTTAATGCCAACGCCTTCTTTTAACTTGATCAGTCCAGCGTTTTCAAATAGAATCAACGCGCGTGCGCCATTCGTCGGATCATTAGGCAGGCCGATGACATCGCCTTCCTTTATTTCAGAAACGTCTTTGATTTTTTTGGAGTAGAAGCCGATTGGAAAATTAAGCGTGTTTGCGATCTTCACCAAATCAAGGTTGTTATCCTTCTTGAATTGATCGAGATACGGCTCATGCTGGAATGCATTGGCATCAAGCTCGCCTTCCGCCAGCACTTTATTCGGCTGTACATAGTCATTGAATACAACAAGCTCAATATCGAGGTTATCCTTAGCCGCAACTTCCTGCACCTGTTTCCAAATCTCTTCCTCAACGCCTGCCGAAATGCCTACCTTAAGCTTCGCTTTCTCTCCTTCTCCCTCTGCACCGCTCAATTCTGATTTGTTGCCGCACGCGGCAAGCACAGCGGTTAATACCAGTGTCAGCATAATCAATACGATCTTTTGTTTCATATGATCTCCCCTGCTTCCTATTTGTTTTTCAAGCTGATTACATGTCTAGAAAAACAGAAAAGCTCTTATTCCACGATGCCGGCTGTTTGCGCCGTTCCGTGAAATAAGAGCTTTTAGTCGTCTAATCAGCTCGATTTCTTATAATTCCGATGAGCTTACTATAGATTATATTTATTGCTTCTGTCAACGATTTTATTTGTCATTCAAGCGCTAGCTCTTCCATGGATGACCAATTCCAACGTGGAACGGCTGCCGCTCCGTTATTGCACCATGCTGCAGCCGCGCTAGCCATCTTACGATTTAGCCTGCACCTCATCCTTAATCCGCTGTACAACCTCAGCAATCGCTAGTGATCCGAGATCACCTTCGCCTCTTTTCCTGATGGCAACGCTGCCCGCGTTTTTCTCACTTTCACCGAGTACCAATGTGTAAGGCACCTTTTCAAGGCCAGCCTCGCGAATTTTATAACCCAGCTTCTCATTCCGTGTATCCACTTTAGTGCGAATGCCCGCTTCAGCGAGTGCTTCCTTCACCTGCAAGGCATAATCGATATATTTCTCCGAGACAGGCAGCAGCTTAACCTGAACAGGTGCGAGCCATAATGGGAATGCTCCTGAATAATGCTCTGTCAATATACCGATAAAACGATCAATCGATCCATATACCGCACGATGAATAACGACAGGGCGATGCTTCTGGTTGTCTTCGCCAATATAGGACAAATCAAATTTCTCAGGCATTTGGAAATCAAGCTGAATCGTGCCGCATTGCCAGCTCCGCTTCAAAGCATCGAGGATATGAAAGTCGATTTTTGGCCCATAAAATGCACCGTCGCCCTCATTTACGCGATATTGAATATTGCGGCTGTCCAGTACGCTGCGCAGTGATTGCTCCGCTTGATCCCATAGCTCCTCGGAACCCATTGAGTCCTCTGGTCTAGTCGACAGCTCAATTTTGAAATCAAAACCGAATACGCCGTAGATATGGTCGATCAATGCGATCGCATGGCTGATCTCTGCTTCAATCTGATCAGGCCGCACGAATATATGAGCATCATCCTGGCAAAACGTACGCACCCGCATCATGCCGTTCAGAGCACCCGAGTACTCATGGCGATGAACCTGGCCAAATTCCGACATCCGAATCGGAAGCTCTCTATACGAATGCAGACTGTTTTTGAAAATCAGCATATGCCCCGGGCAGTTCATCGGTTTTAGCGCATAAGCCGTGTCATCCACATTTGTAAAATACATATTGTCCTTATAATGATCCCAGTGACCCGATTGCTCCCACATCCGCTGGTTCATCATAAATGGCGTGCGTACTTCCTCATAATCCCGCTGCCGCTGCTTCTCGCGAATCAGGCTCTCCAGCTCCGTACGAATTGTCATGCCGTTCGGCAGGTAGAACGGCATGCCCGGCGCCTCTTCTGAGAACATGAACAGCTCCAATTCCTTGCCCAGCTTGCGGTGATCACGCTTCTTCGCTTCCTCCAGCAGGTGCAAATGCTCATCAAGCTGCGCCTTTTTCGGGAACGACGTGCCATATATGCGCTGCAGCATTTTGTTGTCCGAATTGCCACGCCAGTAAGCGCCTGCTACACTTAGCAGCTTGAACGCCTTGATGCGTCCTGTGGAAGGTAAATGAGGACCGCGGCAAAGGTCAACAAACTCGCCTTGCTCATACAGCGAAATAATGGAATCGTCCGGCAAATCACGAATTAACTCCAGCTTGAGCGGCTCTTCCTCCTGTGCGAATAAAGCTGTCGCTTCCTCGCGACTCACTTCACGACGCGTAATAGGCAGGTTTTCTTGAATAACCTTGCTCATCTCCGCTTCTATCGCAGCAAGATCATCTGTAGACAACGGCTTCTCGATATCAATGTCATAGTAGAAGCCATCCTCAATAACAGGACCAATCCCAAGCTTCACAGTCTTTTCCCCATAGATACGCTTTATGGCT
Source organism: Paenibacillus sp. 01T431 (assembly GCF_056398625.1). NCBI lineage: Bacteria > Bacillati > Bacillota > Bacilli > Caryophanales > Paenibacillaceae > Paenibacillus > Paenibacillus sp. 01T431. The sequence continues at coordinate 300,649 of NZ_JBFTPT010000007.1, forward strand.
TGTGCCATCACATGCGCTGTACTGTGACGGTAAATCGCTAAACCATCAGCACCATCAAGCGTTATAATTTCAACGCTGCTGCTTGCTAGGATGGGCTCGTTCAGATCGACGAGCCTGCCATCGACTTTTCCCGCGACTGCATTTTTGCCAAGGCCAGTACTGATTGATTCCGCCAATTGCGCGGCGGTTGTCCCCCGTGGATACTCCTTAACTGTTCCATCCGGTAATGTAATTGCAATACTCATCATGCAGCCTCCGATCGAATGTAGTTGAACGCAAAAAAAACACATCTCTCCCACCAAGGGACGAGTGCGTTCAGCTCGTGGTTCCACCCTCATTCGATCTGCTGCTTTATATGACTGGCTATCCGCCAGACTTAAAGTTACAGCAAGATCCTTATTGAGCACCCGGTAACGAGGATGAATCGGTGTTATTTACAATCGCTTTGTGCAAACAGCGGGTTCAATAACACGGCTACAAAGGGGTAATTACACAATCGGTTGCTGGAGAAGCTCTCAGCCTTAGCCTCTCTCTCTGGACAGCTCGTATAAGGTAATCATGTCTTTGGTCAAAGCCTATTTATGGGTAAATTGTAATTCGAATGTTCCAATAAGTCAACTGCAGCCAAGTATTCATGGAAATAAGCATAATTTTTAGCATTTTTATTCGATCATTTTAGACGTGCCCAGTCACTTCCACATGCACCATCGGACAAAATATGCTTTAATATACCAAAGGAGCGTGATTCAATGGACATCAAATCGTTTCTATTTCCAAAAAACGAGGTCTCATACCTCATGACATCCTCTAATATGAAAGAAGCCATAGATAAATTAGAGGCTAGCCACTATACAGCCATTCCGATCTTGGACGACAATGGCTTATATTTCGGAACACTTTCCGAAGGGGATTTGTTATGGAAGTTGAAAGCCACACCCGGCCTCACCTTCGATACAATGCACGAAATTCCTGTCGTCTCCATCAAAAAACGGATGAAAGTCGAATGTGTCGCGATCAACGCCGATTTGGACGATATGCTGGCGCTGGCGGCCGATCAGAACTTCGTTCCCGTCGTAGACATCGATCGCGTCTTTCTTGGTATTATTCGCCGCAAAGATATCATCGAATACTATACCCGAAATATTTCTGATTAATTGGAAAAGCCAGATCATGCAAATCAAGAAGGCTGCCGTCGCCGGCAGCCTTTTATGATGAATTAGTGGTGAACACGCTTAAATGCTTTGTTTGGATAACGCTTCAAAATACGCTGCAACGACCTCACGAAATTCCAGAGCAGCTCGCGAAATATACCGATTCCTATGCCATAATAGCGCTATCTCCCGTACTAATTCGTGATTCTCTATTTGGAGATAATGGATTTGTTCCCGCGAATTCCTTGCCGTGCTGGGTATGAAGGCTATACCTATTTCGGCCTCTACAAGCATGCTAAGCCTTGCAGGTTCATCCCCCTCATACACATATTTTGGTACAAATCCAATCGATTCGCATAAAGAGTCAACTAAATCGCGCGTACCGTAACCTTTTTTCACTCCGACAAACCATTCATCCCTTAGCTCTGCCAAAGATACGCTGCTTCGATCTGCCAGCCGATGCCCCTTTGGAACAGCTACAAGGATCGGGTCGATAAACACGATTTGACATTCGATATCATCCCCTTCTATAGGAGGCGAGGACAAGCAAAAATCCACTTCTCCTCTATCCAGAAGCGTAACCATTTCCTGTGTGGCGAGCATTTGCACATGAAATTGAATATCAGGACGTTTTTTCCGAAACTCACGAAGGATATTGGGCAATTTGCTTGCAGTGGTCACTGCTAATTTGAGCGTGCTATGTTCCGGGCTGGATAAATCGCTAAGCTCCTGCTTCCCCTGCTCCAATTCAAACAATGCCCTTTCTGCACGGCGGAGGAATAGGCTGCCATACTCATTCAATCGCAAATTCCTCCCTATTCGATCGAATAAGGGAACCCCTAAATCCTCCTCCAAGCGCCCAATCGTTTTGCTTAGTGAAGACTGAGTAACGTGCAGATTGCGTGCAGCTTCGGTCATATGCTCCAAACGAGCTACCGTAAGAAAATATTGCAGTTGAAGAAGTTCCATTTTGCGCCCCCATTCATTCCCTCAAGTCAATGAGATTATAGCATCAAATGCGTTGGAATGAATAAATGATTTCAAGTACGATGACATTAATACGATTTGGGGGCGATTCAAAAATGAGTGTTCGCAGCAGGTGGTTAATGATCTCCGTTGGTCTAGGAATACTATTGAACCCATTAAATTCTTCGATGGTTTCAGTTGCTATTCCACGTCTGCAGCATGTATTCCAACTTGATTTTACAAGTGTTTCTTGGATTATTTTTTCCTTTTACATTGCAAGCAGCATCGCTCAGCCTATTATGGGAAAGGCCAGCGATTTATTCGGGCGCAGGAAGATCTTTCTTGCCGGCCTTGTTGTAGCCTTCGTTGCGTCATTACTAGCTCCGCTGTCACCAAACTTCGGATGGCTCATAGTGTTCCGCATTGTGCAAGCCATTGGAACAAGCATGATGGTTGCCGTTGGAATGGCTATTGTACGCATTCATATTACAGAGAAACAAGCGACTGCGCTGTCTGTTTTGTCCATCTTTCTATCGGGAGCGGCAGCCATAGGACCCTTTATTGGCGGGATCTTGATTCATTCGTGGGATTGGACGGCTATCTTTTTCGTCAATATTCCATTTGCGATAGCTAGCTTTCTATTAGCATGGAGAACTATTCCTATCGATGAACCGCAAATGCGCGCTGCAAAGGACATGTCTTTTCGTATGTGGTTTGATTTGATAGATGCGTCAGGAATCCTGCTCTTTACAGTAGGTCTGGTTGCCCTGCTCGCTTCATTGCTCTCAGCCAAATCATCTGGACATGTCTCATTCAGAAATGTCGTTGCCTTGCTGGTCGGACTTGCTGCACTTGGGGCATTCGTTCGACATGAGTTAAAAGCGGCGTCACCTTTTATTCCACTGCGCACATTCGCCAAATATCCTGCGATGACTTGGGTTAATGTAGAATTCATGCTCGTTAACGTATTATATTACTCGCTCTTTTTCGGGCTACCATCCTACTTGCAAATGGTACGCCATGTCAGTGAGTTCCAAACCGGGATTCTCATGCTAAGCTTAGGCTTATGCTCGCTAGTTACTTCTCCAATCGCAGGACGATGGATCGATAAATCAGGACCAAGACCAGCATTGCTGGTATCTGCCATACTCATGACACTTGGGTCAGTGTGGCTCGTCACATTGAATCAAAATTCACCGGTTATTAGCGTATGTCTAGCTTTGGCTGCATTCGGTATTAGCAACGGGCTGAACAATGTAGGGATGCAAGCATCCTTGTTCCAAAGCTCTCCAAAAGAAATAATCGGTGTAGCATCCGGATTATTTAATACATCCAGATACTTTGGAACCATCCTCTCCTCATTGTTGATAGGTATCGTTATGGGCGATACGTTCAGCTTCGAGGGATTTCATGTGCTTGGAATTATCCTCACGGTCATTGCGTTGTCTTTGGTATTCCTGAACCGGCGGCGCCGGGACTCAATTCGATACGGAATCCATTAATTCGAAGAAATATTTTGATTCATGAGTCTGATAAAGCTTAAACCAAGCCTGTAATGTATTTGGCGCAAAAACATCCAACAACTGCAGTACATGCATCGTAAATTCCAGCGGGGCTATACCTGATGCAGTAACTAAGTTTCCATCTGTTACTGCAGGCTCCGTTTCATAATATTTTTCTCCCGTATAATTAGGACAAACCATTTTCAAATATTCGAGATCGTTGCTTGTATGTCTTCTTGAGTCGAGCGCTCCCATCTTTGCAAGTCCCATTGTAGCGCCACAAATCGCTGCAACTACTGTTCCTTCTTCTAATGCTTTTGAAGCTTTTTTCAATATAGGCTCGTGAATGGGTTCCATCCAAGTATCTCCGCCTGGAAGAACGAGTACATCCATACTTTCCAAACTACACTCTTCAATAGAAATAGCAGGCAGTATTTTCAATCCTCCCATTGTAGTAATAGGATTTTTATCAGCACCTACTGCAATGACCTCTAAAGACGCTAACTCCTTTTTAAAATATCTCCCTGAGTTAAGCTCAGCAGTTAAATAACCTACTTCCCAATCTGCCATCGTATCAAAAACATAAAGATATACTTTTTTTGTCTGCATAATAAACACTCCTTTTGTAATATCTGAATACCCCTATTATAAAAAAACTTCACTGACATCCTCCGTCAGTGAAGTTTTTTAAACTTGATAAAAATCAATTAAACCAAGCAGAACTTCAATTAAACGGTTGAAGAGCGCTCATGCAGGAAATCAGAAGGAGAGCTGCCAACAATGCGCTTGAATATACGGTAAAAATACGAAACATCGTTATATCCTAAATAGTCGGCGATTTCACTAATCATCAGCTGCGATTCGGTCAGCATGTAGATCGCCGTCTTCATTCGCTGATTGTGTACATATTCGCTGATTGTCTGGTTCGTAACCGCCTTAAACAAAGTAGCCGCATAATTCGGTGTTGTATTAATGACATCCCCCAGTTCCTCCTTCGTCACCCTCTCGCGATAATGCGTCGAAATATATTGCTTCATGCTGTCAACACGCCGATGCTTGTCCGAGGAAATCATTCCGCGATCCTTCTCTTGATTGAGATAGACCAGTGCTTCCGTAAGCAGCGCCTCTGCCATGAGTTCATAATAAGGCGGTTTCTCCTTGTATTGTGTCCAAACTCCCCGCAGCCTCTCCTGTATCACTTCAAAGCGCCCGAGCCGTTGCTTTAATGGCTCTTCCAGCTGAAGCAGAGGAAGGCTGCACTCGGTAGCCATTTTGCAAAAATTGACCACATACTTCGTGTGGACGACCGTTGGAATGCTTTTCCCATAGTATGGAATATGCCCCGGTATAAGGAGCAAATCTCCTTTTTCCAAAATCACCTTCTCCTCGTTCACCCAATATACACATTTCCCATAAGTCACTAACGAGAGATGAAAGGATAACATGCGCCCCTCACCTTCCTCGTACCAATCCGCCCCGTTGTCCTGATGCACATCCATAATTGATAGCATAATGAACGCTCCTTAGAACCGTACTATTGTACATTCATTGTACTATAGTTCTTATCTCCTTTCGACTTTTCACGTTACAATGAAAAAAATAAGGAGGCCTACAACATGCTAAAAACAAAAATTATTTGTACAATGGGGCCCGCTTGCGACTCCGTTTCGACGATTAAAGAAATGATCCAAGCAGGGATGACCGTTGGTAGACTGAATATGGCTCACGGCGAATTAGAAGATCACGTTATGCGAATGAACAATATACGGCAGGCTGCACGCGAGCTGAACACTTTTGTTCCCATTATGATGGATATTAAAGGTCCTGAGGTGCGGATCGGCAAGCTGAAGGAAGCGTCTTGCGAGCTGGTGATCGGTGAAGAATTGATTCTCACGACGGAGGATGTACTCGGCGATGCGACTCGTCTTCCTGTAAACTATTCCGAGCTTCCGCTTGTCGTAAAAACAGGCGACCGGATTCTCATTGATGATGGACTTGTTGATCTGACAGTAATGTCGGTGGAAGGTAACGATATTCGTTGCAAAATCGTGAGCGGCGGCATATTGAAACCTCGCAAAGGCGTTAACCTGCCAGGCATCAAAACGACGCTGCCAGGCGTAACGGAGCGCGATGTGGTGCATATTCATTTTGGCATCAAACATAATGTTGAGATCATTGCTGCTTCCTTCGTAAGAAAAGCAGAGGACATCTTGGAAATCCGCAACATTCTTGAAGAAGCAAATGCAAGCCATGTACAAATCATTTCCAAAATCGAAAACGCTGAGGGCATGCAAAACCTTGATGCAATTATCGAAGCATCCGATGGCATTATGGTTGCGCGTGGTGATCTAGGCGTAGAGGTACCGATCGAAGACGTGCCAATGATGCAGCGTGAGATGATCAACAAATGTAATCTAGTGGGCAAGCCGGTTATCGTTGCGACACATATGCTGGAATCGATGCAGGTTAACCCGCGTCCGACTAGAGCAGAAGTAAGCGACGTAGCCAATGCGGTTATTCAAGGCGCTGACGTCGTGATGCTCTCCGGCGAGACAGCAGCTGGAAAATACCCTATCCCATCCGTACGGACAATGGCTTCCATCGCAAGAAAAGCGGAATCCATGATCGATTATAAAGAGCAATTCGATAAAAAGAGATCGCAGCAAAGCACGAACATTACGGAGGTAATTAGCCAAGGTGTCGTTAGCTCCTCGCTTGAGCTGAGCGCCAAAGCAATCCTTACTTCAACGGAAAGCGGCTTTACTGCTCGTATGGTATCCAAGTACCGTCCGATGTCACCAATTATCGCGATAACGCAGCATGATCATGTGCTTCCAAAAATTTGCTTGCTCTCCGGCGTTATTCCGGTTAAAGGCGATGCAGTAACAACAACAGACGAAATGTTCGAGTCCGCTATCCGCAATGCTAAGCTGACTGGACTTATTGATACAGGCGATATTATCGTGCTTTCCGCTGGCGTGCCAATCGGCCAAGCAGGGGCAACCAATCTTATCAAAGTAGCACAAGTATAAGTAAGTATTTCGCCAAAAATGGCATGATATCAAAAAGCTGCGCCGTCCGAGGACGATGCAGCTTTTTACTCATATAAATGCAGCCCGAACGACTCAACATAACGATACTTTCATGAAGCTTTCACAAATGACATGCTTTCCTATGCCTTTTGGAGCATATTATAATAATAACAACACATCGTTTCTACACTTAGGAGGGAATGGGTATGAAAAAAGAACATACCGTTCATTTCAAAATTATGCATGGCTCGGCAACCAAGACGCTAACCGGACTCATGTACCTAGAAGAAAACACAAAACCAACTGTTCAAGATTATCAAGAAGTCCTGAAACAATGCGGACATGATGTACATATCGAGAATGAAGAGCAGTTTATTTTCCGCTCCAACAACCCAGCAGACGACTATTTGATCGACGTTCTTGAAAACTATAAGAAAAACGACAAAGATCTACATGCTGACCATCTCGCACAAAGCTTTGTAAAAAAGACGCCATTCCTATAGAAATATTACTAGAATAGGAGCAGAAAGACTGTTTCGGGTCAAATGACCTCATGAAACAGCCTTTTTTTATCGTACAAAATAAACTGTTTACGACTTTGACAGCTGCTAAAGTACCTATTCCTTAATAAGGCTTTGGAAATATTTTCATGTTGAATTGGTTGTGTTATGCTTCTTCTAGGATTATAAAAGCTTAGAGTCAGCATGAAGCTATACCGTTCATGATCCATGAAAGTTGGTGATTCGTGAGTACAAATGAAAGTATCACCTTAGTTGTCATTACCCTCATTTCCGTGCCGCTTTTCCTGCTTGCCTTCATCGTCATTCGGCAATCGTTTAAGGATACTCGGGAAACTAAATTTATTTTGAAACATGGCGAATCCTTTGACGCGACTGTGAGCTCCATACAAAAAACCAATACGGAGATTAACGGTCATCCTGAGGTTTTTATCGGATTAACGATTCCAAGAGAGCATGCAGATCCTTATCGCGCCATCATTAAAACCGCCATTTATATGGTTAATATTCCTCAGTATCAGCCTGGCCGCAAAGTAAAGGTGAAGGTGCTGGAGACTAACGGCAAAATTAAGGTCGCCTTGGAAGGCGCACATGTATTTTAACTTCCATGAAATAAGAAAGAGCGCCGCAATCGGCGCTCTTTCTTATTGTACTGCAGCTGCCTTTCGTTTCCGCAGCAATAGCGTAAGTGGGATAGAGCAAATAATAATAATCGTCCCCAGATGGAAAACATCCTGAACGCTAAGCGATAGCGCAATGGTTTTGGACGATACACCGTCCTCCAAATGAGCAATCGTCTGCGCTGAGAGGATCGTGCTGAACAAACTAATCGATAATGCTGATGTCCCCTGCCTGATCCAATTCATCACCGCAGAGGCATGACCTGAATTGACGCTTGGTACAGCAGACATCGCAGCGTTCGTCACGGGCATGTTGCTGAAGCCAATCCCCATATAACGAATAGCCACCCATACCGTAATAAATGCCGCGCTTGTCGCCACATTTGCATGGCTAAGCTCCCATGTGGCTAATCCCATTAGCAGCAAACCGATGAAGATTAGCCTCGATGGTCCTATTTTGCCATAAAGCCTGCCTACTGCAAGCGAGATTAATACCATCGCAAGTGTACCTGGAAGCATGACCATCCCGGTAGTAAAGCTCGACTCCCCCTTAATATTTTGCATGAAGATCGGTACGAGTAACGTGCCTGCATATAAGGAAATCGTTATACAGCAGTTTAGTATGACTCCGTAAGTAAACCTCGGGATCTTCAGTACTCGCAAATTTAATAAAGGATTGCTTACTCGCAGTGTCCGCACCACAAAATAAGCAAGCACAACTAAACCAGCCGCGATCATTCCGAGTGTTTGCCAGCCAGCCCAGCCCCAATTATGCGCCTCGCTAAATGCGACCAGCAACGCGCTTGTTCCGATGAGAACCGCGCCAAACCCGATCCAATCCAGCTTAATCCCGGTGCTTAATCGGTAATTAGGAATGTACTTGGCGGCAATAAGCACAGCAATAATGCCAATCGGAATGTTCATTAGAAATAATGATTTCCAGCCATAAATTTCAGCAAGCCATCCGCCTATCGTCGGCCCAAGCGCAGGAGCAAGCATCGCTGACACGCTCCAGAAGCTGACGGCAACAGCCTGTTTTGATTTCTCAATGGTCTGGTAAATGATTGTCATCGTTGTGGGCATAATAATTCCGCTGAAGAATCCTTGCAAAATCCGAAATGCAATAAGAGATTCAATACTCCAAGCGAAGGTACAAAGCGCAGACGTTAAAGTAAAACCGGCTAGTGCGATCACATATAATTTTTTGTAGCTCCATTTATCACCCATAAAACCGATAATCGGAGCAATAATACCTGTTGCCATCATAAAACCGGATAACATCCATTGCACCGTGTTTAAACTGGCATGAAAATCATCCATAAAGATAGGCAACGCCACATTTATCGTAGTTGTACTCAAAGAGGCCATGAAGTTGCCGAAAAAAACGGCAATCATAATGGTCCAAAATGACGAAGCTGCTTTTTGCGAGGTATCCACATTCATGCTCCTATTCCTGTAATTGATCTAAAGCCTTCTGTACACGCTTCTCTGTTTCGGTAAGTTCTTCTTTAAACTGCTCCATACGTTTAATTTTCATGTCGATCATCGTTTTTTCCTTATGGAGCACCTGTGATATTTCGAAAAGCTTCAATTTTCGCGCTTCGCGATCCTCACTCGTACGATATTCACTTTTCTGCTGCTCAATGAGCGATTGAAACTCCATATACTGCTGAAGCTCTGCAAGCGAGAAACCGAGCACCTCTTTTACGAGCAGTATTTTGTTGATTTTCTCTATATTTTCCTCTGAATATAACCGAATACCGCCTTGCGTCCGCTCCGGTGCAGAGATTAAGCCAAAATCCTCATAATACCGAATGGCGCGTTTCGTTAATCCAGTACGCTTGGCTACTTCTTCAATTTTTAGCAAATCCAATGTCGAGCACCTCCGAATTTTCTACAATAAGCATACTCCTAGTGACAGTTAACGTCAACGTTAACTTTTGGGGGAGCAATAGTGATGGAGCAGCAGCTTTGCAAATAACTTGCCGTTCATAAGCAAAAAAAACAATCTGAGACATAACTACATGTTCCAGACTGTTTTTTGATCTCAGTTATATCGATGACTTGAAAACGCCATGCGGCAAGCAAGCGTGAATGCCTTTAATGCCATTCACAATTTGAGTAATCTTTAAGTCAATAACCGAGCTTCCAAGTGCGATCGCTTCCACTCGGTTTAAACCATATAATTCACCCATAAGATCAAGCATCCCATCCAGCGCCTCGACGGTGGCTTCATTTAAGTCTTCATGAAAACCAAACGTAATCCAGCCTGAAGGCGTATTCGCTCTAGGATTCGTCAAAACGATGTCTTCCTTCACCGTTATCGTTACGTCAACTAAATCCATTGGAGACTCAATCGCCTGACAGCTAATCTCCCCATCGCCTTGACGAGCGTGGCCATCTCCTATGGATAAATAACCTCCGTCTACAGAGATCGGCAAATATAATGCGCTTCCTTTGACAAGCTCCTTGCAATCGATGTTGCCGCCGCAGGCGCGAGGAGGAAAAGTGGAATGAATACCTGGACTATCCGGGGGCATCCCAATCACGCCCATAAAGGGTTGTAGCTCTACCGTAAACGATTTGTCATTAATGAGACAGGTTCCCGTCATCCATTCCTTGTCTAGTTTCCAATCGAGGGAAATCTCTTTATATTCGGTTAGCTTTAGCTTTTGATTTTGCCAATTTGGATATTGGCCTGCTGCTGTAAAGCCGTATGATCCTGGAATGATATCATTAAATCTAATCTCAAGGGTCATTCCTTTTTTTGCTTCTTTGATAAATAAGGGACCAATTAAAGCGTGACCACTATCGATATCCTGTCTTCTTGAAAAAGGTTTATATCTATCTTGATTGCTTGTACCTGTACCCCAGCCTGCATCCAGCGTTTGAAAACGAATGGAATCACCTGATTCGATCGTAAGCAGCGGAGTCACTTCTGTTGTAAACGAGCCAATTAGGGAGCCTTGCGCCAATTCGATTTTGTGAACGGTCATGAATGATCCCTCCAAAAAAGCTAAATTGCCTTTCAAATTTATATTACCATAATTGGAAAATTAATAGTTGTATTAAGAGAGTCCATCTCGATTTCGCGCATTTTTTGTCCTATCGGTTGGAACCTCCCCCATGGACTACATACAGTAAGATAGTATTATAAAATCGTTCTTTATCATAAGAAGAACGATTTTTTTTATTTTACAATAGAAGTAAGGCTAAGCGGGATGAAGATCATGCGCTTGCCAATATCTTTTTGATTTGAATAGGAGTGTGAACCAAAATACAGATATAGATTAATGATGTGTATGTTTTAGTGTTACAACCATTTAGGAAGTCCAAACCATGACGGAGCAGAAAAAAAGGGTTGAAAATAGCGGTTATTGGAGGCGGTTCCTCATACATTCCTGAGATTATTGAGGTTTTTATTAATAAATATGATGAAATGCCCATTCGTGGGCTGTGACTAGTTGATAGTGAAGAAGGCCGCCATAGACTGGATATTGTTGGTGAACTAGCCAAAAGGATGGTCAAAAAATCAGGTTTGGGTTACCTCTGCATGGTAGATGAATAAAAAGGATGGAATCTATTGAATATATTGTTGGCCTTTTGCGCTGTTCTGATGTTCATTATTCAGACGTTAGCTTTGAAACAAATGAGAAGCACGAATAACAATGAGGGATTATCCTCCTTTTTCAAACGGAGTTCGGCTTATACGGCGATAATTGCTATTGGCTTTTTTGTATCATGGCTCATGTCAGATTTGAATGGCATCCATACCGCTACGCTTGTGCTTGGAGTGTTTTATGGGCTTGTTTTTGTACTTACTGTTTTGTTCTATTCCTGCGCTATGAATACGGGACCGTTATCTTACTCTGCTTTTTATTTCTCAGCAAGCCTGCTTCTGCCTGTTGTTGCAAGTGTTGTACTTTGGAATGAGCCGATGACCGGCATGAAATTTATGGGTATTGCTCTTTTTATCCTATCCTTCTATTTCATCAATGTGTTTGGAAGCAAAGGGCAAGAAGCAACAGGAATGAAATGGTTAGTTTATTGTCTTCTTGCCTTTATTTTAAATGGTACCTTGCCAATCATCATGAAATGGCAGCAGACGTTACTTGAGGGGCATGAGCTGATTCCCTTTATGTGTGTAGGATTTGGATCGGCGTTCTTATTTTCACTTAGCGGTATTCTTTTCACTGGGGGATTCCAAAGACAAAGCAAGCCAATTCCTACTGTACGACAGCTTCGTATTTTGACGCTGTACATTGTAGCCATAGCAGGATCAACCGGTACTGGAAATGCGATAATAACGTATTTGTCAGGACGAATGTCAGGTCTTCATTTGTTTCCGCTCGTCAATGGAAGTATGATTGTGCTTCTAACGATCCTCTCCGCTGTTTTATTTAAAGAGAAAATGTCTCGTGGCGGCATCATCGGAATAGGCATTGGCTTGCTCGCCATCGTGTTTGTGAGTATGTAAATAATAGTTATTGACAATCATAATGGCAAATCTTATTATTTAATTAAGTTTATTTATTAATCAATTTTAGAAGAGAGGTTGTCGTTTGTCCAAAGTATCAGCAAAGCAGAAACATGTAAGAATCATGAATCAAAATTTAATCATAGATGCGATTAGAAGAGATGAAAGCGCTACAAGAAGTGAGCTGTCAAAGCTGTTGAAGCTGAGTGTACCTAGCGTTTGCACGAACGCAGATCAATTGGTTAGGTTAGGCATTCTAAGGGAAACAGAGGATGGCTTCACAGGTGTGGGAAGAAAAGCAAGCCGTTTGCGGTTGAATGATAACTTTGGCTATATCATCTCCGTTGATCTAAGCAATCCTTGTATTACGGTGGGCATTTCAAATCTAAATCCAATTATTATTCAAGAAGTGAAATTCGATATTGAACAATATGACATCAACCAGTTAATGGAGCTAATAATAAGCAAGATTGATGAACTTCTTGTTAAGAGCAGTGTATTAGTAAATCAATTGCTTGCTATATCTATCTCTATACCAGGTCAAGTGGATAATGATTTAGGTATCGTAAAGTGCGGATCGTATCTGGAGCGACTCGGCACTGTGAATTTCAGAGAACCGCTTCTAAATAAATTCGGTGTTAGAGTACTGGTACAAAAGGATATCAATTCTGCTGTTCTAGGTGAAATAAAATTTGGAGCTGCACAGGGACACGCAAATGCTGTGTTTGTAAGCGTTGATGTGGGTGTGGGTCTTGGTATTGTGCTTGGAGGATCGTTGTATCCGGGGAAATTTCATCTTGCAGGTGAAATAGAAAATTACATCGTGAACGTAGAGGCAGAGAATACGGAACGACAAGATGGGATATTTGAGAGCTCTCGGTTGCGCGATTTGGTTACAATAGAAGCTTTGGTCAGATCGGTTAGAGCAGAGCTGGAGGCTGGGGGCGAAAGCAGACTGCTTAAAGCTGTGAATGGCGACATCGCTAAGATCGATTTTAATCACATTATAAAGGCGACATTAGAAGGAGATGCCCTTAGCGTTAAGCATGTGAAGCGCTGTGCAAAGATTATGGCTGCCTTCGTAGCAAACATGCTATTTTTACTTGATTTGGATACCGTTATATTGGGTGGTGGGTTCGTCACCCTCGGTTCGGCTTACACCGATACAATACGGGATGAAGTTAGGCGTTTAGGGCTAGGAAATACGGCTATCGTGGATACGGCGCTCAAGACGAAAGCTGTTTTGATTGGCGGGATTGCCATTGGATTGGAGACTATGTTCAGTGAGCTGCTGGAGGAGCAGGAGGCTTAAAACCTCCTATCCCTTCAATTAGTTAATTAAGTTTATTAATCAATAATAAACTAGATTGTTCCTTGGGCGTTTTAAATGAACGCGTTCAAGTTTCAATATATGAATTCATTTTAAAAGGAGAGTTGAGTAATGAGGAAAAAGGTGGCAAGCAAGACAACAGCACTAGTACTTATCTTCGTAGTATTTGCAGCACTGATGGCAGCATGCGGGGGATCCAAACAAGAAGAGAATGGAGCATCCGAGAGTAAAACAAAAGAGATAACGCTTCGGGTAGCGACATCATTCGCTGGATCTGATCCATGGGTTCCAGCTTGGACGGAAGCTATTAAACAGTTCCAAGAGGAAAACAAGGGCATCAAAATTACGGATGAGTCAACGCCGGTCAATCAAGAAGCATTGCGTACGAAAGTGAAAGCGGATGCAGCAACTGGCAATCTAGCCGATGTCATGTTTTATTTCAATGGCAGCGAGACAGCTATTCTAACCGAATCGAAAGAAATTGTTTCCTGGGAAGATGAATTTGCTAAAGATCCAGATTGGGCGAAGCAATTCAATAGCGGGATCATCGAGAAGGTCAAGTATGAAGGCAAACTCTATTCTCTCCCCTATATCGGCTTCTATGAAGGCTTGTTCTGGAATAAAGAGTTATTCGACCAGTATCAACTCGAAGCTCCAACAACCTACGATGCTTTTATAAAAGCGATAGATACGTTTGCAGCTAATAATATTGTACCATTCGCTACATCGCTCACAACTCCATATCTGCAAGAGGCTTTGGTTCTTTCACAGGTTGGGCCAGAGGGACAACAAAAGGCTTATGATCCATCATGGGCACCAGCTCTTACGATCTTCAAAGAGTTGAATGATAAGAAAGCGTTTCCTAAAGATGCACTCACGCTGGATGATGAAAAAGCGCAATCTTTATTTGCAGGCGGGAAAGCGGGAATGATGTTCAACGGTTCATGGACAGCTGCTGGTCTGAGTACAAATCCTGCTTTTCAAATTACACCATTCCCACTCGTACCGGGTGGTAAGGGTGAGAATATGATTGTATCTGGATTTGGTTCTGGTTGGTATATGAAGAAAAATACCGATCAAGCCAAATATGATGCGGCTCTAGCTTTTGTGAAATTCATGACATCTCCTGAAACGGCTGGCAAATTTGCAGCAATAGGCGGAACTTATGCAGTCGATACACAACAATCCAGCAGCACCGCACAGCTTCTGATTGACGGCAACAAGATGGTGAGTGAGGCAAAGGATTTCGTTATGCCAATCGATTCTTACGTTTCTAGGGAATCGTATACCGAGTTCTTAAAAGGTGTTGCTTATGTGTCAGCAGGAAGAAAAACAGCCGAGGAAATTCTAGATGAAGCCACAAAATTAAACAACAGAAACAAGTAGTTGTTTCAACATGCCCCGGGATATCGGATTGCCGGCTCCCGGGCAAATGGCAGTATGTAATCCAAGCTATTGCTTATGAAGAGGAGGCGTTCAGTTGTGATATTCAGGGACAAGAGATACATTGTGCTTTTCCTGGCGCCAACGATGCTATTATTATTCACCTTTCTTTTGTATCCACTCGTACAATCCGTTTATTATAGCTTCACCGAATGGTATAACTTCTCAAATACGAAGAAGTTCATAGGATTCGGCAATTACAACCAGCTCATTCATGACCCCGTTGTTTGGATAGCGCTAAAAAACACGTTTATATTGGTGATCGGTGCCGTATTCCTGCAGGCTGGAGGAGGTTTGGTCCTTGCGCTGCTAACCGACAGCATCAAACGAGGATTTAAATTTTTTAGAACGGTCTTTTTCTTTCCGATTGTTATCTCTGGTACGGCGATTGGCCTCATGTTCTCGCTCATTTACAACTACGACTATGGACTCTTAAATGCCATTATGAGAGGGCTCGGTCTGTCTGAGCAAATATGGCTAACGGAGAAAAGCGCGATCTATTTGGTACTCATACCGATTCTATGGCAGTATGTTGGATTTTATTTTGTTATATTCCTGACCGGAATGTCGAAGATTCCAGAGGATATTTATGAATCAGCTATGCTGGACGGTATTACAGGAATAAGAAAATCCATCTATATTACACTTCCATTATTACGAGATGTCATTGCTTCTTGTCTTACGCTCGCCACGGCTGGAGCATTGAAAGTATTTGATGTCGTATATATCGTGACCAAGGGTGGTCCATTGAATTCCAGTGAGCTGCTCAGTACTTACATGTACACGAAGGCATTCAATGGGCAAAACGCAGGTTATGCCAGCACAATCGTCATTGCGATGATGATACTCGGTATTGTCATAACCGTTGTGTTAAATAAATTAGTTAAAAAAGAGGCTGTCAGCTACTGATGATAGACAACAAACAGCCCAATTGAGAAGGTGATATTTTAGATGGTTAATAGACTAGTAAAGCCTGGTGCGGTCAAGTTCGGCGTATATGCGCTCCTGATTTTATGGGCATGCACAACGATCATCCCGCTATTATGGGTGCTGCTCAATAGCTTCAAAACGTCCGAAGAAATTTTAACGCAATCATTCGCTCTCCCACAAAGCTACTCTTTATTTAACTTTTTTAAGTTGAACGAATATGGCAACATTAACGTCGTTAAAGGCTTTATGAACAGTATGATCATTTCGGGATCCGTTGTATTAGGTGTTTCCCTTTTTGGCGGGTTGGCTTCTTTTGTACTAGCGAGATTTCAATTTTCATTTAAAGGGTATTTCACGTCTATATTTGTTATTTGTATGCTGCTGCCGCAGTTCGCTGTTATTATTCCGAATTTCGTTATCATCGAGAAGCTGGGTTTGAATGGAACCTATTTATCCGTTATTCTCCCACAAGTAGCTGGCAATTTGAGCTTTGCTATTCTAATGATAACAGGCTTCATGGCTTCTTTGCCTGGAGAACTAGAGGAAGCGGCGGTCATGGATGGGGCAACCATTTGGAAAATATATTATAAAATAACGCTGCCGCTTTGCTTCCCTATTTTTGCAACGGTGTCTATTATGGTCTTTCTTTGGTCATACAACGAGCTTTTGTTACCACTCGTCTACCTGCCAATAAGAGAGATGCAGCCTATATCTGTCCTCTTGTCGCTCGTATCGAATGCGTATGGTACAGATTATGGCGCTATGATGGCAGCCATCACGATTTCAATTGTACCACTGCTTGTTTTGTACATGTTCTCACAAGAAACGGTTATTAAAGGGCTGACAGCAGGTGCAGTAAAGGGATAATGGTTTTGGGTTACCATACAGGAGGAGAGAAAAAAGATGTCTACACAACAACAAAAAAATATAATTGTCATTGCTGCACATCCGGATGAACCGGAAATTTATGCGGGAGGAACCTCTGCTTTATTCGCAGAAATGGGACACCGAGTGAAATTCGTTTCCTTAACCAATGGAGATTGCGGACACTACTCAATTAGCGGACAAGAGCTCGTGGATAGAAGAACGCAGGAGGCCTATGAGGCTGCTAGACGATTGGGTGTTCTTGACTATAGCATATTGAATATATCTGATGGCCGTCTGACGAATAGCTTTGAAGTGAGAGAAGAAGTTATTCGCCAAATTCGCAATTGGAAGGCCGATGTCGTCATTACCTTCCATCCTGAAGGTGCAGGTCATGTAGATAATCGCAATGCAGGAAGAATTGTGAGAGATGCTGCGGATTTTATAGCGAAGGTACCTAATTCTGTGCCAGATGCCCCATATTTAGAGCAATCCCCTCTTTTCTTGCTTATGCCGGACTACGGAAAGAGGGGTGCTTACTCACCCGATCTGGTCGTCGATATTGGTTCTGTTATTGAGAAGAAGCTGCTTGGCTGTGATGCGCACGCTTCCCAATTCTATGAGTTTGCGCCATGGCAGCGTAATCTGCTAGATCAGGTTCCACAGACGTGGGATGCTAGGAAGGATTATATTTTGCAATATTGGAGCAGCTTTATCGAGGTTTCATCGGAGATGCTTCCGACGCTGGATCGACTATACGAAGAAGGGAAGTCAGAAAAGACAAAGTATGCAGAGCCATTCGAGATTGCAGATTACGGCAGAAGACCGAGTGATACAGAGCTGAAGCAGTTGTTTCCCATGCTGAGTCAATAAGAGGAAATACCTTGAGATACTCCGTGAACGGATCATTGTTGCAGGGCTGTTGAAATTCACGTATTAGCAAAAGCCTCCTATGAACTGCACCTCCAAAGTTAGACACCATCTAACTTTGGAGGTGCAGTTTTTCTATTTGGATTCATTAGGATTCCAGCTTCTTTTGCCATCATCCTCTAAAATCCCTAATGTCACATCTGCAATATCCTTGTCTTCAAGCAGCTTGGCGCGAACGAGGAACTTAATATCATCGGCTACCGCAAGCGTTAAACCAGGCTGCAGCTCCAAGTACGCCTCAACGTGGTAATAGCGGCCTTCTTGTAGAATGCGCATTTGATAAATATCGGTTACGCTCTGTTCGGAAAAAATAATACGGGATACCTTGTCTGCTACTTCCTTCGGGGCAGAAACACCAATGAGTCCGATCATATTGTCGTAGCCGACACGATAAGCAACACCAACCATTAACAGACCAATCAACAAAGTTGCAACGCCATCAACCGTTTTAAACGAGGTAAATGCAGCAATGATGACCGCGATCATCGCCAAGGCAGCTCCCGAAACGGCAACAAGATCCTCATAGAAAACTAATCGTGTAGCAGGAGCAGAACGCCCAACATTTTTGAAGGCAGCTGAGAAAATACCGAGACCTTTCCCCTCCGCACCCGCTTCGTGTATAATTTCCTTCATTGCTTTGACTAATATAAGCCCGTCAATAACTAGATTAACAACCAGAACCCCAATGTTTAACCAAAAACCTTCACTTGCAACTGGATGCAAAATGAGATGCCAGCCTTCACGAATCGTTTCATAAGCCATAATAGTAACGACGATGACGGCAATCATACAAAAAATATTGATGACACGCCCAAAGCCGGTTGGAAACCTCGGCGTCGGTTTTTTCTCGGCAAGAATGCTTCCGGCGAAAACAAACCCTTGGTTTATCGCATCTGCCAATGAATGCATGGCGGAAGCAAACATCGCGCCGCTGCCGCTGAAGGCCGCTGCGAACCCTTTTATGGCGGCGATAAACGCATTGCCGATCATCGCTACAGCGGAAGATTTATTCCCTTTCTTTATAAGCTGCATAAAACTCTGACGTTCTGCTTTAGGCTCCATTTTCTCCCCCGCTACATTTTATTTACCATTACCTTTCCACTATTGCCTGCTTTCAATCCCAGTACTGCTATTTTATGCTTACCCAATCAGGCAATAGGATAAACGGACAAAAGCTTTTCATTGTGTCAGAGACAACTTTCTTCTTGCGTTATCGATGTCCTTAAAATAATACCATGCTTTCATTGGCGTACTTTAGGCCAGCGCTCTTGAAATCTTTTTTGCTCAAGCCGCTTCTCATAAATGGCGATTCGATCCTCGTATTCCAAGTAAAAAGGCGATGGTCTAACAATCATTTCTAGAACATCTTCTATTCCACAAGGAGCAGTTAACACGAGTTTGTCATGCTGATCTATTTTCAATCCTAGAGCGGTTACGGTCTCTGGAAATTTGGAAATGGCATCTGTGGAGCTGGAATACGGAGGATTGTTATTGATTACATGCATTCGAGCTTGGTTCTTAACAGACCAAGGTACGTGAGGGTTCATCTGATTTAATGTGTTTTCCAGCTGTTTCTCTATCTGCTCGTCTAGGTTGGAAGGATCGAAATAAACGACATCAACATCGGCCAGCGGCGTTCGTTCCGTAAATCCGTGAAGGGTATCCCAAATTTTGCTGCGAACGAAACCTGCACATACCCACCAATCTGGAAGCTGGAGCGTGCTAACCTCTCGTAAGATGTTCATCATCCACTCATCTCTATATACAAGCTGTATAATATCCTCTTCACTGTTTATCAACATTGATCCACTCTCCTGATTTGTTCATTTCTTGTTCAATATGTATGTCCAATCCTGCTATAGGCGAATAGCCGTCGACACTTGTTTCATCCGTCCTCACCATGAATGACCACTTAAAGCCCTCTCTCGGAAAGGTGAGCATAACATAGACGTTTTCGTTCTTATACTTTTTTTCTAATGCATGCTGCAATTGCAGCTTCGAGAACGACAACCCTCCAAGATACAAAGCAACAAGGATTAGTCCTGATAAAAAAATACGCCTTCTTCTCCGAGTAGATGCCCCGATAATGAGAGCAGTGGTCAGCGTAATTAAAAGAACAGCGTCGTTTCTATTTACAATAAAGAAATCAGACTCCGTTTTAATAAAGGGATAAAAGGGAGCTACGCCATTGCCGATGAAATCTATAAATAAATGGCTAAAAACGCAGATAGACAATATCAGCCAAGCCTTTTTAAACGTAATTTTCCTCTGGAATGCATAATAACATGCAGCAAAAAACAAACCAATCACAGGTACGAGCCAAATGGAGTGGCCAAGCAGGTCTCCGTAAAGCTTCGAAATATCAGGAGAAATAGCAGCTGCACCGCCGAAAATCAAGAGAACCTTGCGATTCACAGTGGTTGCAGCCGCTTTCCCGCAAAATAAATAGGCCAAACTGGCGCCTACAACAAAATGTAAAAGGACGTGAATGATATGACCTGAAATATTCTCCATATTCACCTTTCAATCAAATTATAAAATTTGATATATGATTCTCGAAGAACCCGCCTACACTATCGGCAGTTCATAATGCTTGCACAACTCCCGAATGACCTCACCGATCAACGACTCGTTTTGAGGTTTACCTGGCTCTGCATTCATCATCACTGCTATACCGCTTTCTTGGCGCGGGTATCCAACCAGCTTGCTTTGAGAACCAACTCCCCAGCCTTGAGAAACGAAGCAGAGCTGCTCTCCAGCATCAGGAAGAAATACGCCTAAGCCTGCACCTTTATCGCTCGCATAACCCGTAAGCATTATTCTAGCCATCGCTGGCCGCAAAATACCATTAGGATCGCCATTCCAAGCTTTCACGACCTCGCGTGCCAATACTAGCAATTCAGAAGGCGTTGTCCACAAGCCTGCTCCGGATAAATTGGGATAGTGTGCTCTCTTCCCTTCAACCACCTGTCCCCGTTTATCATGACCCATGGATGTGTTCAGTAACTCGTTTGCAATACCATCCCAGAAAATAGTTCGTTTTAAGCCAAGCGGCTTCATAACAAGCCGCTCCATAGCAGCAGAAAAGGCTTCTCCTGACACATCCTCAAGGATTTGCTCCAACACAGAATAACCTGCATCCGAGTAAGAGAATCGACTCTCTGGCAGGTGAGCAACCTCAACTGGTTTGGAATGATATTTCGTTGCTCCTAAGAGCAGCTCTCTAGGCGTAGGGAAAGGGTCTTGCTTCTGATAAGGTTCATAGCTCCCCCGTGCATCCACAATTCCCGATTGATGTGCCAGCAAACTGCGCAGCGTTACTTTCCTCTGCTGAGTGAACTGGTTTTCGGGCACCTGCCAGGAAACTAAGTAACGATTAACATCCTCCTCCAAGCTAAGCACGCCCTCTTGGACTAAACGAAGTACACCAATAGCTGTTACCATCTTGCTAATGGAGCAGGCAGGAAACAAAGTTTCCTCTGTCACCTTCTGCTGCATGCTCGCTTCAAGTACGCCATAGCTTCCTTGCCACACCATTTGTCCATGCTGAAGAACGGCAATTCCTAATCCCGGTATACCATTCAACTTCATTTTTTCTTCTATTTCCAAACTTATCATTGCCTCTTGGCACATAAGATCAGCTCCGTCACCAAACAAATTAGAATAATTTTTACCTCATTATTCCATTTCACTCTGTATGACGGGAAAAAGCAACAGCCAGTTGCAACATTTTTATGGCAGCCTATTATTTCTTCGATATCCGTCTAAAGAAATAAACACCCTCAACAATCAGCCCTGCCATAAAACCTCCTGCTACTGCTTCTAAAAATACGAGGAAACTAATTAGGTCCTCCCATCCAGTCAAACCTTTGGAATACATAGCCATCAGTATAAGACCAATTAGCATCCCAAGATTGGAGAACAGCCATAGCTTTCTCGCTCCAAGCCAGCCGATAAAACCGAATAAAAAAGATAATATGGCTGCGAGCAGCATAAATCGGAAAGCGTGCATGCCTGTGAAAGGCTGGCCTAATATAACAAAACGAATCAACCATAATAACAGGCTAACAAGCAAGGTGGATGCTCCAGCTAGTAGCCACCACCTGCCGCTTCTGTCAGCGGGAATCCAGTGCATCAACCATTGCCCCCTCTTGAATAAATGTTCTTTTTTACTTAAACGCATGAAGCGCTTACTTTGTTTCGTTCATTCTGGTTTGCCCAGCATGAATTCAGCAATAACTGCTCGCAGCAAAAAAGGAGTACCGTTCGCCGCTGCTATGAATTCATAGAGACGAGCTGTACTCCTTTTTGATCATGCGATTTGCTTGCTAAATGGCTGCGGTTTGAAGAGTCGTTTCCTTAGGAAGCTGAAAAACTACATTTTTTGCAAGCAGCTTATCCATTAATGCTTGAAAAGGAGCAACCGAGATCCAGTCGTGTATCATAATAATTTGTCCGCTTGTTGCTTGTAAATCATGATGTTGGTCCATAACGTCCGCCGGCTCAAAATCGAACGTATCCCAAGTACAATCCACATGCAGTCCGTTTTTTGGGGTGCCATTCTCGAAGGATGGCTGCTGATAGCCCAGCTCATCCAGTACACCCTGAATACCTTCGAAATGATCGTCCTTCATTTCGTCTAACAAATGCTGCATAAATGGAAAACGAAACAGCTTTGAAGGCCTTATCGTTTCTGCTTTATTGTACAGCTCATCTATAATACGGTCGGTTCGCTCGATCTGCCCTCTTACGTCTTGTAAGCCGATAACAGAGAAATCTGCATGATCATAACCGCGATTCCCAATGATATGGCCTGCTTTAATCGCAGCTATCGCTTCCTCAGAACAGCTTTCCAATGCTTCGCCCACACAAAACCAAATCGCCCGAATCTCTTTTGCGTTCAGAAAATTGACCTTTTGCATAAAATCTTCAGCAGGACCTTCATCTATCGTGAGGTACACCGCTTTTTCAACCGCCAACATAGCAAGAAACCCCCGTTTAATTATTGCTGCCAACCTTAATCATCTATGTAGTATACCATAAGCATTCCTTTTCATTTACTCTTCATTCCTAAAAGAACTTCATTTATAGCTATATACAAAAATTACACACAGCAAACCGAATGTCAGAATGACACCCGGCTCTTTTTGTGAGTAATGTAATTTCAATAATTACCTATCAACTAAGAATGTTTTCTAGCTGAATTCAATTCATTCTCATTTTGGTGCCATTCCTTGAGCATGCTTTGATAAAAAAGATTTTCCTGCATGCTGAGCCCTTGCTTGTTGTCTTTAATAATTAAATTGCCGATATTCCGCTTCAAAATGATGCTCCGACGTCCTAACATGTCCATATAAGTCAAGTAAAATCACCCTCCAGATAATGTTTTCCAATCGGTCGTTTTAAGTATAACGAATACGACTCCTATTGAAAAACAGCAACCAGTGGCGTTATTTCTAATAATGCTGACTAAGGCGGACTGAGCGGAAACGAGCAGCAGTCATTCGAAAACATCCTGCCGTATCCTCCATATAACGTCCACACCTCCTCAGATGGGATGTAAACACAACAAAAAACCACAGCCCATATTTGGCTGTGGTTTATCGCAATTATTAGGCTTTACCTAGGATCTCATCTATTTCGCTTTTCAGTAATAGATATCTGTGGACGCTGCGATTGATCGCAACCTTAGTGAGGTTATGCTTAAGCACATAAACCTTCATCTGGTCCTTAGTCAGGCCTAACAGGTCACCGGCCTCGGTAACGGTTAATACAACCTGCTTGCTCGTTGCGTTAAATGTTTTTTTTACTTTTTGATCCCAGTCTTCAAATACTACCTGCATATTTCCGACTCCTTTATCATAGTCAATGGTCTTTATTGACTGCACCTCTCAATTATAACACGAACAGCACTATAATCTTCGCCTGATAAAAATTTTATAGTAAATAAAAATATATTTCGGCCGTTCTACGGAGAAATCATCCCCGTTAATCCATGTTCTTCATAAGTTTATACAAATAATCAACTGAACGCATCGCATATTCAAACTGATAAGGTTCTCCGTTCTTCAATAAAACAAGGCAAGGCACACTCGTAATTTTCCAAGCATTTCGCAGCTGGGGGGCATAATTTATATTTATTTTATACAAGGTCGTTGGAACCTCAGCCGCTTCCACAATTTCCAGCATCCGCTCGGCGACCTTACAGGTTCCGCAAAACGGTGATGAAAAAAGCAGCGCATCCTTACCATTCCCTATCCGATTAAGCTTTAGCCAGTCTTCTTCTTGGATTTCTTGAATTGCCATCTGTCATCTTTCCTTTCTGCCGATAAAGACAGTCGTTCATTTGTTGCCATATTTATATTGTAAAATGTTTTGGTGCTTTAGGAAAGACAAACTGAAGCGTACATGCACTTTATACTCCAAGCCATAAGCGAAATAAATGGTATAATTAGCTGATTCGTAAAATGATTTTATTCGTTAGGGAGACCACTTCGTCATGAAACCAATTGAACAAATGAACGTCGCAGAGTGGCACGCACTGTTTAAATCTCGTACCGAGTCTCTGTCTGACCTTACTCGAAATGCCGCATATGTACATCATGCAATTACAGCAATTAATCAGATAAAGCCTAAGCTTTCTTCTGCACAAAATAATCTATTTGAGCTGCATGCTCATCTTCATATTCTAATGCTGCTGCTTAATCTTATTCCCGATCAAAAGGGACATTCCGGCTCCTTTATCGGCTTCCATACACATGCTGCTATTTCTGATGTACAGCTTGCTATTGCCGAGCTCATGCAAAAAAAATCCGATCCTGCCGAGGAACCCGACTATTGGCAGTGCCTAGAAGAAACATTAATCTTTTTACGCAAGCTTATGCTCGCGGAATCAGGATCAAAGACATATTTCTCCGATCCTTATTTTTGGTTATGGCAATACTGGATTATCCCTAACCAGAACGATACGAGCCTCTGTCTAGAAGAGCTGGAGCAATTGGATACCGCACCTTCAAAGCTCGGCTCAGCGCTCTCCCGCTACCCTTTGCTGCTTGCCGAGGTGTGGATGAACTTCTTCTTACAACGCGACGAAGAGGCGTGGAGCAAACTAAATGAAATAAGCAGCGGTAACGAGCTTCGTCCAAGTGACTTATTCCATGTCTTATCCATGATGTCTGAAAAAGAGCAATGGCAGCGGTTATCGAATTGGTTAGTGGAAACGAAGCCATATGTAGAGAAAAGCCGAATTAACGCCTTGGAAATCTTTTTTAGCTACTGGGACGGGGTAATTGAACATTATCCAGATGCGGAGCAGCTGATGTGGACGCCTCTCATTCAATCGCTTCCCTATGCTAGTTCTATTTACGAAGGAAAATTGCTCCGTCATGCCAAATGGCAGCAATGGATCGATTATCAGCTCAGCACGGGAACCGAGCCGCTTGACTATCGCGTTGGTGTGTTCGCCCCTATTGAGAAACATGCGCCGGAGCTGCTGCTGCCCTTTTATCATCAGGCTGTGGAAAGATATGTGCTGCTCAAAAATAGGCCTGGCTACAAAACCGCTGTGAAACTGCTCAAACGGCTGGCTAAGCTGTACAAGAAAAGGAAAGACGAGGAGCGCTGGGAAACGTTTATTGCAGCGTTCGCTTCTAGCCATAGCCGCCTTCGTGCGCTTCAGGAAGAGCTTCGGAAAGGAAAACTTATACCATGAGCAAGTTTACAAAAACAATTACGGTATACGCTAGTTTAACGACACATGGCGATGCTCTCTTATACGGAATGAGCGGCATGAGCGACTTCCTGCCCGGCGTAAGCTTGAAGCACAGCTTGTTCGCCTGGCATACGCCTTCCTTTTACGGCACAGAACTCGAAGTACAGCAGGTTGAAGGACTAGAGCTTGTATTGCTTCCAGCCGAGCAGGTTATTCCTTTTTTTGCGGAAAACACGGTGCTTGAGCACGTGGAATGGATATGGGAAGAGCAAGCCGGAATGCTTGTTGCGCTCGCCCCCTTGTTAGCAGCTGAAATAACAGCACATCGCTACATACCAAGTTTCTCGGCCTTCCGTTCTGGAAAGCTCCAATGGAGCTGGGATAGTGCTGTAATAAACGAACAAATTCAGAGCATGATCAGGAAAACTCAATCAGACGATAGCTTTAAGACGGGATTGCTTGCTGCTTTTTCTGCTGCTGTATTTGACGCTTACTATGGCACAGAAACGACTGCTGCTGATTTGCGCAGGGAATACCCGCTCCTCTTTGCCAAGGATGGCATAACCGCCGGACTGGATGCACAGGCATGGCTGATCGCCATTGGCTGGAAAGCCGATCAAGCTCCATTTCGGCCAATGCTTCAGCTTGTCGAGCCCATTGATGCGGATGACCCGTGGCAGCTTAAGCTTATTTTGCAGGACAAGCTCGATCAAGCGGTTATTGTACCCGTTAAATTGTCTGATACAGGCGAAGCTTACGGCTCGTGGCCTGCTTCTTGGTCGCCATCTATTCGTGAGCGTTCCTCAGGCTGGCTGGAGCGTCTGCGTGCTTGCCTGCCGACAAACCTGCTTACGGGCCAGCGTGACGATATTTTAAACGTCCCCTTGAAAAATGATGCCGCTTGGCGGTTCCTTGCCGTAGATAGCCCCCGTTTATTAGACGCGGGCTGGCAGGTACTGCTTCCCGCTTGGTGGGAAACCGCCAGCCGTAAGAAACCACGCCTTCGTGCTAAGGTCAGCACAAGCAAACGAGAAGAGGGCTCCGGTGAATCTTTATTTGGACTGGATACACTAATCGAATTCGATTGGCGCATTGCCATTGGAGACACCGACCTGACTGAATCCGAGTTTAATGAGCTTGTTGCCCGGAATGAGCGGCTCGTTCGCTTCCGAGGACAGTGGGTTTCGCTTGATCCCGCCTTGCTCGCGCAAATTCGCAAAGCGATGTCGGGCATTGACCGCGCCGAAGGTTTATCGTTTCAAGATGTTCTTCAGCTGCATCTTCTGGGAAGCGGCAACGAGCAAGGGGATGATCAGCCTGAGCAAGAAAACGAAGCAGAGCAAGAGCATCGTATTCAGCTGGAAGTTGAGCTGAACGAGCATTTGATGACGCTGGTCAGCCAGCTAAACCAACGAACCGAGTGGCCTATGCTTGCTGTTCCTGCCGGGCTGCGTGCCGAGCTTCGACCTTATCAGCAGGAAGGCTACGCTTGGTTGTCCTTCTTACGTCGATTCGGACTTGGCGCATGCTTGGCCGATGACATGGGTCTTGGCAAAACGGTTCAGCTTATCGCCTATTTGCTTAATCTCAAGGAGAGCACAGCAGAGTCAGAGCAACACATGCCATCGCTCATCATCTGCCCAACCTCTGTACTGGGCAACTGGCAGAAGGAGATTAGCCGCTTTGCACCCTCGCTGCGCGTCATGCTTCATTACGGAAGCAGACGCCTCGTAGGAGAACATTTCCTTGAGGAAATGCGAAACGCCGATGTCATACTAACTTCATTCGCAACCGCTACTCTTGATCAGGACATGCTGAAGGATATTACTTTTGCAGCGATTTGCTTGGATGAGGCACAAAATATAAAGAACGCTCAAACGAAACAATCCGCAGCCGTTCGCAGCTTTACTGCGAAGCATCGTATCGCTTTGACGGGCACGCCGATCGAGAATCGTTTATCGGAGCTGTGGTCCATCTATGATTTCATGAATCCGGGGTTTCTGGGGAGCGCACATGGGTTCCAGCAGCGCTTCAGCAATCCTATTGAAAAGGAACGCAATGTTCAGCGCACCGCAGACTTGCAGAAGCTAGTTAAGCCATTCATGCTGCGGCGCAAGAAGAAGGACCCCGCGATCCAGCTTGATTTGCCGGACAAAAATGAAATGAAAACGTATATTCATCTCACAGCCGAGCAAGGCGCACTTTATAATCAAACCGTTAATCAGCTTATGGATCGCATGCAAAAGCTTGAAGGCATCGAACGTAAAGGCGCCATTTTATCGTCCATTATGCAGCTGAAGCAGCTTTGCGACCATCCGATGCTGCTAACCAAAGAACCTTTGGTGGACAGCTCTGCGCCAGCTGGTGAGCAAATGGATACAGAGCGGATCATAAGCCGATCGGCTAAGCTTGAGCGGCTGCTCGCCATGGTGAGAGAACTGCGAGACGAAGGCGAACGCTGCCTTATTTTCACGCAATACCTCGGTATGGGGGAAATGCTTCAAAGCGTGCTGCAGCAGGAGCTGCAGGAGCCGATATTATACTTGAATGGCAGCACCTCCAAGCTGGCACGGGATCGCATGATTGAGCGGTTCCAATCGCAACAATTGCCGCCGGAAGAGCAGCCTAATGTGTTCATTCTGTCGATTAAGGCTGGCGGCGTCGGGCTTAACCTGACCGCTGCTAACCATGTATTCCATTTCGACCGTTGGTGGAATCCTGCTGTGGAGAACCAAGCAACCGACCGCGCGTACCGCATGGGCCAAACTCGCGACGTTCAGGTTCATAAATTCATCTCGCTTGGCACGCTGGAGGAACGCATCGATGAGATGCTCGAAAATAAGCAGCAGCTCAGTGAAAATGTCATCTCCAGCTCTGAGGGCTGGATCACGGAGCTATCAACCGATGAGCTGAAGGAGCTCTTCACTTTGCGTCAGGATTGGAGCGATTCATAAGGGACTCTTTTCCTTTTGACTTGCCGTGAAATAGCCCTTTGTGCTACACTGATGCTAATTTAAATGAACGGAGGGTTACGTGTGATAGACTATATCCGAGTTAGGTCTTTGCGCAGCTGCTAATTGAATAGCGCCAAAGCTCTGCCTGTGTGCAGGGGACTCAGGATAGGTCTGCCCATTTTGAAGGTAACCCATATAAACAGAATACGTCGACTATTGTAGGGAGCATCCCGACTCGCGTATTCGCCTTTAGAGCGGAATTTCCATACGTTTATTTCAGCGTATATGGAAGGCCATCAATCCATATTGATAAGGGATATTGGATTCCTTATGGATATTTTCACTGATACCCTCTTACCAATAACGGTGAACACAGGCAGAGCTGCCTGTGTTTTTTATTTTTTAAATAACCGTTAAAAGGATGATGAATAATGGAACAACCAAAACAAAAGGCGATTATCGTCGGAGTTCAGCTTCAAAATCAAACCGACTTTGAATACTCCATGGAGGAGCTTCGCAATCTGGCTTCCGCATGTTATATCGAGGTCGTTGATGAACTAAGCCAAAAAGCAGCACGCATTAACCCGTCTCACTATATTGGGACTGGAAAGATCCAAGAGCTGCTGGCCCTGCTCGAAGCTCATGACGCGCATGTCGTTATTTTCAATGATGAGCTCTCCCACTCTCAAATTCGTAATTTGGAAGCCGCTTTGGAGCGGACGGTCATTGACCGAACGATTCTCATTCTGGATATTTTTGCGGAGCGCGCCAAAACAAGAGAAGCCCAGCTGCAAGTCGAAGTCGCTCGGCTTCAATATATGCTTCCTAGGCTTGTCGGACTTCGCGCATCCTTGGGGCGGCAAGGCGGCGGAGCTGGTCTCAAGAACAGAGGCGCCGGTGAAACGAAGCTGGAGCTGGATCGCAGACGTATCGAAGAGCGGATCACTGCTTTGCAAGCCGAGCTTGAGAAGCTGGTAGCCCGCCGTCAAATTCAGCGGAAGCAGCGGCAGAAGAACGAGGTGCCTGTCGTCTGTCTCGTCGGTTATACGAATACGGGGAAATCTAGCTTGATGAATGCTTTGCTTGAGAAATACAATCCAGAGACAACCAAACAGGTATTTGCCAAGGATATGCTTTTTGCAACGCTGGAGACCTCGGTTCGCAGTATTGATTTGCCTGACAACAAATCATTCTTGCTCACAGATACGGTCGGCTTCGTAAGCCAGCTTCCCCATCACCTGGTGAAGGCCTTCCGCTCAACTTTAGAGGAAGTAACTGAAGCTGATTTGCTCGTACATGTCGTCGACTACGCCCATG
Source organism: Paenibacillus sp. 01T431 (assembly GCF_056398625.1). Classification (NCBI taxonomy): domain Bacteria; kingdom Bacillati; phylum Bacillota; class Bacilli; order Caryophanales; family Paenibacillaceae; genus Paenibacillus; species Paenibacillus sp. 01T431. The sequence goes on from NZ_JBFTPT010000007.1 coordinate 330,394, forward strand.
ACGATTATGAGCAGCTTGTTGCGGTTACGAATGAGACGTTAAAGGAGCTGGGGGCTTACAATCTCCCAACAATTTATGCATACAATAAATGTGATCTGACGGAGCATCCTTATCCGGAAGTACGTGATAACAACGTCTACCTTTCCGCCAAAAAGAATATTGGACTAAATGAGCTAATTCAGCTTATTCGCGATCATATCTTCGACGACTATATGGAATGCGAGCTGTTGATTCCGTTCAACCAAGGGCGCTTGGTTGCATACTTTAACGAGCATGCGCATGTGCATGCAACGGACTATGAAGCAGAAGGCACACGGATGAAGCTGGAATGCCGGGTATCTGATTTTGAAAGGTACCGTAATGAAGTAACAGTGCTTTAAGAAAAAAGGAGGCTGTCCAAAAGGATAATAACCTTTTGCGACAGCCTCTTCTTATGTCGAAAATATCTAGTTGCTGCGATCCTGCGGGTGCGGCTCGACTGCAAGCATTGCCGCCTTTGCGTTCGCTTCAACCTGAGCCGGGTCCTTGCAGCCCGGAATGACAGCCGTTACGGCTGGGTGCTTCAAGCACCAAGCAAGCGCCCAGCTCGCCATATCGACACCTTGCGGTACCTCTTCACGCTGAATGTGTTCTACTTCCAGCAGCTTAAGCCGTGTGTTCTCTTTATCATGCCTGTGGCGTACATCGGTATCACCGAACACGGCACCCGGCTTATATTTGCCGCTCAAATAGCCGCTCGCCAGCGGAACACGTGCAAGCACGCCCAAATCCTGCTGCTCGCATGCTGGAAATACTCTTTCCTCCGGCTGACGGTCGAGTCGATTATATACGACCTGAATGACGCGAGAGTTCACCTTTGTTGAGGCTTCTGTCTGATGCAGATTGTCATTGCTGCCGATAGACGTCCCAAGAAAACGGATTTTCCCGGCTGCAATTTGCTTATCCAGAGTGGTCCACAGCACATCATTATCAAATGCTTGGTCTGGTCCTGAGTGGAACTGGTACAGGTCAATATAGTCCGTCTTTAGCGCCTTCAGTGAAGCATCAAGCTGAGCTACAACACCTTCGGCGTCAAATACGTCGGTACGCGTGAAGCGCTCGTGGAAATGATGGCCAAACTTTGTTGCTATGATCCAATCCTCGCGGTTGCGGCGGCTGATATAATCTCCAATGAGTGACTCTGAGAGGTGATCACCGTAACATTCTGCGGTATCAATCAGATTGATGCCAAGCTCACGCCCTTTATCGAGAATCAAATCGACTTCATTCTGCGAATACTCCCGGCCCCATTCTCCTCCAAACTGCCAGGTTCCGATGCCGATTACCGACACATTTAGTTCTGTGCTTCCGAGTCTTCTATACTTCAAGATCAACACTCCTTCTAAATGATGTAGCCTGTCCTTTTCATTTTAACATTTTAAACCATGAGTAAGAAATAGCATGCTTCCGTATTCTGTGCTACAATACTGAAATTGCTATGGCAATTTTATTAGGGAGGTTTACTGAATCACCATGCTTATTATTGGTATCGCTGGCGGCACCGGCTCGGGAAAAACTACAGTTGCACGCTCTGTCATTGAACGTCTTGGATCGGAAAAAGTAACTTTCATATCTCAGGATAACTACTATAAAACCTATTCGCATCTCAGCATGGCTGAACGTGAATTGATTAATTATGATCACCCTCTCTCTTTTGATATCGAGCTGCTCGCTCAAGATCTGCTGCTTCTAAAAGAAGGAAAAACCGTTTACGCGCCAGTCTATGACTTTGCCGCTTATGCTCCATCCACAACAGAAACGGTAGAGCTTAAGCCGAACAATATCGTAATATTGGAAGGACTTCATGTGCTCGCGGAAGAGAGCATTCGGAAGCTGCTCGACATCAAAGTATTCGTCGATACGGATCCCGATGTACGTATTCTCCGTCGTGTGCTTCGGGATATTGAGGAGCGCGGCCGGACGATCCAGTCCGTTCATGACCAGTACTTGAAGACGGTTAAGCCAATGCACGAGGCTTTTATTGAACCATCCAAAAAATATGCCGATTTAATCATTCCCGAAGGCGGACACAATGAGGTCGGTATTCAGTTGCTGTCCATACTGACTGAAAAATATATGACAGATCACGAGCCGCCGATTCTCGGCTAATTGCGCTCTAAACATAGGAAAGGGGCAGTCCCTCCGGTCATTTCAGACCATGAGGGACTGCCCCTTTTTTAGTAAATGTAAGTTTAAAGTGCTATTCGGCAGCCTCTCAGCAACAATAAGACTACTTTCTAGATCTATTTCGGCAAAATGAGCTCATCCGATGATAATAAGACTATTTTCTAGATCTATTTTTTCGAGCAACCATTAAACAATCGAGTTTGTTTGGTTTCCGCGCTCATGATGCTTGTTTGCGAAAAACAGTACCGAAGCCGTCAGACATAAACAAAACAGAATCAAATAAAGGAATGGCGCGCCAAAATAATCGACAACCGCGCCGCCCATCGCATTGCCGACAATGCCACCAAGTCCCCAGGTTACAGCCGCATATACCGTTTGCAGAGTCGCTTTCGTGCCCTCAGTCGCATAGCTTTGTACGATTTCAACAGCTGTGCCCGCGACAAAAGCGAACGCGATCCCATTTAACAGTTGAACCGCCAGCGTCAATGAAACGTTGTCGAAGAAAAACATCGCGAAATATTGGATGCCATAGATCAAAGCCGCGACGCACAGCAGCTGATATCTGCCTATTCGCTTGCTTAGCTTCGTCGCCACCCAGAACATCGGCACCTCAATAATAGCGGCTATCGCAAATGCACTGCCGATCCAGCTCTTATCAAAGCCCATTTCCTTAAAGTATAATGGCAAAAAATTCATATTAATCGATGCAGACATCATCATCAGCATGCTAGTAGCGACAAAGATCATAAATGGTTTATTGCGAACAACCTCGCCCATTTGGCCGAATAACGTCACATTTCTTCGAGTAACCTTCGTTGCTGGAAGCAGCATGAGCGCCAAGCAGACGGTTATACTCACAATAAGATAATAAATAAAGATGTCGTTGTAGCCGTATTTTTCGTATAAAATGCCTGTAGCAAATGTACCTATCGCATAACTTAAAGCTCCCCATAATCTGACGCTGCCAAAGGAAAAACCTTTTTTGCTGGCAATTTCTACAGACATCGCGTCGCCTATCGGTCCGCCAGAGGATTGAAACCATGCAAAGAAAATAGACAAGAAAAGAATCCCCGCAAGTCCCTCCATAAGCTGAAATCCAAGCCCGAGTATCGGAGCAATGATAACGCAGATCATGATAATTTTGCGCGGATTGTTGATTCGGTCATTAATCATGCCCATCACGGGCTGGGCAATGACGCTGACCAGAGCCCATAAAGACAGGATGAGACCAACCGTTGTATGGCTAAAGCCGCGATCGCTGAAATATAGACTGGTGTAAGGCATAACGACAGAAATGGCTAGATACCATAAAAAATAATAGGTTGCTAATGACTTCACCGGGTACGTACCTTCTCTCTACAGCTCTTCCTTAATCTCCGATTGCCAGCCGAGCTGCCTGCACATCTCATGCATATTGCGAATATCCCGTCTTGCTTCAATGCGGGTTAACCCTAATTCCATTGCATGCTTAGCAGCCCACCGAAGCAAATATACGAGCGTATCCGCTTGCGCTTCCTTAGCCGCAAAGTCGAGTAGTACAAGCGTATCTTCTACGACACCAGCGCGTACGAAACCCCAATAGGAGCCTTCAAACTGCCATATGTGGAACAGCTCACGATTCTCTATAACGCCGAATTCATGAATTGGATTCTCCAAATGCTCAAGCCATTCCTGCTCGGAATTGAATTGAAGCGTATATTGTGGAACGTTCCATGCTATGGTCTGAGCAGCTAGCGCAGACAGCTCCTCTTTATTTGCCAAGGGAGCCCAGCCCTCCGAAGGATAATCCAGCTCAGACGGAACCTCAACCGTTATTTTCCAAGGCTTGTAGCCTACTTCTAACCCTGCTGACTCCAGCATTTCGGGAATACCAACGCATCGTAGTCCTCTTTGCTTAGCGGTTTGGATAAGTGCTCTTAAAGCCTCCGGAGTGCCTGTCGCAATATCATTGCTATGCATGACGACAATCGTCCCTTTATCTAGAACGGGTTCGACCTTTGCAATTATATCTTCCGAAGATACGCCCCTCCAATCTCCTGAATCGACGCCTTCAATGTCCCGATAGCCGCCCCATTCGTCCAGCCAATCCAAGTTTTCCTCGCGGAAAGAACAATAAGGAAAACGCATAAAAGTTGGGCAAGCAAGGCCTGTCGCATCCTGATAAGCCAGCTCGGTCAGCTTAAGCTGCTCCAAAAATACAGCCTTAGGCACCTGTGCCATCCGGCGATGATGATACGTATGAGGGGCAAGAACATGACCCCGAGACAAAATCTCTCTAGCTTTATCTGGATATCTATCTATCCACTCGCCCGTAAAAAAGAAGGTGCCAATCGCTTCTTCTTCCTCTAGAACAGAAAGCCAAAGTTCAAGTGGTAGATGTGAAGGCCCGTCATCAAACGTAAATGCACATATCGGCTGGTCGTTATTTCCCTTCCAAAACGCTTCAATTGTCATAAGGCAACCCCTATTCTCTCGTTAGTTTCCTGTATTATAGTTGAGAATAAAAAAATGTTCCAATACTCTCCTCTCCTTATCTAATACAATCCTACTGTCTTACAAAAAAAACTCGTCCTGCTTAAAAAGCAAAAACGAGTTTCCTTCTATCAGCTCTATTGAACAGATAAAAGTATGCCAAAAAACGGGAATAAGACAGCTATGCAAGCAAAGACAGCAAACATGCTGCGTTTCTCTTTTTTATAGCTGGGAAATAATAAGGCCAGTGCTGCAATTCCAATAACAATCATGCTGATATATACAACACTCCAGTTCCATTGCAGCGACAAGTCTTGCAAATCGCCATGCAAAAAAGTAAATAACGGAGATGGAGAAGGCTGTTCGAACTCCCCTTCATGAGGCGGCTCCTGTACACCCATGTAGGCGGTTGTGATGAGAATGACAAGTGCAAGAAACGTTTCCGCTCGAAGCCACCATTGCAATCTACTTTTATGTCGACCACTATCTGTAATTTTTGATAGAAACCCATTCATAAAGCCTAGAAGAACAAGCGGCAAGAAAACAAGATGTTTAAATAGAAGCGCTTGTCCATAATTGATTCCCCATGAGTTGATATAACCATCGACTAGGAGAAACATCATCATTATACCAGCCGCTACAATTAGGACGATGCTGCTGATCGACATTGGCGTAAACCATCGTACAAACGTCTTCCAGTTCCATTCCCCATTTGTAAACCAAGCAACAATAAGAAGCGTGCCGAGCCAAAGAGAAACTGCAGCGACATGAACGGATTGTGAAAATACGCCCCAGAAAGGCGAGAAGCCTGCCGGATGGCTGGCCCAGCCATGAGCTAGAATACTGGCACACCATAAGAGTGCTAGAACCCATTTGGTCATTTTACCCTGCAAGCCTTTAAACTGTGTGATCATGTACATCACGGTACATATAATGAGATTCCACACCCAAGCATTGCCGTACGAATAATCTTTTACAACAATTAATAAAACTTGAATGAAGGGCATGTCCTGCGCAAAATCGCGTAAAACAAGCGCTGATCGAAGAATCGACATAAATGAAAAAAGCGGGATTGCCAATAAAGCATATTGAAATAAATCAGTGATGTTCTTTAATTGTGGTTTGGACTTCTCTGGAATGAACTGAAGCAATAGATAACCACCGGTCAAAGCAAAGGACAAATAAAGCAGCGTTTCAAACAAATAAATGTACAATATGATCAACTCCAAGCACAGGGTTCAACTCAAAAGTCATCATATCATAAATAAAAACAAATGAATGCATGCTCATATGATATTTGTTTGAAAAATAGGAATGCCTGAACTCGAGTACGTATTCCATAAACGAACAGCTCCTTCCTCGGAAGAGAAAAGAGCTGCCAGCTGCTATTGGATTATTCAAATATTAGCTTATTTAACCGCACCAGCTGTAATCCCGCTTGCGATTTGCCTTTGAAAAATAATATAAATAATAAGAACGGGAATAATGGTGATCAACAGCGCTGCGAACAACGGACCCCACTCTGTACGATACTGCATCTCGGCTTGCATAACGCCAATTTCCACCGGCAGCGTATACTGGGTCGGATCATTAATAAGTATCGTACCCACGATATATTCGTTCCAGATGTTCAAGATATTGACGATGCCAACCGTGATCAAACCTGGCTGCGCCAGCGGAAGCATAACTCGGAAAAATGTCCCGTAATAAGAAGCGCCATCCACGATTGCTGCTTCCTCGAGCTCCTTCGGCAGCGACTTGAAAAACCCAACGAGCACAAAGATGCCGAAGGCCAGCAAGCTGGACGTATAAACAAATATCAATCCAAGCTTCGTATTAATTAGGCCGAGTGAATTCATTAAGAAAAACAACGGAATGAGCGCTAGTACAAACGGTACCATCATTGAGGAAATATAAAGCAGAAACAATGCATTGCTTCCTCTAAATTTATATCTCGCCAGCACATACGCTGTCGTTGCGGATAGCAGCAGCGCCAATATCGTCGATCCCGTCGTAATGACAAGGGAATTCACGAAATAAGTATCAAAGTGGTATTTGCTCCACACATACGAGAAGTTGGACCAAATAAGCGGAATCTCCGGCAAAGCCCACGGTGCATTTAAGAAAAATTGTTCATTATTTTTTAGAGAATCAAGCAAGGTCCAAATGAGCGGGTACAATACCGATATGCCCCATAGGATCAAAATGGCATAGATGATTAGCTTGGCGATCGGATTTTTAATCTGTGTATTCATCTCTTTATCCCCCTTAGCTCATCTCAACGGGATCATGACGCATAAGCCGTTGAAGTATGATTGTCGTAATTAAGGACAGGACCAGGATGATAAACCCTATCGAAGCGCCATACCCAAAGTGGAATTGCCGGAATGCCATTTGATACAAGTAGGAGCCCATAACCTGTGTGCTGTTATCCGGTCCGCCTTCTGTCATAATCCATACGATTACGAAGGAACCGTTAAGCGTAGTCATCATGATGTTAAGAATGGACACTTTCATCTGCTCCCAAACGAGCGGAAGCGTGATGCTCCAAAACTGTTTCCATTCCCCTGCGCCCTCAATGCTTGCCGCTTCAAAATAGGAAGCAGGAATGCTTTGAATAGCTGCAATGAGAAGAATCATATAAAAGCCGATACCCGCCCAAATAGCCGGAGGCAGAAGCATCCAAATCGTATGATCGGAAAAACCAAGCCACGTTATCGATACTTTTTCACTCGTGAATAATGACAAAAATGCATTCAAGAAGCCAATTTGCGGATTATATATGAAATTCCACAATACGCCAATAACAACGACGGAAATTACATTCGGAATGAAGAAAATCGACCGAAAAAATCCAGCCAGCTTAAAGCCAAACCTAGTGAGTGCTACTGCAAAAAACGTCGCGAGAAGCATAATTCCGATTACTTTGCCAGCAACAAGAAAATAGTCGTTGCCGATCGCTCTCCACACAATGGGATCATGGAACATCTCTTTGAAATTATCAAAGCCAACAAACGTTTTTGTCTCCGACATGCCGGACCAGTCAAAAAATGAATAATACAAGCTTTGCACTACCGGATAGATTGTAAATACGCCGAAAAATAAAAGAGTTGGGATGATGAATGATGCGATAAATATATTTCTCTGCCATTTTACTGTCCCTGAGTTCATACCTTCCATCCCTCCGAGTAAATTCACAGAAAGTGATCGAGGCGTTGTGCCTCGATCAATCTCTGCCGTCAATCTTTTGAAGGCTTATTATTTGCTAACCTTTTTCACCACGTCAGTTACCCGCTTAACCCACTCTTCAGGCGTAATTTTGCTAATCGTCAGTGCATCTGTTGCATCCATCATCGCTTTATCAACGTCAGCGTTGTAAGTGATTGTTGGGATAACAACCGTGTTAGGATCTGTCAAATATTTAGCAGCATCTTTAACATGGCTTGGCGCATTGGAGCTGCTGATGTCGCCTTTAATGTTAGAAGGAGCGCCACTTAGCTCAGCCCATTGTGAAGCTTGATCTTTCGAGAAAATGAATTGCAGGAACGCTTTAGCTGCTTCTTTGTTTTTCGCTTTTTTCGCAATGGCAACAGTAGCTGTGGATGTATTCGCAACCACTTTACCGCCTGCTTCTTGCGTAATGGAAGGAATGAAACCAAAGTCAAAGCCAGCAGGAACGTCTTTAGCCATTTCATTTGGCAGCCAAAGGCCATTCACAATGAAAGCATCTTTGTTTTGCAGGAACAGCATTTGTGAATCCGTGTGATTGATTTGGATAGAAGCTTTGTCGATGTAATCCTTATCGCGCATTTCTACGATTTTGTTCAATGCAGCAAGAACAGCAGGGCTTTCAAAAGCTTCTACTTTGTTAGCTGCCATATCTTGAAGAATAGAGAAATCGTTGTTGTTTGCTGATACGATAGCTGGATACAGGAACGAGCCATTGATATAGTACGGGTATTTACCTGTGTGAATAAACGGCGTAATGCCGTCTGCTTTGATTTTTTCGCTTACAGCAAGGAACGATGGGAAGTCAGTTGGCTCAGCCCAGCCTTTTTCCTTGAAGAGAGCTTTGTTCCAGAAAACACCCCATGAGTTGAGTACGAGTGGAATGTTGTATACTTTACCGTCAAATTGTTGAGCAGGTTGAGCCAATATGTCGCTGATTAGATCACCGTCAACGTTTTTGGCATCTTTCAGCCAATCCGTCAAATCCTCCAGCTGGCCGTCTTCAACCATTTGGCGATCGTTCAATACCGGACCATCGATGTATACGAAATCTGGCGGGTTGCCGCCGATCCAGCGCGGTCTATTTTGATCGTTAATTTTAGGTCCTGCGGATTCTTTAATGTTAAGCTCCGGATTTGCAGCTTGGAAATCAGCAATAACTTTTTTCCACCATTTATCGCCATACCCGCCCACAAAATATTGAATTTCGAAATCGCCTGTCAGCTTAACCGTCGTGTCGGTAGCAGCAGGTGCGTCCGTCGCTTCAGCAGCCGGCTCCTTTGTAGGTGCATTAGTAGCTGCTCCACCATTATTGCTATTCGAGCCACATCCAACTAACGATACGGCAGCCAAAATAACGGCGATACCAAGCGCTGCAATCTTTTTCTTCATAATCATTAAAGCAAACCCTCCCAAAAATGATGTTTTTCACACTGTACTTAGGGGCTCATCTTGCTGCTCCATCGTGTAATTTCATCATAAATTGGGAGGGCTATAATCTCTATTGAATATCTTCCATATATTCTTTATTATCTTCTCTTCCGTGCATATAAAGCTATTTTTCGAGTAATTTCGCTAAGATAGCGCTTATTTTTGCTGATTGCTCTTGTTTTCTGCAAAAGACTGCAATTCATCTAATGCCGCTTTTGGCGTCATTTGCTCATATAAAACAGCTTCACCTAGCTTACGGGTATAATCAAGCACCGCTTGCCAAGCAGGCTCCTTCGCCGGATAAAACCTCGCTTTGCTTAACGCTTCCAAATCGCTTTTGACCACTTCGCTTTTCTCCGACAGCTTGGTGCCCACCGTCGTCGTAACGGGAAGAAACCCTTCGCGTTTAATCATTTCTTCATAAGCTCGATCTTCATAAAGGAAGTCAAGAAACTTGGACAACGCTTCTTTATTGGTATGATCAGTTTTGAAGGACACGAGCAGATCATGTACACCAAACGTAATTGGCGATGTACCATCCTTTACTGGAATCGGACCCTTTCCCCATTCCAGCTCCGGAAACTCTTTGGGGACGACTGCCGAGAAATAATTGCCAGATATCATCATAGCAAGATTGCCTCCGCCCATAATTCGCTGCTTCTCGTCGCGAGTCGTTATGTTCGGCTCTGGCTCAGTCAAGCCTTTATCAAACAGCTCTTTAAAAAAAGTCAATCCTTCCACATTGGTCGGTGAATTAATGGCCCATTTCCCATCTTTAATCCAATCTCCGCCCGAACCAAAAAATATATAAGACAAAGTCGCCTGTGTCTCATTGTCCGACAGGTCAATTCCGAAGCCGTCTGCTGCGCCAAGCGCTTTAATTTTCATTGCGGCCTGCTCTAGCTCCGACCACGTTGTCGGAGGGGCAGCAATGCCCGCTTTGCGGAACAGCTCCTTGTTGTAGTATAAGTTCCGTGTAGTAGCAACGTATGGAATTGCGTATTGCACCCCGTCTATCTGATCCATATCTACTAAGTTCGGATACAGCCGATTCGCTAGTTCAGGCGATATAATATCATCCATATTATTTAACAAGCCATCCTTGGCGTAATGGGCATACACATTCGTATTCAGAAGATCGGGAGGCTGGTTTTTGCTAATCATAGTCGTATAGATTCCATCAAGTATATCCCAGTTGGCTACTTGCAGCTCTACATCAATGAGAGGGTTTTTCCTCTCAAACTCTTTTACCAGCTTCTCAAGCAGCGGCTTCGTTTCCGTACTGTATTCAGAGGCGACAAACCGAATCAACGCCCGCTCCTCCTTCGGAGTTGCAACTGGCTCTGGGTTCTCGTTCATGCACGATGAGGAAACTACTGTAATTAACAAAAGGCTGATAGCAACCATAAGAGGCTTAGTTCCATAGCGTTTTCGCTGCATAGGGTTATATTATCCTTCCAAATAGGAATCTACTTACTCGTTATAAATGGGAATAGCAGCTTCTGATTTTCCGTTGTGTACATATTTTCTTTCGTGATGACATTGGATTCAATATAGGTGATAGGCTCGGTTTTTTCTCCATCAATTAGCTTTAGCGCCGCTTTCACGCCAAGATAACCCATATTAAATGGCTTTTGTACAATAGAAGCTGTCATAATGCCTGACTCCAGCAATTGAACCTCATCACTGGTGCTATCAAATCCAATAAGATTAATAGCACCTGCCTTGTTATACTCCTTCAGCAGCCTTGCAACCCCCTGTGACGCGGATTGATTGAGTGTAATAAATGTATTAATGCCGGAATCGCTTCGAAGCAGCCGCTTGGCAATTTCATAGGCTTGATCCTCGGAATCATCTGCATAATAGGTTTCCATTGCACTCGCTTTGTAGCCCTTCAATGCAAGGCGCATTCCCTCCAGCCTCTCTTGCGAAATAATCGAGCTCGCGTAATCACTAATAACGGCAATATTCGGATCACCGTCCGTTTCCTGAATGGAGGTTTGTCCTGCTAGTTGTCCTGCTTCTTTATGATTGCTTGAAACAACAATAGGAGAAGGCTTCATACTCGGAGAATGATTAATAATGACCAGCTTGATGCCTGCAGCGCGCGCCTTTGCAAGAATAGCTGGCATTCGATTATCCATTACCATATCAATGACAATCGCTTGCGGCTTCCGTGCGATCGCATCCTCCAAGATTTGAATCTGAGCATTGGAATCGCCTTCAATAAGCGGACCTTCTACACTCAGGTTTAGCCCCGTTTCCTTAGCTGCTGCTTCCGCACCCTGATTGACTGCCTGCCAGAAATCAAGTCGAATATTTAAGGATTTCAAAATGACCGTAACATTTTTCTCCTCATGGTTAACACCAAAAAGCAGATTAAAGTTGAATACAAAATAGATGGCAATCATCGCAATTGCCACAACTAGCAGCAGCGTAAATCGATGCTTTCGCATTATTTTGCTTCCCCCTTAATCGAGCTTCGGTATTACGATCGTAATACAGGTGCCCTCTTCAATTTCGCTGCGAATTTGAATGCCATACTCATGCCCAAAATAAAGCTTGATTCGCTCGTTTACATTGCGTATCCCGATGCCCTGGTTGGCGTTATCCTCCAAATTGCTGTAGAGAAGCTTCCCTAGCTGTTCCGCTGACATCCCTTGGCCGTTATCCTCTACCTCAAAAATAATTTGATCGCCTGCCTGCCTTCCGCGGATCGTAATTAATCCATCATCCATGCCATACATGTTCCGGATGCCATGATAGATCGCATTTTCTACAAAAGGCTGAAGCAATATTTTTAACGTTTTATAGTCAAGAATTGATTCGTCCATATCAATGACATAATTAAGCTCATCGTTATAGCGCATTTTCTGTATAAGCAAGTAGTTCGTAATATGCTCAATTTCCACTCGAATCGGAACCAGCTCTTTTTCCTTCGTAATGCTTGCGCGGAACAGCTTAGCTAAAGCAGATGTCATCAGAACGACCTCCTCGTGCTGCTTCTGCTCGGCCATCCACACAATCGAATCGAGAGTGTTGTATAAAAAATGAGGATTGATTTGCGATTGAAGTAGCAGCAGCTCGCTCTTTCGCTTATTTTCCTGATTTAAAATCGTTTCCTCCATGAGAAACTTGGTTCGGCTGACCATTAAGTTAAAAGATCGACCCAGCTGTCCGATTTCATTCATTTGGCCAATTTCCGTCTGAATATTGAAGTTGCCCTTCTCTACTTGCTTCATGTCGGATTGCAATACTTTAATAGGCTTGGATAAGCGATGTGACAATCCTATAGAAATCAGCAGCGTAATGGCTAAGCCGCATAAGGAATAAAAAATAATGGAATTACGCAGACCCTCTTTGTTTGCAATTAAATCATCTGAATAAGCCACTCCGGCAATTCTCCAACCAAAGTTCGTGTCTTGCACGGAGTAAATACGTTTGTCTCCACCCTCGTTCACGACGAAGGATTGACCGCTTGGAGCCTGCAAAACTTCTGCAATACGCTCTGTACGCAATTTGCTATCGATGAGCTGCTGCTGCGGATGATAAACGATATGACCTTCGTTATCCACGATGAAGAGATAACCTTTTTTGCCGAGGTTAATATTTTCGCAAATGTCATTAATGACACTTAAATTTAGATCAACGAGGAGTACGCCATCCGCCTTAATTCCATCTGTGCTCTTAAGCTCTCGACTCAGAGAAACGACCCAGCGGTATTCGTTTTCAATTAAGCTTTGTACATGAGGAGCAGAAACGACGGACCTGCCGCCTGCCGCTTTTGCCAGCTGATACCACTCTTGATCCTCTGTCTTTGTATTTGGATTTAAGGTAGTAATTCGGCGGTCAGAAACAAATCGCCCATTGTATCCAAACACCATAATGGATGCAATGTCCTTGCGCGTATACAAGATCGCCTGGAACAAGTCGGAAATTTGCTTCTCGTACGTACGGCGGTTCTCTGCGCTGATGAAGTTATTATCCGATATGTAATACTTGACGTCCTTATTCGTTAAAGCGAGCAGTGAAATATTTTCCATATTGTCGACATACGATTGAATATTTAGGTTGACCTGCTTAATAATTTCCTCAATGTAGCCTTTCGAATTCCGCTCAACCGCCGCTACGGAAACTTGATAGCTTACTAGACTTGTTAATACGATAGCAGCCAAAATCAGCATAGAAAAAGCTAAAGATATATTGGATTGAATGCTTTTTAGCGGAAACAAAGGAAAGAACCGATCTTTGAGCATGTTAGGCTCCGCTCCCCTTTATTTGTTTCTCTCTGTAATCCTTTGGGGTTATACCTGTGTGCTTCTTAAATAAAATGCTAAAATAATTCGGGTCCTTGTAGCCCACCTGCTCCGCAATTTCATACAGCTTCATCGCCGAATTGTGAAGCAGCTCCTTTGCCTTGGCCACCCTTACACCGGTCAAATACTCAATAAACGTCTCTCCTGTATGCTGTTTGAACACGAGACTGAAGTAGCTTGAGCTCATGAGCACATGACGGCATAAGTCCTGCAACGACATCTTTTCATTCGCGTAATTTGTATCGATATACTCCACCGCGCGATGAATTTGCATGTTGGTCAAATAATTACGGTTATCCGCTATAGTAGAAATAACGGAGCTTACCATGTCCTTTAGCCAAATCTCAACCTCATCCAGCGTCTTGAATTTGAACACGTTCATCAGCTTCATTTGCTGCTCAAACGGTGATTCCTGCTCTCGAACGGCTAGCTCCTGTACAGAGTTCATCAGCGAGAGAACAACCTTTTGCATTTGCAGCATACAAGCTTCCACTGGAACAAGAGAGGTTTTCAGCTCTGCCACCCCTTGTTCAATCAATTGGTAGGCTTCTTGAATGGCGCCTGTCTTAACAGCAGCAGCCAGCTTGCGGTCGAGGTCATGGCTCAGCGGCATGTATCCGAAAGGTTTTCCTTCAATATCAATAATACTCAGCACTCTATTTTTACCTAGCAGAAAACGATAGTCCAGCACCGACAACGCACTCTTGTAAGATAACGGCAGCTGTTCAGCAAGCGTACATGTTCGTCCGATTCCTATCGTCACTGTAAATTTCAAATATTTCTCAATATGATAGCGGACCTCCTCAGCAAGCGAAAATCCTTGTTCATACAGGAGGCTTTCACTGTCATGTCCAAAAATGATGGCAACCATCCGCTCCTCACGGGTTCGGAAGGTCAGCACATGCTCTCGGTCCAGCGTTTCATTAAAAATATCATAAGCAGCGAATCGCAAAAATTCGACATCATGCTCATAGGAGGACAGTTCTCTGTCGCCAAAATCGTCGATATCTACGACCATGACCAAATATAGCGGTGATATCGGCGGCAGGTTGAAATAAGCAAAACGTTCTGCGATTTCCACTTTCCCTAAACCAACCGCAACTAAACGCTCTAGAAATCGCTCTTTAAGCAGCGGAAGACTGTGCTCCAGCTGGTTGTTTAGCCTGCCCAGATCTTCACGACGCTGCTTCTCTTCATCCATCTCTGCTTTAATTCGATCCAGGAGCTGACGTATTTCTTGCGCTGTAATCGGTTTCAGAATGAAATCAGAAATTTTAAGCCGAATCGCCTGCTGCGCATACTCAAATTCGTCATAGCCCGTTAATATAATCATTTTTATATACGGGAATTGAGCGGAAATTAAACCAGCCAGCTCTAATCCGTCCATAAACGGCATACTGATGTCTGAAATAACAAGCTCCGGCCTATCCAATTCTACGGCATCCCACGCTTCTCGACCGTTAGCGTAATCACCAATCAATTCGAAGCCATGTTCATTCCAATTGATTGTATTTTTTAATCCGATTCGGACAACCGCTTCATCATCGACAATAATTACTTTATACATCGAAGCCTCTCCAGTCTGTAAATGCCAATATACGAGCAGTAACAATATACTCCAATTATGCATGAGAATACACCAGCTTACAATTCTTTGATTCAGGAAAATGTCGAAAAACCCGGCCGCAAGCGGTCCGGGTTCTCTTGGCTTAAGCGGCAGCAAAATTATGCTGCTCCGTCCACCATTTCATATACTACTTTGCTTTATTCATCCACCATACGTTTCTTGTATACGTACAAGCAGACAGCATACATCGCAATAATCCAAACAAAAATGATAGCTAAATGGGACAATACGTCTACCAGCCCCGCACCAGCCTCCACTTGTTTTGCTAATTCAATCAGCTGCAGGTTCGGCATGAACTTGGCAACGGTCAGGATTGGATACTGATCCATCAACGGTGTAATCAATGACCCAAAAGCAAAAATGACAAATGCCGGCATGATCGCAACGGAGGCTTCCATCACCGATTTGGTTAGCAAACCGATGAACGTGCCTAAGCCCAAGTAAAAAACGGAAGATAAAAATATTGCGATGATAATGACCAATAGGTTTTTCGGATGATAATCGGTAAGTAAAGCAGACAAAATAATAATAACCGTGCTCGCAATAAAGCTTAGCAAGCTTTTGCCGCAAAAAATTTCGAAAATGCTCGCCGGTGACAGCATGAGTCCGCGCAGTGTGTTTTTTTCTTTCTCTTCGGCGACTAAAGAAGACTGCACATAAGTAGCTACTAAAATTAAGGCCATATTGATGATCAAATAATGTACATCAATGGTATTCCCACCAACGCGCCCAAAAAAAGCAGCCAGGATTAAAGGAAGGATCAATGTCGTGGTTATATACATGTTTCGAGATACGTCTTTATAGTCTTTTTGCAAAATGGCCCTTACTCGCTTCATTGAAAATGTCATGATAGTTTCCTCCCAGTCACTTCTACAAAAATATCGCCTAATGTCGGAAAATTGGATTGAATGGATGCAATTTGGTTTTTGCTCATATAGTCAAATACCTTCTGCGCCCCATCAGACCCCTTTGGTACAATAACCGTTGACCCATCAGTTAGCTCCACTGTAATGGTTGCATCACTATGCTGCTCACGCAGCTTCTTTGGTTCATCGAGCAATTGAATCGTTCCATTGTTTAGGAAAGCAACGCGGTCGCATAAAGTTTCGGCTTCGTTCATATCATGCGTCGTTAAAAAAATGGTTGTGCCCTTGGCTTTCAATTGTAACAAGCCTTCATAAATATGCTTCGTATTCACAGGGTCAAGCGCTGATGTGGGCTCATCCAGGAACAAGAGCTCTGGTTGATGCAGAAAAGCCCGAGCGAGAATGACCCGTTGAAGCATGCCCTTGGATAATTTAGATACCATCTTCTTGCTCTCTTGCTCCAAATTGACCATCTGCAGCACGACATGAATCCGGCCTTCGGGCACATCGTATAAGTCACAAAAAAACTTCAAATTATCGTAAACAGACAAGCGAGCATACAAAGACGTATTGTCGGTAATGATCCCCATTTTTTTGCGATACTTCTCTTCTCGCAATTTACTCGTGGGAACTCCAAATACATAGGCACTCCCCGAGGTCGGCTTCGACTGCGCTGTTAATATTTTGATGGTTGTTGTTTTGCCCGATCCGCTTGGTCCTAGAAATCCGAAAATCTCACCCTTCCTTACGTTAAAGGAAACGTCCTTTAACGCCCTGGAATTCGAAAATGATTTCTCTAATGAAGTCACTTCAATTATATTTTGCATGCCGCTCTCAACCTCCGTTGTTTTATCCGATCTACCTTCATCTTAGGTGAGAGGAGAGAGAGGCGCATTATAATCGCATTGAATGGAGCATACAAAGGGGTGAATGATACTTATTTCGGGCTGAATAGCGCAATAATCACGTGGTTTGGAGCAGCGGTTTCGGTGAATGGCGCTTATTTAAGCCCGATCATTTCCTTTAACTCAGCCATTTTTGTTTTTGACAGCGGTACGTTAGTCTTTAAATGATCATCAAGCACCAAGCTATAGCTATTGCGAGTGAAGGTGATGACTTCTCTTACCTTTTGCAAATTAACGATGTAAGAACGATGGCAACGAAAGAAACCGTACGTCTGCAGCCTTTCTTCCAGCTCATTAATTTTGAAGGATGTTGGATACATCTCCCCTTTAATATAGAGATTCGTTTGTCCTTCACTGCTTTCGATATAATCAATTTCCGGAGGATTAAACAATATAATCTTGTCATTCATTCGTGTCGGAATTTTCTCGAATCTGACATGCTGAACGATAGGCTCATCATCTTCAAGAACCTCATCACTTTCTGCATGCGAAGGCAAAGGTTCTTCCTTTATATCCGCTTCTTCTGGAGATATTGATTTTGGTTCTTCTTCTGTATCTTGAACATCAAAAGCTTTGAGTCCCTTCTCATCCAGTCGATAGACCCGGCTCGTCACACTAAGCGCTGTTTCCATATTCCCCGTGAGCACAAGAATCGCTTTGCCGCTCTCTCCGAGTCTATGTACCATCTTATGAAAAACAAGCTTCGTTTCGAGGTCGACATTCTGATCCGGCTCCTCAAAAATGTAAAGAGCAGGATTTTGAAATAATAAGCGTGCAAACTGAATCCGCCTTTTCTCTGACAGGCTCAGCTTCGTTAGGCGCTTATTGGCTTTCAGATCGAGCTTGACGATGCGGACAGCTTCATCGATGGATAGGCTTGAACCGTATAGCTGTTTAAAGAAACTAAAGTTTTCTTTGACCGTCAGCCGTTCATAAGAGCCATCTTGCAACAGCAGAAGACCTATCTGACTAAGAAAACCCTTCCTGTTATTTGCAAATGACAGCTCATTCACTTTAATTTCACCACTGGAAATCGGCAGTTTTCCTGTCAGCATCGCTAATAACGTATTTCGGACATTCATGCTCGAATAAAGCGCGACCACTTCATGACATGCAATTTCGATATGAAAGGCAGGAAATACGAGTACGTTTTCGGTATATCTCTCTAACTCATTAATGGTAAGAACCGACACATGATCACCTAGCTTATCTATAGTTTAAAAGCCATATTTTTCATTTAACTTGTTTATTATACATGACCTAATCACTGCAATGAATGTAAAAAATCCACAACCAGGTGAGGTTGTGGATTGCGTTTAACGATTTAAATGAAAATATGCTACCCGCTTCTCCTTGTAAAATTTTCAGCAGCTTCGAATGTTTAATATCGAGCATGTCTTACTCCTACTCATGCGGCTATTGGAAATCCAAGAGAAAATATAGCACCGCCGCCCTTGCGGTTATCGGCAGTAATGAGGCCCCCGCATCGTTCCACAATCGCTCGCGATATAGCTAGGCCGAGGCCAGACTCCCCGTCCTTGCCTTTCACAAAACGATGAAATAAATAAGGAAGCAGCTCATCCGGAATGCCGCCGCCATCATCGGACACCGATATTTCTATGCGGCCTTTCTTAGCCGAAGCATGAATATAAATATTTTTATCCGCATGTCGAATCGCATTTGTCACAACATTAAGCATCGCTTGAAGAAGCTTGTCTTGGTCTGCTCGTACAATCAGCTGTTCATGCTCATCATAGCTTGGATGCAGTGTAATTCCTTTTTTGACGAGCATAGGGTTTACACGTTCAATCGTCTCAGCGAGCAAATCCTTTAAACACACCAACGAGGGCTGATAAATATCCTCCTCGCTGTCCAGCTTCGCTAACAACGTCATTTCGGTCACCAGATTTTTTAGTCTGTCACTTTCACTCAAAATAATGTCCAAGCCTTTATAGACACCTTCACCTTCAAACACTCCGTCTCTAATGCCTTCCGCATAACCCGCAATGGACATTAAAGGTGATTTCAGCTCATGTGAAGCATTTTGGAAAAACTGCTTTTGCGCACGGTTAAAGCGATTAAGCTCATCAGCCATTTCAAAAACGACCTGTGCAACAGAACCAAGCTCCCCCCCTGCCTTTACGCGTTTCACCTTGGAAAACTGGCGGCTCTTCACCTTTGTCAATTCTTCCTTTAATTTCATGAGCGGCTTGATTAGCTTTCTCGTGATCAAATGGCTGAGCAGCAGCATGAGCATTCCGCCCAAACCGAATACAAGAAGCAAACGTTTCAGCAGCGCCTGTTCAATTTCTTTGATTTTGCTGACCGGCGTAAAGAGCGTCAAAGTACCCTGCGGAATGGCGTTCACTTCAACAAGAAACCCTTTATCCGTACCATCTACTACCTTATCAACGCTCGAAATGGCTGCTGTCTCCGTGCTCGATGCTTTACCGGCCTGCAAGGATTGCATCGGCAATACCTCTTGCATAATATTTCCTTGGGCATCCGTCACGACGGCTTCAATGGATGGGTTAATTGACAATGCACTAGCAGAAAGAGTCACCCGGCTATCTTTCGCTGATTGGGTCACCATTTCTGTCTTCATAGTAGCGGACAGCGTTGCGCTTGCCATCTTCAATTCTTCCTTCTGTGCAACCATAAAGTGATCTAATAACACATAGTGAATTAATAGCGCAGTGATTGATAAAACAAGCACAAGCGCGATGCCAAATGCGAGATTAATTTGATGAACGAGCTTCATATTAATACACACCCCGATCCGTTCTCATTCGATAGCCATGACCCCATACCGACTCTATCGGTAAATGTTCTATTTTTTTTCGTATTCGTTTAATAAGATGATCGACTGCACGATCGCTGCCGAAATAATCGTCGCCCCAGACGAGTGTGAGCAGATCAGCTCTAGCAAAAGCACGATTCGGCTGCTCAATAAACACCTTGAGCATCGTGAATTCCTTGCTCGTCATGTCCACTTCCTCGCCCTGCCAGAATACACGTCTTTCCTCCAGCATCAATTGAAGCTCACCAAGCTCCAGCCGTGACAATGGCGTTGCAGCATTCGCCGTGTTTTCTTCGGCTTGGTTAATTTTATACCAGCGTTGGAGCTGCCGCTTTATGCGTGCCATCAGCTCGCGAGGACTAAACGGCTTAACTAAATAATCGTCGCTCCCAAGCTCCAAGCCTAATATTTTATCAACCTCTGTATCTTTGGCTGAAATCATAATAATGGGCACTTCTGCCTCATTCCGAATTCGCCTGCATAGTTCATAGCCATCCATTCCCGGCAGCATAATATCGAGCACCCACAGATCCGGAGGATTGGTTTGCCACAGCTCCCATGCGTCCTCTGCATTTTCCAAACCGATTGTCTGGTAATTTTCCTTCTGCAAATAAATCTCGACTAAATTTCGTATATGAAAGTCATCATCCACAACGGCGATGCGATAATTGCTGTTCACCTTCACTAACCCCCTGAACATTTCTTCTATAAGTATACCAAGCCCACAATCGCAATGGGGTCGTGCCATCGTTTTTCCACAAATACACCAATGTTCTGACACAGCCTTCTTGTAGAGTAAGACGAGTAAGACAAACCCATTAGGAGCGTGAAACCATGAACCATAAGTTGATTATTTCCAGAGTTGTCCTTTCATCTGCTTTATTAATGTCCGCTGTTGCAGGCCCTGCCATCTCGAATGCAGCGTCTAAAGCGCCAGCACCTGAAAAATTCTCTATGCTGCAAAACGTAACAGCAAGCACTTCCATCTCCGCAGATGCAACGACTGGTGTAGCTGTGGTCAACAGCTTTACTAATCCGCTCGACTTAGCCAAAAAGTATGCACCTGACACACTAGCGGACTGGCAGGATACATTAGACCAATATGAGAAAACGATCGGCAGCACGATGAAAAACCTCATTTCATCTGTTGAAGCAATACCAGCAATTTCAGCTGGCAAGGAAACGATCTCTATTTCTAAATCGGAGAATGTCGGAACTTTATCAATGAGCACTGCTGCAGTGAAAATCTCAGATTCCACTAAACTAAATATTGCACCAGCTGATGTCGTTCAGCTTGATAAGAATACAGGTACGGCAGTTCAAATGACTGAAGCGACTATTAGCGAAGCCGACAGCGCTGACATGGCGTTTATTAGAGCAGAGATTAAGCTGGCGCAAGCGGTTCAAGCTGAAGATGCTGCTGCTATTAAGCAATCACTGAGCGAGCTTCTTGTACAATACAAACAGCAAATCGCTGAATGGAAAGCAGAAAAGTAAAACCTAAAAAAAAGGAAACAAGCTCACCTCCTTCATGAGGTGAGCTTGTTTCTTTTTCGCATATGCTTACGCATCTAACAGTAGAAAATTACTGTTTCTAAGCTTTACAGCATAATTTAAAGTGAAGTCTTTAGCCAAGGATGTGTGTATGCCATGAAACGTAATCAGCAAGCTTCACGAAAGCTCGATAAGCCTAATTTTCTTGTCATCCTGGTGGATGAGGAACGTTATCCCCCTGTATATGAGAACGCCGAAATAAAAAAATGGCGCAAAAAAAATCTAATCGCACAGGAGCTGTTGAAAGAAAACTCTATGGAGTTCCATAGGCACTACATCGGGAGCTCCGCATGCTGCCCAAGCCGGGCAACCTTGTTTACCGGACATTACCCGTCGCTCCACGGCGTCAGCCAAACGGTTGGAATCGCCAAAGAGTCTTTCGATTCCGATGTGCATTGGCTGGATAAAAACACCGTTCCTACGATGGGCGACTATTTCCGCGAAGCCGGCTATCAGACGCACTACAAAGGGAAATGGCATATAACCAATGCTGATATTATCGTCCCTGGCACCCACAACAGCATTCCAAGCTTTGATCCTTTGACAGGCGTACCTGACAGAGAGCGAACCGACTTATATTACCAAGCTAATCGCTTAGATGACTTCGGCTTCTCTGACTGGATTGGTCCGGAGCCAAATGGAAAAAATCCGCGTAATTCCGCCTCCTCTGCAGGTTTTGGAATAAGCGGACGCGATGTGGTTTATGGTGAGGAAACCGTGATGCTGCTTGAAAACCTTGATCGTCAAAAAAGCAATGATAAAAATGCCAAGCCATGGTTAGTCATTGCTTCCTTCGTTAACCCGCATGATATTGTTTTGTACGGTGCGCTCACCGCGCATCTGCCCGCCTTCCGTTTCGAAGTGGAGCCTACGGTACCATCCGTTTCCCCGCCGCCAACGATGAACGAATCGCTGCTTACGAAACCACGCTGCCAAGCAAGCTATCGCGATACTTACCCTAAGGCGCTGCAGCCGATCATCGACAATCCATTTTACCGTCAGCTTTATTACCAGCTGCAAAAAAATGCCGATCAGCAAATGTTAAAAGTATACGAGGCGCTTGCTCGCTCATCATTTTATGACAATACGATCGTTATTTTCACCTCAGACCATGGAGATTTGCTCGGATCTCACGGAAATCTTCATCAAAAATGGTACTGTGCCTATGAAGAGTTTCTGCATGTGCCATTCCTTATTCATAATAAGCATCTTTTTCCGCATAATAAAAATGTGGATACCCTTACAAGCCATGTTGATTTGCTGCCTACTATGCTTGGACTTGCGAATGTGGACATCCATACCATTCAATGCTGCTTGCAAAAGAGATTCAGCGAAGCCCGCCCTTTTGTTGGGCGCGACCTCACTCCTATTATTTTGGAACAAAAACCGGAGGTAACCGGCGATAGTCCTGTATATTTCATGACCGATGACGACGTGACACGCGGCCAGCACCAAGTAAATCCACTCGGGGAAGCCTATGCATCCGTTGTTCAGCCTAATCACATTGAGTCTGTCCTCATGACGATCATTACCGATGGCAAGAAACAATTGTGGAAATACTCCCGTTACTATGACAACGTGCAATTTTGGAGCCAACCAGGCGTACAAGATGTAACCTTTTTGCAAGCTGATGCTGCGAAAGGTGAACAGTTCCCGCTGTGGGTGACACAAGTGAAAACGGAGCCGGCTCCTGAGGAATTTGAGCTGTACAACTTAACCGAAGATCCTCTAGAAAATCGCAACCTTGCGAATCCAGCTTATGCCACGCAGCATACGAAAGAAATTGAAACATGGATGATGGAGCTGCTGAATGAGCAGCGCATGCAAAAACGTCTTGTCCCAGCGGATACGGGCATCACTTAAAGCCAATCAAATCAAGCCTTGCAGGCGAATAATCGCCTGAGCGCGATCAACGACTTCCAGTTTGCTATAGAGATTGCTGATGTAGTTGCGTGCTGTACCTTCGGCTATGAACAACGCATCAGCAATTTCTCGATTGTTCAGTCCGCGTATAATAAGCTGTGCCAATTTTTTCTCGCGATCTGTCAGCTGGATGTGGCCCTGGCTCGTTTTTTGCCATTGCTCGTGATCTTCTGTAAACCTGTTCATCCTCTCAGCCAGTTTGGCTGCAACCGCGGCTGGAAGAATAAACTGCCCGGATATCGTATCACGAATCGCGGCAATCATTTTATCGATGTCCATATCCTTCAGCATATAGCCGCTTGCCCCATGCGCCATGCCCTCTACAATATAATCCGCGTCTATGAATGTCGTTAAAAACAAAATAAAAATGTTGGGCGAGCTCTGCTTAATTCGTTTTAAAGCGGTGATTCCATCCATAATCGGCATTTGGATGTCCAGCAGCATAAGGTGTGGCTGAAGCGTCTCTGCCATTTCACAAGCCTCTTCCCCATTTTTAGCTACGCCAACGATCTCGAAATCATCTTCCAAGTCCAATATGGTTCGAAGTCCTTCCCGTGTCAGCATCTGATCATCGGCAATTACTATCGTTATCTTATTCATTCCCTCTCTCCATTCAAACGTATCTTGTAGGGCAAATCGATCTTTAACAGACAGCCTTGATTTGGCCATGATTCAATAGAGAGGCTTCCGCCCAGCTGTTCCACTCGCTCTTTCATCGCCTTTAACCCAAATCCGAGCGCAATCTCAGGGGCTCCAATTCCGCAATCTTCGAGCCTGAACTGCAAATAGGTGCCGACGGTTTGCAAACTAAAGCGGAATTCCTTGCTCCCCCCATGCCGAATGCCATTGGTTAGCCCTTCTTGGAGCGCATGATAGATCGCCTTCTTATGCGCTGTCGACAGCTTCGGCAAAGGCTGAATCACTGCATGAACCTCTACTTCCATATTGCGCTCTGTATCCTGAATGAGCCGATTCAGCATTTGTCCGAGGTCAGCGAACTTGTCCTCCTTCAACATATGGACAGAGCCGCGGATCTCATTCAAGCTATGCCTTGCTAGATCCTGCGCTTCTTTCAACCGCTGCATGCCGCCCTCCATGTCCTTGTGCAGCAGACGCTTCCCAGCTTCAATCTGAAGGATCGTCGAGGTAAGTGAATGACCGACAATATCATGAATATCATGGGCAATGCGGCTACGTTCCTCATAAACAGAAGCTTCGGCAAGCGCAGCAGACGTCTCTTGCATCGATCTCTCAAGACTGCGAGTCCGCTCAACGACTTGTACCTCTAGATTATTTTTAAGATATTGTATCCCCGAATAAAGCTTAGCGTTTTCTATGGAAATGGCGCACTGGGAGCCGAGCAGCTTCAGAACATCAAGCCGCTGCGGTGTGAAGACGCTCGTCGATAGCTTATTCTCCATATAAAGCAAGCAAATCAGTTTATTCTGATGCATGATAGGCAGACATAAAACCGACTTTAATCCATTATTTTTAACATACGGATTTCGGACGAACATCCCTTCATGGGCTGCATCATGCAGGACAACTTCCTCTTTCGTTCGTGCTGCATAGCCAATAATCGCCGCTGAGGCGATTTCCGATTCCTCCGCAAGGGGCACGGTTTCAATGTGAAGCTCCTCTGCTGTTCCATACGCCTCAACAACCCAATTGTCTTCGTGACCAAAAATAAGCACGCCATATTCCGCGCCAGCGTTATGAAGCATGATACGCATTAGCGTATCGAGCAAACGATTCATTTCCATTTCGCCCGATAATGCTTGCGCGGACATGACTGCTGAGAGATAATCAACACTTTCAAGGCCCGACTCCCGTCTGATGTGGAGCAGATGCCCATATTTTTGTTCCAGATCAGCCGCTTTCGCCGCCGCCCCCCATTCAATATAAGCTTCATACGCTTCCGTCATATAGATTTTCGCGAGCTGCTGCCTGCCTTGACGAAGGGCAAATTTTGCAAGGCATTCCGCTGCTATTGCAAGATCGTGTATATATCCGTAAGCACGCGCTGCTTCAATCGACTGCTCGAACAGCGCCTCGGCTTGACGGCTCTTTCGTGTAATCCGTGCCATTTCAGCTTTAATGAGCAAATATTTATGCTTATAGTTTTCTGGGCAACGCGCAGAGAGCACTTTCATTCTTTTCATATGCTTCTTAATAGTTGTCAAAAATTCTTTTTGCTCCTGTACGGAAGCATCCTCATAAAGCTGTGCCAGCACTAACGATTCATAAAAATATTGTACGGTGCTCTCATAGTTATCATTACGCGAAGAAATAATTTCGGCTGCTCTCTTCAAAGCCTCATTTGCTTCCTGATACTGACCAAAAAAATAGCCAGGCAAATAATGAAGTGTGCAAACCAGCTCTTGAATCGTATTAAATTGATCTCCGTGCACCGATCCGGCAAAATCCTCGCTAAAGATATCCGTTTCCATAAATGGGTCATTCGGCGCGCGATATCCCGTTAAACGGACAAGGAGAGTAGCAAGCAAAACGGCTTGCTTCCAATGAAGCGTATTATTATGGCGCAAAAAATCGCCTGAATGCGCAATTAACCGGTTATAAATATCACTAAGCGGATGACCATATTGCAGCAGAGTTGCACAATTAATTAATACACTTTGATTGCTGTGCCACAGATCTCCCGATTCTAGTCCAACTTTCCCAGCATGCTCGGTAAAGGTCTTTAGCATCATCGGATCAAATTTGCGCCAGCTGTCGTAA
Source organism: Paenibacillus sp. 01T431 (assembly GCF_056398625.1). NCBI lineage: Bacteria > Bacillati > Bacillota > Bacilli > Caryophanales > Paenibacillaceae > Paenibacillus > Paenibacillus sp. 01T431. The sequence goes on from NZ_JBFTPT010000007.1 coordinate 356,421, forward strand.
CAAAGGGTGAATGAAGTAAGCGTCTTAACATGCAGTATAGGGTACGGCTTCGATAATTCACAGGCGAGCATCCCCCATTCGAATGCCTCTTTATAATGCCGAAACTGAAAATTCAGGAACATGGCATAACCGACAAAACCGATTGAAGACTCCGGGGCCATGCCGTAATCCAGTGTCATTTCGACCATGGTAAACGTAGTAGCAAGCCAGCCTTTTTGATTTACAAAAAAACTGGCATTGCTCGTATAGACCATCGCGGTCATAGCCGCTTTCCGTACTTCATCTGTCATTGGCGGTAGTTGCTGCAGCGATGCTATCGAATGTTTCTTAATTTTCCTTCTGAGCTTTAACCACTGCACAGTCAATTCGAATGTGCTTGGCTCAAAACGAGGGTGAATATCCAATAGCTCCAACGTTTGACGGCCCAAAGAAAGGACCTCGTCGTAATTGTCATTCGTTGCCTCTAATTGAATTTTCATTGTCCAAACGAGCGCTTTATCTAAATTAGTCTCCGCTTTGCTGATCAACAAATTAAATAAATCATGTGCTTTCGCAAAATGACCGCATAAATATTCCGCCTCGGCGCGTTCTCTGAATATTCGGAAGGCAAGCGAGTAGCTATTTTTCCAACATTCCTCTTCGATAAGGGCAGCAGCATGACGCAAATAGCCTAGTGATGTCTCATATGCGGTCGATTGTTTGGCCTTCAAGGCCGCCTTTAAGTTCAGCTCGGCGAGTTCCAGCTTCTGCTCTAGACGTTCTATTTGTTTCCATGCCTGATTGAAATGATTGACGGCTTTGAATACATTTGCATCTTCAGTGAATGCTACACGGTCCGCAAGCAGCGATCCGATTCTCCAATGCAATGCGGGAAGCTCATCCTCGGATACAAGATGATAGGCAGCCTGCTGAATGCGATCATGCTGAAATTGATAAATTTTTCCGTTTCCGAGCTTAACTGGCTGCAATAATTGTTCACGCTCGGCTTTCTCCAGCACTTCTCCAAGCTCCTGCAAGGGTAGATTCGTAATGGAAACAAGCATATCTACATCAAAGCTGGTGCCAAGAACAGCTGCCCGCCCAAGCACATAAACCATTTGATCCGGGAAAAGCTTCATCTTATCCGATATATAATCAGCCGTATTGGCCGGAACGTTCCTTTCAGCAATTAGCTGCAAATCCCACTGCCAGCGCCTGCTCGATTCATCAAACATAACTTGCTCATCATCAACCAAATCCTGAATAAATTGCTTTAGAAAAAAAGGATTGCCTTCCGTCTTATGGAGCAATACAGCAGCCAGCTCATCGGTTTCAGCAGCTTCGCAGCCCATGGTGTCGCTTAGAAGGCTGGTTAAATCAGCGGCTTCCAAAGCCTCCAGATGAATACGGCTGTTCTTTGTGTTGTGCTCTTCAAAATGATTCTCCAAACGGCTCAGCGGATGCAGCGGCGTAATTTCTCCATCCCGATAAGCTAAGATGACGAGTAAATGATTGATGTCCCTATCCTCTAGCAGATAAGCGAGGTATTGAAGCGATTCTTCATCCGCCCATTGAAGATCATCAAAGAACAAAACTAACGGGCAGTCCCGGTGAAGGAATAGATGAATAAAACGGCTCAAAATAAGGTGAAAACGGCGCTGTGCTTCCACTGGCGGCAATGAAAGTACCGCTGGCTGCTCTCCAATCAGCAGCTCCAGCTTTGGAACCAATTCAATCAACAGCTGTCCATACCCATTTAAGGCATTTATAATGCGCAGCTTCCAAACCTCTGCCTGCAGCTTGCTCTCCATGAGCATAAGGCTAACCAGTTCGTCAATGGCTTGAATCCATACGTCGTAGGGTTTTGCCGTTTGTTGCGGATTGAATTTGCCCGTAACAAAATAAACTTCAAGCGGCATCGACTTTCTAAGCGTTTCATTCACAAAGGACGTTTTCCCTATTCCTCCGTTGCCGCTAACCCAGATAACCTCCGCAGCGCTTAACGACGCTCGCTGCAGTGCATCTTGCAAGCATTGCTGCTCGGAGCGTCTGCCGTAATAATGGCTTGAAGTCCTCCAAAGATCGGAAATATCACGGCTTGCCAGTGCAAAGGCTTCTACTTCTCCTGATAACTGGAATTGATTCAGACATTCTTCCAAGTCCGACTTCAACCCGAATGCACTGATATACCTCGCATCAGGCATCTTCTCCATACACTTGCTTACAATAGCAGATACCATCTCGGGTATAGAGGGATACCTCTTATGCAGAGGTTCAGGCGTGCTGGCAATATGCCGATATATAACATCCATTACATCTTGTGATTCAAAAGGAAGGCTTCCCGACATCCATTCGTATAAGGTAACGCCGAGCGAATAGAAATCAGAGCGGTAATCGGGGATCATTCCCGTTCTGCCCGTCTGTTCTGGAGAGATATAGGACAAAATGAAGTCAGGCCTGCCTGTTGTTAAGGGAAGCGGACTCTTGTTAAGTTCAGTTGAACACATTCGAATATCAATAAACTTCACTTCATAGGTATCGGGATTAGCGATGAGATGAAAGGGGGTTATTTCATTTAGTATTATTTTTTCACGATGTATTTGCATCAGGCTATCTGCTGCCGATACTGCGATGGCCAGCAACGCTTCATGCATAAAAGGGTTATCGCGCGTGCGCAATACTCGATCTAGCGTACTGCCTCCGATATCCTGCAAAATCAGAACAGGTCTGTCTGCTAACATTTCCAGACTGTACGCTTCTAACGTTCCTCGTCCGCCGAGCTTAACGAGCAACTCATACTCATGCTGAAATGCAGCAACCACGTTTGGTCCTGGATAGATGTCACATGTGGTTTTGGCGATAACCGTAATGTTATCCGCTTGGCGAATCATTCTATATAGGTTTATATCATCATAACTGCCTATTTCATCGATCATTTGATAACCTGATATCTCAATCAAGAAGCCGCACTCCCCAGTTGCTAGATATGGAAAGAATTCATTATTTAAATATAGGTAGGGCGTGTCTGAAAACCCGTTCAGTGGCACCTTTCACCGCCTTTTCGCCCCCTGCTTCGTTCCGTTTGCTTGACGTACCCCGGTACGCCTTCACAAACGCGCCTTGCATGGAACGAAAATTCGGCAAAATTTGCTGTCCTCAGAGTTCTCAGACACGCCCTAATCAATTAAAGGAAGCCCAGAAGAAATTCAACTTCATTATAGCATTGGCTCTTCTAGTATGAATACCGCGTTCGTGCTTGGAATAAAAAAACAGACCATCCGATGGAAAGTCTGCTCGTTACATTCACTTAAACATTCGTTTTCGATGATTGCTCCCAATTTTATACCAATATTTAGTATGTTCATCCTTAAACAGTCGAATGCCTACTAATCGGAAAGGCGTCCAAATCTCTCGAAACATGATATACTCAGCCATTGTTTTCACCTCAAAAATAATTCCTATTATCTATTTACCTTTAGCATTTCTATCATTTACATGATACTAATTACCTATAAACAGTATAATCCATATTCTCCCTTTTATATAGTGAGAGTTGTCATTTTTTTGTCATATGACAACAATCGGTCAGCATATACGTAAAAAATGGGCTGTCCCAACCGTAGATTAATCTACTTTTGAGACAGCCCATTAGTATGATAGAAATATAAAAGATGATCCAATTGCTTAACAAGCTATACGGATATGACAATTCCAAAATATTTACGTAATGCTTCCGCATATTCCTCTTGTGTAGAAGGTGTGACTACCTGAACGCCCTCTGCCGTAAATATACGAAACTCTTCGCCTGCGATCGTATTTCTTCCTTCAGCTGTCCGAATGGCCGCCATCGGCGTGCTCACAAATATCGAATCTTGTGCATGCTCACACCAGTAGGAAGTCATAATGAAATCCTGCGGCAGCTGCGGTTCCTCGGTAAAGGTATAAAGGCGGCTCCATTCCCCCTTCTTCCTCTCCAGCAGCACCCAGCCAAAAAAGGCATCCCGCTCCAGCTGATACGCTTCATCCTTTTGCTCATGGACGACATTTTCAGCCAAAAGAATTGGGTTTCGTGGTGCAATACCGCCTACTCCCACATCGCATAGATACGGCTTTCCTTCAGCTAATACCTGTAAAATATGATGCCTGCGTTTTGGCGGTGTCTGTGTTTCATCACGCCAGAACCGGGCAAAATAGTTCGTCACGTTAAAGCCGAGCTCGGCTAGCAACCAACCAAACAGTGCATTCAACTCAAAGCAATAGCCACCGCGCTGCTTTGTAACGATTTTATTGAACAGGTCGGGAATTTCCAATGATAGCGGAACAAGGTTTATAATATCTAAGTTTTCGTAGGGTACGGTATGTACATGGCAGTTCTGGAGCTCCGTGAGTGTTGCCAAACTGTTGTCGATCGGGCCTTTATAACCTATTCGTTCAAGATACGCCAATACTTCAGGTTTCCATTGCTTGTGGTCAACTACCATTTTATCTACCCCTCGCTGTTCGTAGACTTGTTATTTATTTCATCATATCTTCCTGCATCGACTAATGGCAAGACAAGCGCTACAATTAAAGAAAATCAGCAAACATACGGTATTCAAAATAAATCATTTACGGGAGGCTATTTATTTTGGGGACAAAAGATAACTTTACGGGCAAAGCCACGATTTACTCCGAATACCGTTCCAATTATCCAATGGCTTATATTAACTATCTTATTCAGAGCAATAACCTATCACCGGATCATACTGTAGCTGATATTGGTTCCGGCACTGGAATACTTACGAGGCAGCTGCTGGATCAAGCTTTAAAGGTCATTGCTATTGAACCTAATGAGGATATGAGATCCACCGCAGAAAAAGAATTAAATCATTATGCTAAGTTTACCTCTATAAATGGTGCTGCTGAGCATACGCCGCTGCAAGGCCAAAGTATTGATTTAATTACGGTTGCCCAAGCCTTTCATTGGTTTGACAAGGAGCAGTTTAAGCTCGAGTGCCAAAGAATACTAAAACCAGATGCTAACGTTGCCTTAGTGTGGAATAGCAGAGATGCTTCAAGCGAACTCGTTATTGAAAACGCAGCGATCTGCCAAAAGTATTGCCCTGCATTTAAAGGATTTAGCGGCGGTATCGATAAGACTCCTGACGTGTATGAGCAGTTTTTCCGAAACGGCAGCTATGAATTTAAAGTATTTGAATACCATTTGGAATTTGATTTAGACCATTTTATTGGACGTAATTTATCCGGCTCCTATGCGCCAAAAGAGACTGACGAACAGTATGAACCGTTTATTCAATCCCTCTCCGAGCTGTATGCAAAATACAGCAAAAACGATATGCTTATCATGCCGAATCTAACACGCAGCTATATGGGTAACGTCTAAATCAAGTAATAACGTACTGCTATATAGCTGAAAGGGCTGTCCCAAAAGTAGAAATCTACATTTGGAACAGCCCTTGTTTTGTTTATGGAGGCTTGGACAAAGCGAATGCCTGAGTGAATCACTGTTAACTATGTGCTCCTTTGCCCGGAATTTTTATTGGATTTATCGCTAACGAACCTAGCCGCTTTTATTTAATCGATTCGTAATGGATTAAATATGTAACGAACTCCAGCGTCGCTATTTTGAGAAAAACAGCTCCTAACCCCTCATACAGCATGCCATAACGTTAATCAGGTTCGTTAAAATTTAATAGATGCCGTTTTCTGCCTAATAAGCATATTACGATTCGTTAGAGAAGTAATCAACCGAAATTATCTGCTTACTAAATTTGAGAAACCATAAAAAATTGAGTAAACTATAGGTAATAAAGGAGGCGTATGCTTATGGCCGATTTGGCAGCAAACATGGAAATTGGAATTAGTACTTTTTTGGAAACGACACCGGACCCGGTGACAGGAGTAATCATGAGCCATGCTGAACGTCTGCGCAACGCGGTTGAGGAAATTGTGCTCGCAGATCAAGTTGGACTAGATGTTTATGGTATTGGGGAGCATCACCGTGTTGATTACGCTGGCACTGCGCCTGCGGTTGTACTGGCAGCAGCAGCTCCTATGACCAAAAATATTAGACTCACTAGCGCCGTTACCGTTCTGTCCTCAGACGACCCGGTTCGTGTATTTCAACAGTTTTCCACACTCGATGGGCTCTCGAACGGCAGAGCCGAAATTATGGCAGGGCGGGGATCATTTATTGAATCCTTCCCGCTATTTGGGTACAGCTTAGAAGATTATGATGAATTGTTTGAAGAGAAGCTAGAGCTGCTTCTTGCTATAAGAGATTCCGAAAAGGTTAATTGGCGCGGTGGACATCGTCCTGCTATTCATAATCTACCTGTATACCCGCGGCCAGTTCAGAGCCCGCTTCCCGTTTGGATCGCAAGCGGCGGCAACGCACAATCTGCGATTCGCGCAGGTCTGCTCGGCCTTCCTATTGCCTTCGCTATTATTGGCGGAATGCCTGAAAATTTTGCGCCGCTGGTCGATCTTTACAAAGAAGCAGCTGCAAAAGCTGGCCATGATCCTAGCAAGCTGCAAATCGCCACACATTCCCACGGTTTTGTTGGCGAAACAACGGAGCAAGCAGCCGATTTATTTTTCCCGCCAACTCAGGCCCAAATGAATGTCATTGGACGTGAACGCGGCTGGGGGCAGCATTACAGTCGTGCAACTTATGACTCTGCCCGCAGCCTTCGAGGCGCTTTATATGTGGGTGATTCTGAATATGTTGCGGAGAAGATTCTTTTGCTGCGCAAAAATCTAGGCGTTACTCGATTCTTCCTGCATGTGAATGTAGGTACGATGCCGCACCGCGAGGTACTGCGAGCCATTGAACTGCTCGGCACCAAGGTCGCCCCCATTGTACGCAAGGAGCTTGCAAGAAGCGAAGGAAAGCAATAAAAAAGATAGCCATTATCAAAAAATTGAAGTGTGCGGACCTGAGATGGCTGGTGCACTTCTTTTTTTAGGTTGGGTAAATCTTCTAATAAAAGGAAAAACGAAAAAGACAGAGAAATAGTACACAATCCGTCACTTAAGGAGCCTGTGTATGAATCATCTTTCTCGCAAACAAATACAGCAAATTCAGCATATGTTTCCCTCATTCACCCATCTTCCTGCTGAGAGCTGGGAAGCTGCACAGCTATTATCCATTAATCCGGCTACCTCGCATTCCATTCGAGAAGGCCATATTTTGCAACATGCTATGTTTATTGTCAGCGGTCAAATTCGAGTGTTTAAGCTGAGTCAAACAGGCAGAGAAATTACTTTATACCGGGTACATAGCGGTCAGTGCTGCGTCCTTATGATGGCAAGCATATTGGGCGAGACTGAATATGAAGCATCGGTTGCGATAGAGGAGGAAACGGACGTGTTGCTGCTGCCCGTTTCCGTATTTCGAGACTGGATGAACACGATCAAACCCATTCGGCAATATATTTATAAACAATTTATTGATCGAATGACGAATGTGACAAAGCTGCTGGAAAATGTCGCTTTCCAGCAGCTCCCTTATCGCATTGCGGACTATTTAATTTCGGAATCTGTGAAGGGTGATTGCTTGCGGCTTACTCATGAACAACTAGCTATAGAAATTGGGACATCACGCGAGGTCATCACCCGCATTTTAAAAGGCTTTGTGGAGCAAGGAGCGATTGCATTAAGCAGAGGAAAGGTCACCATATTGGATCGCGCCATCTTAAACCGTATAATAGAACAGCATTTGTGACAATGTCACTGAGATTTGAATCGCTCTCCCCTACAATTAATAAGGAATCAATCTTATTTAACGGGAGGGCACATGATGACCCATTATTACGATCGTACGAATTTAAGCCGGATTCCAGAGCTGATTAAGCTCGTTCCGCAGGCTGCAGGTTCCTTTTTAGCTTTTGAAAAAGACGTTTATCATGCTTCTGATGCCATACCTGCAAAAATGAAAGAGCTCATTGCTGTAGCCGTTGCTCATGTGACAGGATGCCCCTATTGCATTGATATGCATGTGAAGAAATGCAAGGCGCTAGGAGGCACGCGGGAGGAAATAGTAGAGGCCGTTTTGATTGCAGCATCCACAAGAGCAGGCGCCATTCTCAGCCATGCGACCCATGCCTTAATCTCATTTGAAGAAGACGATAACAAACGATCACACAAGAAAGCAGAGCAATCATCCTCAGCGCCGGACTGTTTCTGTTAAGTTTATTTCTTCAAATTAAAAAGCAGCAGCCCCCATTTGTTGTCGCGGGGGCTGCTGCTTATTCCATCAATCCAGAAACGGGCTAACCGTTATGCTTTCGACACTAATCTCGCCATTTCCGCCTGTGAGTCTAATGATATTATCATCACCTGGCTCTAGCTGAACGGTAATACTAGCAAGGCCGCTATAGTCCAGCAGACTTCCTGTCGACAGTGCATTAAGCAAGGAATAATCATGACCATTCACGGTCAGGTTTAGTTTGGCGAGTCGCTCTGCTGTTGCATAACGAATATGAATGGCCGCTCTTCCGCCTTTTTCTCCGTCGATAGTTTGAAACTCACAATAAGAGCCCGCGATATCCAAACGATTAACGACACTTTCTCCTTGCTCGTTTGTTTCAACAACCGCTCCTCCGTCCACACGGCTGGCAGAGTAGGTTTTCTGATTTGTGTTAGGAGCCGGAGCATCCCCTACAGGCTTGACGCCTTCTTTGGTTTGAACGACGGTCTGAATCGTTCCATCTTCATTAAAATACAAATAATCAATACACATGCTTCTTAAATTGCCTTGGCCCGAAATTTCCTGATTGTGATAAAACAAATACCACTGCCCCTTAAACTCCGCCACAGAACCGTGAGTAGTTGAACAGCCAGTCGGCTCTAGAAAAATACCTCTATATGTCCATGGTCCAAGCGGATGCTTGCTGGTAGCATATCTCATGCGGTTGTTTCCATCTAAATTATCGGCGTAGGTCAGATAGTAGAGATCAGCCCTTTTGAAAACCCAAGCCGCCTCATGAAAATCCTCCAGTCCTTCCATCTCGCGCATTTCACCGTTAATGGACATCATATCGTCGTTCAGCTCGCCGCCCTCGCATCTGCTGCCCCCGCCGTAATACATATAAGCACGTCCATCATCGTCAACGAGCACGCATGGATCAATGAGTGCAAATCCGCCCAGTCCCGAGATATAACCTTGATCCTTAAAACCGCTTCCCGGTTTTTGACTCGTCGCCACACCGATTTTCCATGTATCATTCCAGTTTGACCCGCTGGGATGCGGGTAATAGAAATAATAGGTTCCGTTTTTGTAGGCGCAATCGGGCGCCCACATGAAGCCGCCTTCCGGCCTGCCCCATGCTACATCGTCCGAACGAAGAATTTCACCCTCATCCAACCAATTCACCATATCGGAAGAGGAGTACACATGGTATCGATCCATTAAATCACAGCCTCTTGCCGGGTCCATATCATGTGAAGCATAAATATAAACCTTGCCGTCCTCCCAAACATGAGCAGAAGGGTCAGCCGTATATATTGTAGTTATTATCGGATTTTGAGATGTTAGCTTCACACGTTCACGTTCTACTGGAATACCTTCATTTTTTATCATGTTCATCTATTCCTCGCTCTCCAGCCTATATTTTATAAACTTAACCAAATGATTAGCTTACTCCAGCATAACTCGACTTACCTATACGTCACCATGAGACGATATTAAACAATCTAGTCGATTTGAATAGCATCTTCATATGCCACGTTCATTACATTTGTTTTAAAAGGCCAAATTAAAAAAGAGCACCGTCAACGGTACCCTCCAAAAAAATTAATAACTATATTCCGACACGGATCTTAAACGGCCGTATACTTCCCGCGGCAGCGTATTCCCTTCAGCTTCAAAAGCAAGCCATACCGCTCCGACAACCGGTTCAATCTCGAGCTTAACTAATGATGCATCTGGAGCACAGCTTTTGACAGCTTGTTCGATATACGGGTGAATAAAACTTGCCTCTCCCCTAGTTAGTACGCTGCCAGCAAGGACAACATCGAACTTGTCCGCCTCCATCCTCAGACGTTGAATGACAGCCCGCGCCGACTTGCCCAGCTCCTCCCCCTGTACTCGCAAAATCGTTAATGCAACCTCATCTCCCTGTTCTGCTGCTTGAAACAGCAGCTTCACCGTTCTAAGCGGAGGTGTTTTATCGTGATTCAAATAATCATTGAACATGCTCTCCACACTGTCGTAGCCTTGGTCCTGCAGCAGAAGGTTCGTCAATATAGTCGGCCGCTCGCGCCCATCCCAAGCCCGGATAACCGAGCGGAAAGCTTCAATGCCTAAGTCGCTGCCACCGCCGAAATCTCCGAAAGCATAAGAGAAGCCTCCACACTGATAAAACTCATTCCGAGAGTTAACGCCCGCGCTGTTCGTTCCCGCACCACAAATTAGTACAACGCCATACGGCTGATCCGTTCCCGCTCGAAGAGCTATCGCTGTATCGCAATTCACTTCATGCTTCGCAAATCCCAGTTCTGCGATCATGGGTCTCAATATTTCATAATCCGCTTCCCTGTCAGCACCAGCCAATCCAAAATAAGCGAACTGAATGTCACTGTGCATTACATTTGCTTCGCGTAATGCCATTTCAACCGATTCGCGTATGTTGCGTTTGGCCGCCTCATAATCAACCTGATGATTGCCGTTCCCGCTATTCCCTTTTCCTACAATTCTGCCCGACTCATCTGTAATTAGCGTGTACGTCTTGCTGCCGCCGCCATCTACACCCAAGTAATATTTCAACGGATACACTCCCTTGATTTCATGTTTGTTATTGCCTCAAAGAAGTTGTCTCCCGAATAACTAGCTCTGGGCTCAATTGAACAGTGACATTTCTTTTGGCTGCACCGCTTATGCTCTTCAGCAGCAGTTCAACCCCCATCCTACCAATTTGCGCGGCCGGCTGGCGCATCGTCGTCAGCTTCGGGTGAAACTCTGTGGCAAGAATCTGATCATCAAATCCAATGATTGAAATTTGCTGTGGTATTCGAATTCCTTCAATTATAAAAGCATTCATAGCGCCGAGCGCCATATTATCATCGGACGCGAATACCGCAGTCGGCAGTCTGCCAGCATCCATCCAGCCCCGAGCAATTCGATAACCCGTAGATATTTCAAAATCTCCGCGCTCCACACAGAAGGGTGTTATGCCCGCTTCTTCCAATGCGGCATGGTATCCTCGTTCACGCTCTCGACTGCTCAGAAACAGCTCTGGACCACTAATATGCGCGATATCCCTGTGCCCCAAATCGATTAAATGTTTGGTTGCTTCATATCCACCATAAAAATTGTCTACAATGACAGAGGTAGCAGGCGAATTCATCTGCTGATTATCGAGCATGACAAATGGAATTCGGTTTCTCTTAAGCTCTAGTACGTACTCATCCTCACGTATGGGCGACAATAAGATGACGCCATCGACACGTCCTTCCTGAAATAATGATCGATGGATGTGATCGTCCTCTTCTGTTGAAATCGATAATGCAAGAAAATAGCCATTTTCCGCAAGCCGATCATTAACCTCCTTCACGACCGCATCGAGAAACGAGTCATGCAAAGTTGTTAATGCTAGTCCGATTATGCCTGTTTTTCCTCGTGCAAGACTCCTTGCAGACGCATTAGGGTGATAATCAAGCTCCTTCATAGCCTGAAGAACCCGCTCCCGGTTGCTCTTTCTGACACTTGGCAAATTGTTTAATACCCTTGATACCGTCACAATGGATAATCCTGATTTTTTGGCAACGTCCACAATGCTTACCTTCATAAGAACGCCTTCCTCAGACTAGTAGTAATCATGCTTTGTATAAAATGGAGGGGAGCAGCCTCAATCGCCCCTCCCCTTAACCCATTACTTATTCACTCTTGCCAAAAGATCCTTCAGCTTCTGTTCAATGACTGGCAGCACATCCTCAACCTTCTGCTTTCCGTTCTCTACACCTGAAAGTTCATTGATGAACAGCTCATTGATTTGAGAGTAATTGGAAATTAAATGATTGTATGATTCGAAGCCGTATTTATAAGCACCCTCGAATACTTGCTTAATACCTGCTGGATCGATGCCTTCAAAGTTGCTGTAATACTTTTCAGCAGCTGCTTGGTTGACCGGAGGATTGCCTCCGCTAAGCTCGATCGATTTCTCCTGAATTTCAGTTGTAACCAAGAACTTAATCCACTCCGCAGCTTCCTTCGGATGTTTCGAATCCTTAAGTACAAATAATGGATCCACGTAAAGCACGCTTCGCACATCACCTTTTGGACTTACTGGAACCGCAGCAACACCTACTTTAAAGTTGAAATCTGCAGCGGCAGCAAGGCTCCATGAACCAACTACAGACATCGCGATTTTACCCGATAGGAACGGATCACCGAATTGCCCGGATACGGATTGGGAGAATGCTGGCGTTGGTGACACTTTCAAATCATGAATGAGACCATAAAGTGTTTTGTAAGCATCAATCACATCAGGCTTAGTCAGATTAATTTCGGAAGGTTTGCCGCCATTTGTCCATGTATCATCAGAGTAGACATTTGCACCGAAGTATTGAGGACGTTGGTCGCGCTCACCGAATCCAAAGTCGACGCCATATTGAGCTTCCTCCAAATTTTCAGAGTCTACGGTCAGCTTCTTCGCATATTCGACCATTTTGTCGAATGTCCAGCTTTTATCCTCGTAATCAGTTGGAGGGTAAGGAAGTCCCGCTTTATCAAAAAGATCCTTGTTGTACAGCATCACGGTCACGTAGCTGTTTAACGGAATACCATAGGTTTTACCATCAACCTTGTAGATGTTCATTACATCTTCCGGAATATTGTAGTCTGCTGCTTTGAAATCCTCAAAATAAGGGGTCATATCCATCAGCATATCTTTGTTGTAATATTCCATAAAACCGCCATAACCCCAGTGAGAGGTTACGTCCGGCGCATTTTTCGCGRCAATGGACGATTGCAGCTTGGAATCAAACTGTTCATAAGGTGCTTTAGTCACTTTTACTTTGATGTTCGGATGTTTCGCTTCAAACTCTGGAATCAGCTTCTCTACAAACGTTCTGTCCGGCGAGTCAATCGTATAATGCGTGATTGTTACCTGTTTTTCTTTACCGGAACCCTCGTTTCCGCCGTTTGAGCAAGCGGTTGCAAACATCGATAATGCGAGAATAGCGGTAATGGATAACCATTTCTTGTTCTTCATTCTAATTTCCCCCTTGGTTTTATTAGATTCCATACAAGCAAGCTAATACACTTAAAAACTATTTAATGCCTGTAAGTACGATTCCCTCAACGAATCTCTTCTGTGCTACCGCAAACAACACGATAATTGGCAGTACGGAAAGAATCGAAGCGGCCATCAGTAAATTCCAAGGCGCTAAACGAAACTTCGATGACAGCATAGCAGCCATCCCTACTGGAAGCGTGAAGTTCTCCTGCGAATCTAAGTAAAGTACAGGGGTGAGCAGGTCATTCCAACTCCAAATGAATGAAAATATAGCAACCGTAGCGAGTGCTGGTCCTGCTAAAGGCAGCGTAATATTCCAGTACAGTCTGAACTCACTGCAACCGTCAATCCGGCCGGCGTTATAAAGCTCGTCAGGCAGCGTAGAGAAAAACTGTCGCAATAAAAAAATCATATAAGCTGACCCAAAGAAAGCGGGCAGAATAAGCGGCAATAACGAATCATGCAGTCCAAGATTCATAAATAATAGGAACTGCGGAATCATGATCGCTGGATAAGGAAGCATCAGCGTGCTGAGCACTAGCATGAACATAAGCCCGCTGCCTTTTCCCTTATATCTAGCAAATCCAAAGGCAACGAATGATGAAGAAAGCACCGTTCCAATAACCGTGAATATACCAACAATCAAGCTGTTCTTATATTGCTGTCCGAATTTAATTTCGGTATTGGTAAACAATTCACGAAAATTTTCCCACGCAAACACTTTTGGAATAATTGTTGGGGGAAACATAAGCATTTCTTTCGTCGTCTTCAGGGATGTCGAGAGCATAAACCAAACCGGTGACAGCATCGTAATTGTTACCGCTAATAAAATTAGAAATCCGACAATTTGCGAAAGCTTTAGCTTTCTTTTGACAATAATTCGCTTTGAGCTCGCGTCATGGGTCACTTCACTCATTTGCTGCCCCCTCCTTCGTAGTAAACGTAACGTTTCGACGTCCTCATGATAAAGTAGGTGACAACGAGTACTGCAACAAGAAGGATCCAGGCCATGGTAGACGCGTATCCGTAGCGGAAATTTTTGAACGCATTGATGTAAATGTTGTACACGTAAAACCATGTAGAGTAGTTCGGTCCACCACGCGTGATGGTATAGGCCTGTGTAAACACTTGGAAGGATTCAATGACACCGATGATAAGCTGGAACAGAAAAACGGGCGAAATCATTGGAAAGGTTACGTTCCAAAATGTTTTCCACCGGCCAGCACCGTCGAGCCTTGCTGCCTCCAGCAGATGAGCCGGCACACCTTGGAGCCCTGCTAGGAAAATAAGCATACCTGCGCCGAGTCCCCAGAACGACATAATGATGAGCGCCCACAAAGCGTAATTCTCATCCAGGAACCAGTGGATGGGGTCAATTCCGAAAAAAGATAATCCATAGTTGAACAACCCCGCCTGTGGATTAAACACCCAAAACCATAACAAGGCCATGGATACGCCTGAAATCATACTTGGAAAATACATCGCTGTTCGGAAAAAGCCGTTAAAAGGAATTTTCTGATTAATCAAGATTGCAAACATAAGTGATAAAAACAACGTAATAGGAACACTAATAAGCGTGTACTTGAGCGTAACCATTATCGAATTATAAAACTGTTCATCCTGAAAGAGCTCTTTGAAATTGTTTAATCCCACGAAAACAGGCGGGTTAATAATATCGTAGTCTGTGAAGCTGTAGTACAATGATGCGCCTACTGGATATAAAGCAAATATGAGAAAACCAATAATCCATGGCGAAATAAATAAATAAAAGTGTTTGTTTTCCCGTCTCTGAAATTTGCTGTTCTTCAGTAAAACCGCCCCCTTCCATTTGGTTTCCTATTCCTTTTGGCCTTAAAAGAAGCAAATTTAAAAAACTCTTAATCGCTCTCTTGTATGTCCCCTTTTTTCCACCATTACTTTGCTTCTGCATTTCTTCGAAGTCGCTTTTCAAATCACCTCTTTTTCTCTCTGTTATTGCTTTTCATTCACGAAAGTTAAACCGCTTTAATATTCAACATGAGTTTATACCGACATTCAAAATATGTCAATTAATATTTTTTTTGTTTATTATGGATTATATATTCCCTTTACTTACGTACAAAAACGTACGGTTTCTGTTTTTGTCTTTACTTGTCTCTTATAAGTATCAAACGTAAATTTTGTCGTATATTTTGTTTAAACGTTTAAACTTTATTATGTGAAAGGCTATTCAATTATCGGGTTTTAATTTAGTATAGGCAGAAGTTATTTGAAAACTCGTGTTTAAATGAGATAATAAATATGAATGCGACTGTTTATCATAATACAAGGCAACTCCATATCGAGGGCTTAATAGCATAGAAGAAATGAGATGAAGTGGAATGAATAAGGAAATAAAAATCTTGGCTATTTCGGGGAGTCTTCGTCAAAACTCCTCAAATACATCGCTAATGAAGGCTGTCATCGGATTAGCCCCCGCAAACATGGAATTTACTATCTATGGCGGGTTAGGCGACCTTCCGCATTTCAACCCTGACATGGATCTAGATGAAGGACCGGTGCCTGCCAGAGAGCTGAGAGCACTTCTTGAGGAAACGGATGGCGTGCTTATATGTACACCCGAATATGGGAACGGTGTGCCTGGCGTTTTGAAAAACGCGTTGGATTGGCTTGTATCCACAACGGCGTTTATGAATAAACCTACAGCGGTAATTAGTGCCTCACCTACTCCAATGGGCGGGGACAAAGCTCATGCTTCACTTCTGCTTACTCTTAAAATGATTAATGCTGATATTGTTGAGGGCGGGACATTAATTATTCCACATATTACTTTGAAGCTAAATAAAGAAGGCATGATTACCGATTCCCAATTAAAGCAGGAATTAATTACCGCTCTTCAATCACTTGAGCAGGCTTGCTACTAGACTTAATAGCGACTCAGCCAAAATAAATAGAAAGAGCCCGCGCAATCACTATACAAATAGTAATTGCGCGGGCTCTTTTGCTCATGATTCTTAAACTTAACGCCCTCTAGGCGCTCCTGTCGATTTCCTCACCATTAACTCCGGATCAAACTCCATGATCGTATTTCTTTTTGGAGAATCCTTGATTAGCTTCAGCAAAATATCAACACCCTGCCGCCCAATTTTCTCAAATGGCAAACGGATGGTTGTCAGCGCAGGATGAAATTCTTCCGCATAGATCTGATCGTCGAAACCTACGACGGATACATCTTGAGGAATGCGAACCCCTTCGTTTTTGAACGCGTCCATTACGCCTAGGGCCATAAAGTCATCTGCTGCAAATACCGCTGTAGGCAGCTTGCCTGCATCGATCCAGCGCTTGGCAATGGCGTAGCCTGAAGGAATATCAAACGATCCTTGCTCCACTTCAAAAGGCTGCAAACCTGCTTCTTCGAGCGCGAACAGAAACCCTCTCTCACGCTCACGGCTGCTCAGAAACGGATCTGGCCCGCTAATATGAGCGATTTCGGTATGTCCAAGGTCGATGAGATGTTTGGTTGCATCATATCCGCCTTTGAAATTATTAACAATAACAGAAGGAACCGTCGGATTGCGCTGCTGGTTATCAAGGATGACAAAAGGAATTTTCCGCTTCTTCAGCTCCATCACATATATATCTGCATTAATTGGCGAGAGCAAAATAACTCCATCTACACGGTCCTCTTGAAACATCGAACGATCGAATGAATCCTCGTCCCCCTGCGAGATGGAGAGTGCCAGAAAATAGCCCTGCTCTGCCAAGCTATCATTAATTTCTTTGACTACAGCGTCAAGAACAGTATCATGCAATGTCGTCAAAGTTAGACCGATAATACCGGTTTTGCCGCTTGCAAGACTGCGGGCTGAGGCGTTCGGATGATAGTCCAGGTCCTTCATGGCCTGCAACACTTTTTCTTTATTTTTCTGGCGCACGGATGTCGACTTATTAAGAACTCGGGATACCGTTACAACCGACAATCCTGACTTCTTGGCAACATCGAATATACTAACCTTCATTGATGAACCGCTCCTGTTAAACGCAATTTACATAAACATACCACATTTACCACTAGATTTCACATAAGTTGAGACTTTATTAGAGTAAATTTATGTTTTATTCCATTGACAGGACTTTATTCTGGTTTTGACCGTAAAAGGCACCTCGCATCCCTACTCAATTGTGGATCGGCATATAAAAGCTTTGCTTTAATTGAATAGAAAAAAAGAACCGTCACGTGGAAGGACGGTCCTTTTGTAAAATCTATTTTGCTCCGACTATGAACGGTTTAATTGGTGAAGCAAGCCGTTTAGCATTTCGTCTGTGAACGCCCCTTGGCTGAAGGACACCAAGCTGCGAAGAGGCATAAATTTCATCATCGCGGCCATCATGTCTGCCATTTCGTTATCCTCAGACATCAAAATTCCCATTCCTGCTTGAACCTGCTGCATAATGCCTTGCACGATTGGACCCTTCTCCGTATCGTTTATTAAGTCACCGAGAAGGCTATTGCGATGATACACAACTTTCAGAGGGACAGTGGATTGAACGCGCAGCGTCTCGCCTAGGACAATATCCTCCGATGAACGCCCAATAAGAACAGCAAAGTCTCCGCTCTCGACATGCCAGTCTTTTAGAGCAACATTGTAATAAGCGAAAGATCGTTTATCCAGCGTAAACGTTATCTTCTTTTGCTCTCCAGGCTGCAGCTCCGCCTTGGCAAATCCTTTCAGCTCTTTCTCCGGCCGGATCACGGTGCTCTCGACATCTTGAACGTACAGCTGAACGATTTCTTTACCGGAGCGTGTTCCTGTGTTCTTAACCGTGACGTGAACGCTTACCGTTTCCGTATCATTTATTTCCTTGCTGTCTATCAACAGGTTTGTGTACTCGAATGTTGTATAGCTCAGACCATGCCCAAACGGGAACATCGGCTTAACGCTCTTCGAATCATAGTAGCGATATCCGACAAAAATGCCTTCCCGATATTCCGCATGATCTGCCTCGCCTGGATAAAATAGAAATGATGGATTGTCGCTTAGCTTAGCAGGAAATGTCTCTGCCAGCTTGCCGGATGGATTCGCTTCTCCGAACAGCAGATCAGCAATCGCACCACCAACCGCTTGCCCCCCTAAGTATGCCTCCAAAATGGCTCCCACCTCGTCAGCCCAAGGCATCTCGATAGCCGAACCATTCATAAGGACAACAACGACGTTGCTTTGCACGCTCGCTACAGCCTTAATCAATTGATTCTGATTACCCGGCATATTTAGATGTTTTCTATCGTATCCCTCAGATTCATAACGGTCGGGAAGACCTGCAAATACAACGGCCACATCGGCTTCGCTAGCGGCCTTCTTCGCTTCTTCCAGGAGTGCATCATCACTATTATCGTTATCTAGCGAGTAACCCTCAGCATATACAATGAATGACGAGTCTCCAGCCAGCTGCTTCATTTCCTGCAGCGGATTATCGAGCGCAGTCGGCACGATATGCGAGCTGCCGCCGCCTTGAAACCTAGGTTTTTGAGCGAATGCGCCAATGACCGCCACTTTTTTCCCTTTGCTAAGAGGCAGCAGCTGTTGTTCATTTTTCAAAAGCACCATACATTCACTAGCAACCGTGCGAGCTAGCTGATGATGCTCTCCCACATTGTAAGACGCGTTCTCTTTTTTCTGATCAACACTCATGAAGATAATTCGAAGCAGTCTTGCAACAGCTTGATCGAGCAATTCGACGGATAGCTTGCCGCTTTGCACGGCCTCTATTATTTTTTTGTCGCCACTGCCGTTGCTGGAAGGCATTTCTAGCTCAAGCCCCGCTGCAAGTGCATCTACTCGCTCATCTACCGCACCCCAGTCGGAGACAACAAAACCTTCATGGCCCCATTCTTCCTTCAAAATATCCGTTAACAAAAATTCGTTTTCCGAAGCATACGTTCCGTTTACTTTGTTGTAGGCGCTCATGACCGTCCATGGTTTACCTTTTTTCACCGCACCCTCGAAGCTTGCCAAATAAATTTCACGCATTGTCCGCTCGTCGACAACCGCATCGACTGACATTCGGCGATGTTCTTGGTTGTTGAGTGCAAAATGCTTGAGTGAAGTGCCAACACCTTGGCTTTGTACCCCTTGAATATGGCTTGCCGCCATTTCCGAGGATAGGAAAGGATCTTCAGAAAAGTATTCAAAGTTCCGTCCGCATAGCGGCGTCCGCTTGATGTTCGCGCCTGGCCCAAGTAAAACAGCCACATCCTCTGCTTGGCATTCCTCGCCAAGAGCCACGCCTACCTTTCCAACCAATTCACGGTCCCAAGAGCCGGCAAGCCCTGCCGCTGATGGAAAACAGGTAGCAGGAACGCTATCAAAAATACCTACATGGTCAGAAGAACCTTTTTGCTTACGCAGCCCATGAGGCCCATCCGTTACCATTATAGAAGGAATATGAAGTCGTTCAACACCCTTTAGATGCCAGAAATCGAGCCCCGAACACATACCTGCTTTTTCTTCCAAAGTCATTTGGTCAATAAGCGCTTGAATATCAATTTTCATTTAAAATCCTCCTCTATTATGTTTCTCATTACACCTATGTTTAGACGCCTTAAGCTCTGAATACAGCATTAGGATTCTCATGCCTAGCCGTACTAAAGAGAATGCTGCCCGCGATAAATAGGACAATAAATGCAGGATGCTCGCCAAAGTTTTCAAAAAACTGTCCAAACAAGGAGTGTTCCTCGTTATATATCGCTTTGGACAAGCTCAAATCAGCAAAACTAAAAACGATCATGACTGCGACCCACAAGAGCACAAATCCCCAAATAAAGAGACGCATTCCTTTCGATGTCATATCCATACCCCTTTTCGAAAAATGTACATTACAGCAAGCGCTTACATTTTTTCAAAAAGATAGAAGCTGCGACTAAACCATTATTTCCAGCATGGTCATGCCTCATTTTCAATTTCCCCCTCATCCCCATTGTTTCATCCCAATACGTTGATTATAAAATGCCAATTCCACAAAATATGGTATAAATTTCAGAAAAATAGTATTTTAATGAGGTGTCGTGAAAACAGAAAAAAAAGGAGCTCCTTTAAAAGGGCTCCTTGAGTGCCAGAATAGCGATTATACTTTTCGTACCGTTTGAAGCTGTACTAATCTCCGAAATTTAATATAAGAAACGACTCGCCACGGGATGACGTAAAAGAACGCTAAAATCATAAACAAAGCAGCCAGCGTTTGAGGTTCAATTGTGGACATGTAATGGTGAAGCTCGAAACGAATAGCAATGACAACAAGAAAAGCGACGATGAATCCCCAGTTCTTCTTGGCATATATAAGATGATCATCACGAATTTCATAGTTTGTGGTCCATATTAGAGGAATCGAGAGGATAATACCGATAGCCGCAGCAATCAAAAATTCGTAAAATGGCGCATGGACGTTGGAATTAAATATCAACAGCAGGCCCGGCAGCATAAATAGAATAGGGTACAACAGCCTTTTGCCGTCTCCTCGAATGGGGCGGTAAAAGCTCCTTGTTCGTCTCCACAGCACGAGGGCAGCAATGGCAATGACAAACACATAAAATGAACGATCCATTTCAACACCGCTTTCTAAAAATTAAATATTGAATTTCCATAATTTATATTATACCTACTCGAATGAAATACCTGCAATACGATTCCTTTGGATATAAAGGGATCACTATGTGAAGTATATGCTGCATGCATATTTTCCGCCAATTATATATATTTAATATATACAATTTCTGAATGCATTACTCATGATTTGGCTATGTAAAAGGGACTATTGTCTATCTCTTTTGCGCTATAATACTTTAGGTCTCGAGTTGTCTTCTGTTAGAACCTTTGTCGAAACGATTGTATTAAACATAAATATATTTAATATATAGTTTAGGTACTGCCGTATGCGCATTAGCGAAGCCGCCTAAGAAGGAGGGAATGGAAAAGGCGCTATGACGATGGTATTACCCAATCAGATGAGACGAGGTGTAAGATCGTGATTCGAAAACTTACTGTCACATGTCTGGCTATCGTATGTACGCTGTCTTTAACGCTTGGCGCTTCAGCACCAGCTGCAGCAACTGCGGAATCCAAATCCGGCAAAAGCTCTATTAGCTGGCCAAACAAGCAAGCGCTTCCATCCTTTGCAACCCCCCAAAAACTAGATGTAGCTGATGTTTATGATGCACCAGGGGACATTAAGCTTCTGCTTGCAACGCTGCAGGGTATCGTTAACCGTGAGGAGCCTCGAATCTATCTGCTGGAAAATCAAGAAGAAGGCAAACTGACCTGGCTAAAAGATTTGAAGGTTCCCTACAATGTGCATGCAGATTACTGGGATATCGTCAAAAAATATAAAAAAGAAGTGAAAGGCATCATTGTTTACGATCCGAAGGTTGCTGATACCGTCAATGTAGCGACTACTCTTGCTGGGTTAAAGGATGCCGTTGTCGCTAGCCCTGCTCTCGCCGCGCAGTTGAAAGCAGCACCATTTAACCTAAAAGTGCTCGATGATTTACAAGGCAAATTCAAAGACCGTTTGGATGCTTACACATGGCAATATGAGAATCTATGGGCCAAATCGACACATCGGATGTTAGTCGGATTAAGCCCTGACACATCCGTTAGAATACCTCCCGGACTCCCTGAATCGTTCAAGACCATTGCAGAAGACACCACGCAGGAGCGCGATGGCAAAAATAAAAATACGTATGAGCTGGATTTGACGGGCAATTTGGGCAAAGAATCCGTATTTCTTCGCTTCGAGGACGCTTTCCCTCAGGATGGTTGGGGATCCGCCGTTCATGAAGTAACCGTGAAGGCAGACAGGCAAACAATCGCGCAGTTTATTCCAGGTACGCCTGAGGAAGAGGCGTTTCTGTACGACCGTCAAAGCTCTCAAGTATCAACAGGTCAAGGAGGACACCGATTCGCAGACAATGGCCGATACTTCGTCTATAAGTTTACGCCGCCTGCAGGTACAAAGCAGTTAACTGCCTCCGTCCTTATGTGGAATCAATTTAAGGTATCGGCAGGCAATATCCAGCCGCCAACCTCAGACCAGAAGGAGCCTTACGGCTACCTCCGTGATTATGCAGTTGCGAACAAAGCAATGGTGTTCTGGCTTGATTCCAACGTGCCGGAACAGAAAGCGCTTTTCGAAAAAATCTTATCAGGCGTCAAGCCAGGCACCCCTTACTTAGGCTGGTTTAATAATGACGTTGAAGGCGAATTCAGCTCCGTAGAAATTACATCCAATTACAGTGTCTACGTGCTTGCGGCCGACTGGTTCAGCAACTTAACGGTTTTCTCGGGTACAAAGGCAAAGACAGTCAAAGCCAAAACGCCTAAGGCGCCTAAGCTTGCAAATAAAATCTACGTCACGTATACCTTCAGCGAGGGCGACAACTTCCAATACAATCAGCATAGAATGCGTATCCTATGGGATGATCCTACTCGCGGAAAAGTACCGATCAACTGGACATCAAGCCCGCTTCTTTATGACGGCGCACCCGCTATTCTGAACTATTTCCAAAAGACAGCGACGGAAAATGACCTCATCATTGCTGGTCCTTCTGGGTCAGGATACTTCTACCCGGAAGCATGGCCGGAAGCCACATTCTCTGATTTCCTTAAGCAGTCTTATACGTATATGAAGCAAACAGGAATGACCGTTCCGTATGTGCTGAATCGTGTGAACAGCGAGAATGTTCCGCTCAGCGCATCAAAGGCAGCTGCCTATGAGAAGTTTTACAAGGCAAAAGGACTATTCCTAAGCTGGGAAGATCATTACGGTGTCGAAATCATAAACGGTACACTGCCCGTATCCACGATTCAAGGCATAAGTACCGCACAAGACGGGAAAAACATTTTGGCAGCAGCCAAAGCAAAATGGGATGGCAAATCACCATTATTCGTATCACTCGGGCTGCTCGCATGGAGCATGACACCTTCTGATGTAGTGGCAATAACAGAATCGCTCGGACCGGAATATCAAGCTGTACGGGCTGACCACTACTTCTCACTTATCCGCGATTACAATAAACTGCCGGCCAAATCGCAGCTAGCGGAGGACGAAGACGAGGATTAGGTTAAAATAATTTAAAGTGTACGTGGCTTTTGTTAAAAGTGGAACCAAAAAAACTCTGACCATAAGGTCAATGTCATTAAGTTAAGGTGCAGGATCAAAAACCATAAATAAAGAGTAGGTTATCAAAAAGATAGCCTGCTCTTTTTTTTTGAAAAAGTGAAATAGGACTTGACACGTAGATGGAAATGTGTGGCGAAGCCCCTTGAAAAAACGA